>CAUZTZ010000001.1:0-44316 GCA_963582805.1 Alphaproteobacteria bacterium
TCCCATTTTTCGAATGCTTTTCGAAACACATAAAATGGACATCCAGCATCCGGGGCGGTTCCACCGCAGGTGGCGGAAGAATGAACTGCGCCTACGATCATTTCCGAGGTTTCGTTTTTGTTGAGATCGATGTAGGCCACAGAAACATTCTCGTCGAACTTCAATATTCCGTTTCCCATCCATTCACCAAGGATGGAATGGTTATGAAGGAACTTGGAGATAAAAATTTTGTCGGCTCCGTGGTAAGGTATTGCCCAGTTTAAGGCTGTGCGCTGGGCGAATACTGGTTCCGGCCAAAATAATAGCAAGACCGGCCAGGCTAATCTAAATAATCGGCTGAGAGGATTGCGACTGGCCATGATAGATTGGTTCAAATGTTTCGCGCAAAGATGTTGTGACAACCACAGGTTATTGTAATTACGATATGACTACCTTTCATAGGGTACAGCCTGAAACTCCCGCAGTCTCGTCTCAATTTGCTTGAATTGTTTGGCGAGCCTTGGGTCCAATTTTTGATAATTCGCTTTTGAATTACCTCCGTTTTTTGACAACCAATTAAAATATTCATTTACTCGGCTAGCGCCACGACGATGTGCCGCTGCAATTAGGCCGCCCTGTGTAATTGTGATATCACCTTTGATCCCATTTATCTTGCCACCAATCTTGCCGCGCGCGTCGCCCAATTGGCCCCAAAGTTTGCCGGTGAAATCGCCGAGGGCTGCGTTTTGAGCATCGGGGCTGGACAGGAAATCCTTATCGCTTTTAACGCCGCCTTTGCCGGTCCAGGTGCCGTCGGGGTGTTTGTAACCGGCATCGACCAATGCCGAGGTGGTCATCTGATACCGACCGAGCGCTCGGTCGGTTACCCTGCCATCCGGGCCCTTGGTTTCGTTGACCGCGCCCCAGCCCCGATTCGGCTCGCCGCCGGATTCTCGCTTGGCAATGGCGTCCGCAAATTCGGAATTGGGGCCGGGATTTGGCCTCGGAACCTCCGGCTTGCCGTCTGGTGGTGATTTAGACGCATCCGGCTTGGAAACATCCGGTTTGCGGTTCGGTGAGGGCGGCGTCCAGGGCGGCACTTTGCCGCTTCCGCCGGCAACGCCGCTTGGCGGAATGACGGCGCGGCCGATCACGATGGGTTTAACCCCGCGCGATGGGGCTGCGCAGGGCTTGGGCGCGGGTCGTATCAAAGGCGGTATGGCGACCGGGCGGCGGTTGACCGGGACATGCGCCGGCGCCGATGCGGTCTTGACCAGGAACGGCCAGGGGTTGCCGTCGGCGCGGCCAAAGGGGTTGGACACGGTGGCCGCCAGCGCCGGATCATCAAGTCGGGTGCGCATCATGTCGGCAAGCCGTCTTGCGGTGGGTCCGCTCGGGCGCATGACGCCATCAACGGCCAGATCGCCGGCCTCCCGTTGCAGCCGTTCCACCCCGCCGATCACGTCCTCGGCGGTGTTGGTGGTCATACCTCGTTTCGGTGTCGGCATCAGGTCCAGGCGGCGCAGCGCGCGGTCCACAAGGTTCAAATCATCGGGATCATAAATGGCGCCCCGGCCAAAAAGCCGGTTGAGGGGTAGGACTTCCATGAGAGCCTCCTTAGTATTTAAATAGGATTAAATATAATATATATATAATACATCGACATGTCAAGAACAAAATTGCAACAATGTTTTCAATTACTATCCACGCTTTCGGCGCTTGCCGCCCGAAAACTATGCCCGCGCGCAGCGCATTCATTCTTCTCTGTGATCTCTGTGATCTCTGTGATCTCTGTGATCTCTGTGATCTCTGTGAACTCTGTGTTGGAATCCCTTTTTCTTTCTTCTCTTCTCACTGTCTCAACGTCTCCCGTGGTTCAACTTCTTCTTGCTGCTGGGGGCGCGCCCCATCGAGGTCGCGCACGGGCCGACCATGCCAACCCCCGTGCGCTAGAGTATTGCGGCACCCGGCCTGCGCCATCCCCAGCCGGGCTGGCGTGTACCTCACGCTGTCTCCTATTCGGACTTGCGCGGCCTCCCCCCGGAACTGCTATAATCCACCCGGGAGGCCGGCTGCGGACGGTCGGCTCGCGAACCCGGTCAGGTCCGGAAGGAAGCAGCCGCAACGAGTTTCGCCCGGGTCGTCGGTCCGGTCTCCCACCCTAAACCGCCCGGCCCGTCCAATAAGGCGCCCCGCCATGAACGAGACGATAGAACCGGCCTCCTCGCCCAGCGATGATCCGGCGGCCGCCGAGCCGGAATATCAGGTCCTGGCGCGCACCACCCGGCCGCAGACCTTTGCCGATCTGGTCGGCCAGGAGGCCATGGTGCGCACCCTCACCAATGCCTTCGATTCGGGGCGCCTCGCCCATGCCTTCATCCTCACCGGGGTGCGCGGCGTCGGCAAAACCACCACCGCCCGCATCATTGCCCGCGCCCTCAATTGCGTCGGGCCGGATGGCAATGGCGCACCGACCATCACACCCTGCGGGATATGCGAATTTTGCGTATCCATCGCCGAGGACCGGCAGGTCGACGTGCGGGAAATCGATGCCGCAAGCCACACCGGCGTCGAAAATATGAGAGAAATAATCGATGGCGTGCGTTACCGGCCGGTTTCGGCGCGCTACAAGATCTATATTATCGACGAAGTACACATGTTGTCGGGTCACTCCTTCAACGCATTGCTGAAAACCCTGGAAGAGCCGCCCGAACACGTCAAGTTTATTTTCGCCACCACCGAAATTCGCAAAGTGCCGGTGACCGTGCTGTCGCGCTGCCAGCGATTCGATCTTCGCCGGGTCGAGGTGGAAACCTTGATCCGCCATTTCACCGGCATCGCCGAAAAAGAGCAGGCCCGCTTAAGCGCCGAGGCCGTGGCCATGATTGCCCGCGCCGCCGATGGCAGCGTCCGCGACGGTCTCAGTCTTCTCGACCAAGTGTTGGCGATCGGCGCCGGCGCCGAGACGGAGCTTGGCGAGGACGACGTGCGCGCCATGCTTGGCCTCGCCGACCGGGAAGGCTCGTTCGATTTGTTGGAGCGCATCATGCAAGGCGACATCTCCGGCGCGCTGGACAAACTGGACGCCGATTATCAGAGCGGCGCCGATCCGTTGATCATCTTGCAGGACCTGTTGGGCGTGGTCCATTGGCAGACCCGCATCAAGGTCTCGCCGGCGGTTCTCGATGAGCCCGGCGCCGCCGAAATTGACAAAACGCGCGGCGCCCAATTGAACGACAAGCTAACCATGGCGGTGCTGACCCGCGCCTGGCAGATGCTGCTCAAGGGCGTCGCCGAGGTGCAGTCGGCGCCGGCGCCGATCCAGGCCGCCGAAATGCTGCTCATCCGGCTTGCCTATATGGCCGATCTGCCGTCGCCGGCGGACGCGGTCAAGGCGCTGCAATCTTCGCCGGCCACGCCCGCCGCGCCGGGCCCAGCAACCGCCCCATCTCAAGCGCCACCGCCGCCATCCACCAGCGCCGGCGGCGCCCAATCGGCGATAGCCGTGCAAACGCAGCCCGCTGCGGAGCCGGAAGCCACGTCCGCACCCGCCCCGCAAAACTTCAACGACATTATTCAGCTTGCCGATGCAGCCAACGAGCGCATCTTGAAGACCGAACTGGAAGGCCAGGTGCATCTGGTGAGCTTCCAGCCGGGCGCTATCGAAATTCGTCTTGGGGAAGGCGCCGCGTCTGATCTATCCAGCCGCTTATCCAAATTTTTGGCGGAACAGACCGGCGCGCGCTGGATGGTGACCCTGGCCAAGGAAGGCGGCGCCGAGACCGTCGCCCAGCAATCGGACTCCGCCGCCCGCGACCGGCTTGGCGAAGTTGAACGCCACCCGGTGGTGCGCTCGATCATGGCAACATTTCCCGGCGCCGAAATCGAAAGCGTGCGCTCCATCGGTGGCGCCGGAGCGCAGCATTCGGGCGCTGACAATTCCGGCGGCGAAGACCAGGACGACGGAGACACGGACGAAGACACGGAAGGAAACATGGAGCCATGAAGAATCTCAGCCAGATGATGCAGCAGGCGCAGGAGATGCAGGCCAAGATGGCCGAAATGCAGGAACAGTTGTCGTCCACCGAAGTGACCGGCTCGGCCGGCGGCGGCATGATCCAGATAACCATGTCCGGCAAGAACGAGGCGCGCCATTTGAAGATCGATCCGGCCCTGATTGACCCGGGCGAGGCCGAGGTTCTGCAAGATTTGATCGTCGCCGCCATCAACGATGCCCGCGCCAAGGCCGAGACCGCGGCGGCGGAGAAAATGAGCGATCTGACCGGCGGGCTGCAATTGCCGCCGGGCTTCAAGCTGCCCTTTTGAGCCTTTAGCCATCCCGGCCGAACCCAGCCATGAACATTTCCGACATCGACCGTCTGATCCAAATGCTGGCCAAGCTGCCGGGGCTCGGCCCGCGCTCGGCGCGGCGCGCGGCGCTGGCCCTGATCAACAATCCCGATGCGGTCATGCGCCCGCTGGCCCAGGCGCTGACATCGGCGGCGGACAACGTCAAAGCCTGTTCCCGCTGCGGCAATCTGGACACCACCGATATTTGCGCCATCTGCACCGATCCCAGGCGCGACGGAGCGCTGGTTTGCGTTGTCGAGCAGGTCGGCGATCTCTGGGCGCTGGAACGGGGCGCCACCTTTGGCGGCCATTATCATGTGCTCGGCGGCGTATTGTCGCCGCTCGACGGTATCGGTCCCGACGATCTGGCCATCGACGCGCTGGTGGCGCGCTCGAAAGACGCGGCGGTAACCGAGATTATCCTGGCCACCAGCGCCACCGTCGATGGCCGCACCACCGCCCATTATATCTCCGAGCGGCTGGAGGGCTCAGGTGCCAAAATCACCGTTCTGGCCCACGGCATCCCGGTGGGCGGCGAGTTGGACTATCTGGACGACGGCACCCTGGCCGCCGCCCTGCGCGACCGGCACACGGTGTAACCGGGACAGAGGGTAACCGGGACACGGTGGAACCGGTACAGAGGGTGACCGGCAAAGGGACGGAGGCGGCTATGAAACTAGGTTTGGACGAGGTCAGCCCGGCGGTGGTCGCCATCGATCTGCACCGGGGGCATCTTGATATGGCGGTCGCGACCCTGCCGGCGCCGGCCGATCTGGCGGCCAAGGTGGTTGCCGCCAATCAGCGCTTTAACGAGCACTGCCGGGCGCGCGGCATTCCGATCATCCATGTTGTCTCCCAATATCGCGACCCATCCGAGACCGCCGGCAATCCGTTCTGGCGCACCAAGGTGGATCAGGCCGGCGATACCCGCAAAAACCAGTTCCGCCATAATCTGGCCGGCAGCCCCGGGCTTGAGATCATGCCCGGCCTTTATGAAGACGGCGATCTGGTGATCGACAGCAAAAAGCGTAAAGACTGTTTCTTCGCCACGGATCTGGATTTTGCCTTGCGCGCGCGGGCGGTGAACACGCTTTTAATCACCGGCGTCAACACCAATTCCTGCGTGCTGGCGACGGCGGCGACGGCCAATAGCCTCGATTACCTGCCCATCGTTGTTGAAGATTGCACCGGCTCCATGGATGGCACCGAGGCCCACGCCGCCGCGCTTCTCTGCATCAAAACGGCGCTCGGCTTTACGCTGAATTCAGACGCCGTGTTCGATACCCTGGACGAAAATAGCGGCGCTTAATCGCGCATTATATCCCGGCGCTATTCGCGCATGGTCTCTTCGGCGATCTCGCGCATGCGGTCTTCGGCGCGTTCCTTGTGCACCAGATAGATCGCGTGGACCACGGCGATGATCCAAAGCGGGCTCGAAATGAAGCTGCCGAGGCCAAAGCTGAACACAAATATTACAATGCTTAAGCCCCAGGGGATGGCGTTGAAGATTGCGTGAAATAGACGCCCCGACAGCAGCAATGCCAGCGGTGGTACGATAATCGCCACAAGATACATCATCGGCTCGGCCCCCATTTGATAATTGCCGGCTCCAGGCTGACCCCAGGTGATCCTGGATGCAACACGGAATTTCAAGTGCTTGGAAGCGATGCAAGGGTTTTATAGACTGGCGCCAGCCCATTGCCTCGGAGCCCGGCCCATGTCCAACTCCATGTCCAACCCGATCGGCACCATCATCAAGCTTTTGGTCGCATCGCTGATTGTCGGCTGGATCTTGAAGGCGCTCAATCTGGACGCAAGCGATCTGCTGGATTCCCTGGGCGGTTTTGCCGACACGCTCATGAATATTTTCGCCGGCTTCGTTGGCTGGGCGGCGGGACCGATCCTGGTCGGCGCCGTAATCGTGGTTCCCATCTGGCTGATCCGCGTCATTTGGAAAAGAGCCGCCGAGCGCCGCGGATAGGGCAACAGGGAGGATGCAATGGCTCACAAAAAGGCAATCGTAATCGCGACGGCAGAGGGCCCATTCCTGGGCGTGGTTAATGGCGGCGGCGGCGAGGCACGGCGCCTTGGCCTCGAAGGCAAAGGCCCGGTGCGCGCCGTCATCCATGATCATAAAGAAGCCGGGCGCCTGTATGCGGCGACATTGCTTGCAGGTGTCTGGCGCAGCGACGACGGCGGCGCCACCTGGTTCGAGATCAATAACGGCATCTTGTACCGGCACGGCTTCTGCATTGTTCAGCATCCCATGACCGGAGAGCTGTATTACGGATCGGAGCCGGCGTCGGTGTTCAAGAGCAATGATTACGGGATGAGCTGGCACCTATGCCAAGGTCTGCAACGGCTTTCGGGGCGCGACGATTGGACCTTTCCCAACCCGCCCCACGTCGCCCATGTGCGCGGTCTGGGATTGTGCGCGGCGGACCCGCTGGTGATCTTCGGCGCCGTCGAGGAAGGCTGGGTGGTGCGGTCCACCGACGGCGGCGAAACCTGGGCAAACTGCAAACAGGGCGCCCATTTCGATGGCCACACGGTCACCGTGATGCCCGATGATCCGTCCGTGGTTATCGAAACCGCCGGGCGCGGCGCTTATCGCAGCGACGACGGCGGCGACAGCTTTATCGAAGCCAACGACGGGCTCGAACACAGCTATCTTGCGCATCTGGCGGTGCACCCGGGGCGGCCGCAAGTCCTGTTCACGGCGGGCGCATCGGTGCCGCCGCCGGGCTGGCGCCGGCCCGAAGGCCCCGGCTGCGGCTTTTACCGCAGTGACGATCAGGGGCGCAGCTGGTCACGTCGCACAAACGGCTTGCCGGACGCTATCGCCATGGCTGCGCCGCGCGCCGTTGCCAGCGATCCGGCGGACCCGGACGGCTTCTATTTCGGGCTCAGCGACGGCACCGTATGGGCAACCAGCGATAGCGGCGAGACCTTCTTCCAGGCGTTCGGCGGCCTGCCCGACGTGTTCGGGATCCAAGTCGCGCCGGACGCTTCGGCGATGGCCGTTTAAGCAATCTTATTCGCTCATAATTCGGGAAGCGGAATACGAGTAATTTGTCATTTTATAAATTCAGAGAGGAGCCATCATGCCAGACGATATTACCGATGCGAAGACACCGTTGATCGGCGCTACAACCGATCCAGACAATTTGGCCGGCGGCGAGGAAGGGTACGGAAACGCCCGAACCATCTCGGCCGACGAATACTTCCAGCGCATGCGGCACACGCCTGTTCGCCCATGCCGTTGGCGGGCCGAAGACTGGCAGGCGGAGTTGGCCGAGCTGGGAAAAGACCCGATCCGCCACGCCGAGCGGCGTTTCGTCAGCCTGGTTAACGAGGATCATGGGGAACTGGCGGGCGCCGCACCGGGAATATTCATTGGCATTCAACTTATCCATCCTGGCGAACTGGTTCCCCATCATCGCCATAACTCGGTGGCCATCTACCACTATCTTCAAGGCACCGGATTCACCACGGTCGAAGGCGTTCGTTATCCCTTCAAGCAAGGCGATACAATCGTATGCCCGGCCTGGGCCTATCATGAGCACGAGGCGACGGGCGATGAAGACGTGATCATGTATGTATGCCAGGACATGCCCGATATGGCGGCCAAACGAACTTTGTTTTTCGAAGAACCGGTCGGCGTGGAGAATGTCCGTCACATGGTCGAAGGAACGTCGAAATCTTGGAGCGCTACTCGCGATCCGGACGCCGATTAACCGCAAACCAGAGAGAGGCTTGATATGGCAGAGATACCGGTTGCTTACGAATATGACGGCGCACCGTTCGAAGGCATGGTCGTCTATGACGACAGTATTACCGGCAAGCGCCCTTCGGTTTTTATGCAGCCCGATTGGTTCGGCGTCTGCCGCCACACTATCGATATGGCCATGGACGTCGCCGGCCAGGACTATGTGGTCATGGTCGCCGATATGTTCGGCGCCGGCTATGGGATAAAGGAAAAGACCTTCGAGGAATTAGGAACCGCAGCCCGCGGCACCCGCGCCGATGTGCCGTTTATCCTCGGGTGCGGCGCCGTGGCCAACGCAGCGCTGACCGCCGCTGCCAACGAATTGGACCTCATCGATGCCGATAAGGCGGCCGCCATCGGCTATTGCATGGGCGGCGGATTTGCCCTCGAACAGGTGCGCGCCGGCGCCGATTTCAAGGCAACCGTGGTGTTCCACGTCACCGCCCCCAACCCGGTCGATCCCGAACCCAAAGCCAACTTCAAGGGGCGCGTATTGGCCTTGCACGGCGGCGCCGATCCGGTGACCCCCGCGGCGCAAATGGAAGCGCTGGCGGCCGAGCTTACCGAAGCCGAAGTTGACTGGCAGGTGACGACGTTCGGCCACGCCATGCACTCGTTCTGCGTCGAGGGCACCAACAACCCGGCGGGTGGGTCGCTCTATGACGAGGCGTTGTGCCAGAAATCCTACCGCATGATGCGCGACTTTTTCGCCGAGACCTTTTGAGCCCGGCGCCGCGATTCAGCCCGCCAGCCCGGCCATCACCTTGCCCCAGCGCCGCTGCTCTTCTTCGGGCGTGAAGTTGGCGGCCAGGGCTTGGCCCTGTTCGGTCAGGCGCTCTAGAAACGCCGGCTCGGTCTCGCAGCGGAGCAACAACGCCCGCAAGGCGCCCGCGTCTTCCAGCTTGTACAGCCCGGCGTAATCTTCGCCCAAGAGCCCCACATTGCCGGTGATGTCGGAGGCGATCACCGGCACGCCGGCAGCCAGGGCTTCGGAGACCACGTTGGCGCCGCCCTCGTTGCGCGACGAGATAACCATCAGTCGGGTTTTGGCGAACTCCCGGCGCACCTGCCATTTGGGCACCTCGCCCTTCCAATGATAGCGGGCATTGATTGTCATTTCGCCGATCGCCTGTTTGGCCCAGCTTTCATCGTGGGCGCGGCCCAGATGGATCAGGCGAATGCGCGACGCAGCGGGTAAATCCCGCACCGCCTCGGCGCAGCGGAACGGGTCTTTCTCGCGGCGCAAATGGCCGATGACGCAGATATCAAAATGGCGCTTTGCCGGCGCCCGGGGGCCGGCCAAAGGCGGCGCCGATTGGTAAATGACGGTCATTTTTTTGCGCTGCGCCTTGGGCACCAATGGGGGCACCAGATCGTGCAGGCAGACCAACGCGTCCGCCGCTTCGATGGCGGCCAGGGTCGGTTCCGGGTGGGAGTGGATAAAGGTGTTAATGTCGGTGCCGGTGAGCGCCAGGATCAGCGGATTACCGGGCCATCGGGCCTTGAATTCCATGATCGCCGCGTGACTGCGCCAGGCGTGCAGAGCGATCATCGCATCGGCGCGGCGGCCGTCATAGTCCACGTGGGTCTCTATCTGGTGGCCGAGATTGCGCAACAGCTGCGCCCAGCGGTCGGCGGTGACCCGGTTTCCCGATTTGGACTGCTTGCCAGCGGGCGTAATTTGAATAATCTTCATAGCCAACCCAAGAACCATTCACTTCGGACACCCTATCCGCCATGACCGAAATCGTCAGCAACCAATATTTGATCGACACCTTGAAAGATGCCCGCGCCCGCACAGTGGAGCTGTTCAATTCCCTCGACGACGAACAGATTATCGGCCCCCGCCTCGGCATCGTAAATCCGCTTTTGTGGGAAGTCGGCCATGTCGCCTGGTTTGCCGAGCAGTTCATCCTGCGCATGCTCTATGGCGAGCGGCCGATATTGAACAACGGCGACGATCTCTACGATTCCATCGCCGTCATCCACGGCGTCCGCTGGGACCTGCCGATGTTGGAGCGGGGGCGCTGCCTGCAATATATGCAGGATGTGGAAGACCGGCTGGCCGCGCGTCTGCCCGGCGGCGCCAATGATCCGGCCTCCGAGCAAGACAGTTTCATCTATCAGTTCGCCGCCTTCCACGAGGACATGCATACCGAGGCCTATACCCATACCCGCCAGACCCTGGAATATCCCCAGCCCGATCTGGCCATCGCCAAAGGCTTCGATGCCGCGCGCCTGGACGGCGGGCCCTTGCCGGGCGATGTGGAGATTCCCGGCGGCAGCTTCCGGCTCGGCTCCGATGGCTCCGAGCCGTTCCTTTTCGACAATGAAAAATGGTCCCACGAGCAGACCGTCTATCCTTTTCAGATCGCCCGCGCGCCGGTAACCAACGCCGAATTCGCGGAATTTGTTGCCGACGACGGCTACAATCGCCGCGATCTGTGGCGCGATGTCGGCTGGGGCTGGAAGGTGGAGGCCGAGGCCGCGCATCCGGTCTATTGGCTCGCCGACGGGCCGGACAAGTGGAAGCTGCGCCATTTCGACCAGATCATCGGCCTTGCGCCGCACAAGCCGGTGATCCACGTCAATTGGTACGAGGCGCACGCGTATTGCAAATGGGCGGGGCGGCGGCTGCCGTCCGAGCTGGAATGGGAAGTGGCCGCCGCTGGCGAGCCCGACGGCCATCGCATCGCGCTCACCAAGCGCCGCTACCCCTGGGGCGATGCGCCGGAAACTGAAACCCGCGCCAACTTGGACGGGCGCGGATTGGGCACCGCCGATGTGGGCGCCTTCCCGCAAGGCGACAGCGCCTGGGGCTGCCGCCAAATGCTCGGCAATGTATGGGAATGGACGTCAAGCCAGTTCGATCCCTATCCGGGCTTCAAGGCGGATGCCTACCAGGAATATTCCGAACCCGTGTTCGGCACCCGCAAAGTGCTGCGCGGCGGCGCCTGGGCGACGCGCGGGCGCACGGTCAACAACATGTACCGCAATTATTTCACCGACGAGCGGCGCGATGTGTTCGGCGGCTTTCGCACCTGCGCCGAGCAGGACTGGGACGGCATCATCGGCCCCGCCGGCTAAGGCATTGGCGGGCCCTGGCCGGCGTAGCTTTTAAGCGAAGCGAGCCCTGGCCGGCGTAGCTTTTAAGCGAAGCGGGCGTGCGGTTTGGCTGTTGCCATTTTGGCACATCGATCACATTTAGAATTTATTTTTCGCTGAACAGTTGCGCTGGGAAAATTTTCGAACAAATAAAGAACTATGAAGTCCGTAAATTTGGCTGGAGAGACGTTCATGCGTTCAAAATTACCTGTCTTGAAATCGGCATTGCTGGCACTTGGCGTATATCTGCTTGTCATGCCAGCACCGGCTTTGGCGGCGGAAAAACCGGCTGGGAATAAAATCTATCCGCCCTACCCCGATGTCTGGGGCCGCGAAATGCCGATCCCGAAAGATGCTACGGGAGTTGTTTTCGCGGACAACGTTTTCGAAGGTCCGGACGGACACATACTTGTCGGAGCCTGGTATCGGAACCGGCCAGGCGGCGAGGCCGGCAGTCGATATCTATACGATTTTTTCAAGGGCCGCGTTTTTAAGGAGTGGCCAGCCCAGAAGGGACCAGATTCCGATATCGACAAGATGTACCGATTTATCGAAGCCAACGGCTATCGGAGATTAGAAAACGTCGTTGGTTACTATTCTACGGATAGAATTCCAATCCCGAACGGTGGCCATTTCGGGAGTGCCGACGGTGATACAATATTTCGAAGCAGCCTTCGACGGTTCAAGCCCGACGGGTCGGAACTTTACCGTTGGACGATCTTTTATCTTTTCGATCATGCATATTATTCCACCGGTCGAGCCGCCTCGGATTTTTTTGGTGGGCGCCGATTTGCCTATTTCCGGGCGTCGGCTATCCATCCGAAGCTGTATCCATTGCGCGATGGCACATTTCTGCTGGCCGGCAGCAGGCGGCCCGTATTTATCCGATTCAAGGGTGATCTCAGCTCTCCCTACATCAGGCGCAGCGGCAATGTCATTCTCATCAATCCGGAAATAGCCAACAAGATGTTTTTGGAATCCTGGAATGAGGCGGAAAATATTCTCTCCAGGCTCCGCGATCGAAATCCGAAACAGCCTTGGTTAGCACCAGAAGTCACCGACGAGATCATGTTCAGTAAACTCAAGAATCTTATCAACCAGAAAGAAGGAACATCTAAATGAACGACCACGACATAGAAAATATCATTCGCGGCGCCCATCGTTAACGGGCCGGGAGGATGTCATGAAATCAATATCACTGATCTTGAATTCGGCATTGCTGGCACTCAGCACAATTCTATTCGCCCCGCTGAACCCGGCATCGGCCGTCGAAAAACCCACCGTTCAAAAAATCTATCCCCCTTACCCCAATGTCTGGGGCCGGGCGATGTCCATTCCGAAAGGTGTTTCAGGAGAACTAAGTGCGGGCAATTTAAATTCGGGCGTCTACGAAGGAGCGGACGGAAGAATTCTCGTCGAATTCAGTTACCAGGACCGCCCTGGCGCCAAATCGCGAGGCAGACAAATTTTGTATGATTTTTTTGCCGGTCGCACGATCAAGGATTGGCCAGCCTCCGAATTCAAGAAAAGAAGGCTGTTTTTGGAGACCAACGGATATCGCCAGTTGAAGAATGTCGTGGGCACCCAGTACGGGGATAAAATCGGGCTTCCTGACGGTAGCCATTTCAGCGAAACGGACGGAGATGCTGTTTATGTAACTGGTCTTCGCCGGTTCGATGCCTCCGGGCGACAACTATACCACTGGGTGATCTTCTATATTTCCGAGCAGCCCTATTTTTCCCTCGGAAATAAATTCTCAGAATTTTTCAATGGTCGTAGATATGCCCATTTTCGGGCTCTGGATATTTCGCCGAAGCTATTTCCACTGCGAGACGGAACGTTTCTGTTAGCGGGCGGAACGCGGCCCGTTTTTATGCGCGTCCGGAATGATTTGAGTAGTCCGTATATTAAGCGAAGCGGCAAGATCGCCCTTATCGATCCGAAATTAGCCGACAAAATGTTTACCGAATCCTGGTTCCAGGCAGAACGCATACTCTCGCGGCTTCGCAAACAGAATCCAAATCAGCCCTGGCTGGCGCCAGAGGTCACTGACGAGATTATGTTGAGTAAACTCAAGAATATTATCAAACAGCAAAATGGAGTGAATAAATGAACGACCACGACATCGATAAAATCATCCGAGAGATCGTCTTCGAAATGGAAGACGAGGGCGGCAAGAAGACTTACACCAGTTCCGTTTCCACCGGCAATAGCGGGATTTCATTTGGCCGCATGCAGCATGATGTGGGGAAGGAAGGAGGCCGCAATAAATTGATCAAAGTTTTGGACGCTGCGGGGATCGGGAAAGATAAAAAAGCTGAACTTGTCGGAGCTCTCGGCAAAGATGGTGGCCGTTCGATGACTGCCGGGCAAAGGGATATCATCAATGGGGCTCTGGCTAGCGATGGAGGAAAGAAAGTGGTGGACCAGTTGGACAAAGATGAGGTGAAGGTAGTCACCAGCCGTTTGAAAAAGGTAATTGAGGCCGCGAAACGCAATCCCAACGGCGCCGGCAGTTTCGATCCAAACCATCCCGATTTCCGCAAAACCATCGGCGCCGCTAGCGCCTGGATCAACCGAACAGGTGATCCCAAAAAATTAGCCCCTTACGTGGAAGGTAAGCCAGTCACCTTGAACAACGGCCAATCAACCGTAAAATTGCCCAGCGGCAAGGCTCCGTCTCTGGGCGGAATTACCAAAGAATACCTGCCGGCCACCAAACAGTTTCAACCCAAGGACAAGGGCGGCAACGGCGAGGAAATCGGCACATGGATCGGGCGTCTGAACAACGCCGCTGGTGGAAACCAAGGCGCTGCGCCCAAGCCCGCCCAGCCGGAAGCCGCCAAACCGCAACCCAAGGCACCGGACGCGCCCGCCGCACCGACAGCGCCAGCGGCGCCGGAACAGGACATCGATCCGGCTGTCCCACCAAGCAGCGCCGCCCCCAAGGAGCCGGAGGCACCCGAAGACGATCCCGGTCTCGGCGATGAAATCGATGGCTTGGGCGGCGCGAGCCGCAACGGAGCCGCCGGCGATAAACCTGAAAGCAAAACCAACCAGAAGGCCGATGCGGAAATAATTAAGGAACAATTCGTAAACGCGCTGGTGGCCAAGGGCAGCGAGGCGGATGAGATATTGCTCAAACGCCCCGCCGACTGGACCGAGGACGAGATGGCGGCGATCATGGGGAGCGAAGTCTATGGCCGCCCCGACGATCAGATCGGCGGATTCTCCAACGATCAGGTGACCCGCTGGCACGAGGCCGCCTATGGCGCTGACGGCAAGCCGCCGAAGGTTCAGCCAAAATCAGGCCCCAAGCTGGACAAACCCCTGGATGCCATCGCCGATGGCTTGAGCAAACGCTCCGGCGAGCGCGACCGGCGGCACGCGGTGATGGATTTGCAGTCATCGATCAATGCGCTGCCGTCTGAGCGGCGCGGCGGTGCGGCGGACGGCGCCGATTTCGTGCCGACGCTCATCGTTAATGGCGAGCTTGGCCCCAAGACCCACTTTGCCGTCAAGAAAGCCATCGCCGGCTTCGGTGCACCGAAGGTGTTGGCGGCGGTGCAACGGCAGTTTGGGTGGGCGGCGTAGTCACATCGGCCCAGCCCGGCTGGGGGTACAGTATGGTCACGGCGCATTCGCGCGGGCTGGGGATGGCATGGTCGGCCAGCCCGCGCCCCGATGGTTTGCATGGATCACGCCCCTGTTGCCACCGACTGAGCGTGGCTCACGCCTGCCTTGTAGCCGGCACCGGTGCACTGATCACGCCCGTGTGGCCGACCCATCCAACCCCACACGGGCTTTTCTTCTGTCGATTCAGGGAATCGTAACCTTTGCCCGTTAAGGTGCTCTCAGTGACGAACGGTTCCCCAACCGCAAGCACCCCCAGGTTCCCCCAGGGACCAAGCCCGAAAGGTTTGCGTCAATGACCCAGGCAGTTACGTTTAACTTACAAAAACAAAATAATTTTTCGGCCTGACCCAGGGATCACCGTCAGAAGAATCCCAAGTTATGTCGATAGTGCGTGAAAAAGCGGACCGGGGTGGAAACAAGTCCGTAAGCGAAATTACCAAAATCGCGACGTAACGCGTCTTGAGGTAGTTACGCGGTCCGGTTCTCCGCCGGGCCGCGTATTTTTTTAACTGGCATTAGCCGCCAGCCTCCGTCCAACCACCAAATTGTTGTAGCCGATCACCGCCATACCGGCGGCAAAAGCGGTCCAATGGATGAATGGGTCGGGCATCAGAACCAGAAATACCAGCGCAAAACGTATCATCATTTCCAGTATGCCCAATTGGGTAGCGTCAAACCGGGCGAAAGCGCTGGTCATCAGCCAGATGGCTACCACCGTGCGCGCCAAAATGGAAATCAACGAGAAGGTCTCAAACCCGCCGGCCTGCGGAACCAATAGTAATTCCGGGTTATAGGCGAAGATGAAGGGCACCAGAATAATCGCAGCACCGATACGGATGGCCATAAAGCCGGTGCGCATGGGACCGGCCCCGGCGATCGAGGCGCCGGCGTAGGCGGCGATCGCCACCGGCGGCGTGATCGAAGAGGAGACGCCGAAATAAAACACAAACATATGGGCGACCAGAAGATCCAAACCCAGGTTCAGCATGGTGGGCCCAAGGATCAATATTATGGTGAGATACGCCGGCAAGGTGGGCATGCCCATGCCGAAGATGATCGCCGTCACCGCCGCCACCACCAGCGCGACAAACAGGGAATGTTCCATCAAAACCTCGACCGAGTTGGCCAGGCGCAAGGGCAGTCCAGTTGAGGTCAAGACCGACAGGACAATACCGACGACGCCGATGGCCATCAGCAATTCGGAGAACTGGATGCCGCCCTTGGCGAAGCCTTGCAAAATCTTGGCCGGGTTGCGGCGAATTTCGGCGGAAAAGACGCTGGCCGGGACCAGATACAGAACCACGAACACGCCTGCGGCGGCGGCCGAAAGCCCGAACAACAAAGTCGCCACGATCACCGTAATGGCGCCGGCCAGGATCACCAGATTGACGATATCGTGCTTGTCGAAGTTCAAATCATCGCCGACGCCGTCATCGGTTTTGATATCCAGGCGGCGCGCCTCGAAAGTCACGGTGAAAAACAGGCTGAGGTAATAAAGCAGCGCCGGGATCAGAGCCGCCGTAATGATCACCAGATATGACATTTGCAGCATGTCGGCCATGATCAGGGCGGCGGCGCCCATGATCGGCGGCATAATTTGGCCGCCCGTGGAGGCGGTTGCCTCAATGGCACCGGCGAAGGTGGGCGTGAAGCCGCGCCGCTTGATCAGCGGGATGGTCATGACCCCGGTGCCGACCACGTTGGCCACCGGCACCCCGGACATGGTGCCGAACAAAGACGAGGCCAGCACCGCCGCATGGGCCGGGCCGCCGCGCGTGTTGCGGGTCACAATAAAGGCAAAGCGGATCAGCGAGCCGCCGACGCCGGAGGCTTCCAGCATGGCGCCGAAGATGATGAACGGAAAGACCGTGAACACGACGATCTCGAACACCTGGCCCAAGACGCCTTTGTTCAGATTGAACAAGACATCTTCGGAAAAATTGTCGATGAAGGACATCGGGATGACTTTGAATATGGACGGCGTGTATTGGCCGAAGAAATAGTAAATAATCAGGACAACGCCGAACAATGCCAGCGGCGCCCCCCAGACAAGCCAGCAAAGGGCGATCAGTAGCCCGACGCCGAACATCGTGATCCAGGCGTGGGATTCTTCGAAAAAGAACAGAGAGTCTTGGATTTCGACGGTGACGAATGAGAACTGCCAGGATACATAATAGATGCCGGCCAGAATTGCGGCATCAACGAGTAGCCAGCGCCGCCAGGCAGTATCGTCTTTTTTAATCGCCAGGCGCGTGAACCCCCGGGCCAGAATCACAACCGTGACCGCCGCTGACAGCATTCCGCCGCGCAGAAATTCGGCTTTGAACGGACCCAGTTTTGGAATGATCCAGACGCTGGGCATGGAATTGGCCATCGCCGTCACGGCCATGCCAAGACCGAGGATCATCGCCAACGAGGCGCCGATCCGAAGAAATTTGGCTGCCGATGCGGATGGTGTGTTCATGCCAGGGGCCGCCAACGATTATGTGCAAAAGGAAAACCGGCGCCCGCCACGTATTGGCCGCAGCGGACGCCGGTCATTGTATCTGACGCTGTATCTGATGCTAGAAAACTTAACTCGGCGGCATCAAATGTTTTGGAACTTTAACGCCGATCTCCTTGTAGTACCTGTACGCGCCGGGATGCAGCGGCACATTGAGAACCGACAATGGATCTTTCCTCGTCATATTCACCAACCAAGGATTGGCCTTGTGGATTTCGTCGATATTGTCGAAATAACTCTTGGTGATCTTGTAGATCACATCGTCGGACACATGCACCCCGGCGACCTGGGTCAAACCGAAGGACGGCAGAATTAGGTCTGTCCGGTTGTTGACGATGCCTTTATAGGTGTTGGCGGGCAATTTTCCGAGACCACGGCCGGGTACGCCGATTAATTTTTTGAACCCGCTTGTAGCGATATCGGCCTGCGTAACTTCCAACAGGCGAACGGGCCGGATGCTAACCAATTCTTCCATCATCGCCGATGGCACGGTCATCGGGCGCACATAGGCGTCCAGCTGACCATCGCGCATGGCTTGCTGGCCGGATCCCCAGTTAAGGCGGACGGCGGTATATTCTTTGTTGGGCTCGAACCCGGTCATGGCGCGGATGAAGCTTTCGGACATGACCGCGGCGGCGCCCGACGGCGGCCCGGTAAATACCTTCTTGCCCCTAAGATCACTCCATTTCTTTACCGGAGATTTGTCCCAAACGATCGGATGGTAAAATCCACATTCATATCCATACATGCCGCGCAGTTTCGACGCCATCGCCGATGAGCGTTTCTGGCCCAGCTTTTTGTACATGGCCACGCCCTTTTTCATGAACACGTAGGGCGCCGGCACGAAGGACGCAATATCGATTTTCTTCTGCGCCACCAGCATCGCCGATTTGGTCAGGGTTTTGCCTTCGTTGACCTGAATATTAACGCCGGCGCGCGATGCGTATTTGGCGCTGAGGATCATCACCGTGTGCGGGCAGCCGGTCGCGGTTTCGGCTTTGATGCTTTGCGCCAATGTGGGCGACGAATGGCCGGCAATCAGCGCCGCGCCGAGAAGCGTGCCCGCGAGGGCGATAGATGTTTTAACCATAATGAAGCTCCCACGTTGTGAATTGAATTTTTATTGCACCCACTATAGACGAATGCACGCGCATTCATCAAATGCCATATTACCGGCACCCGGGTACGCACCAATCACGACCCATTCAAGGGTGTATTGATTATAGAATCTAAACCAGGCTGTTGGTGGCGCGCAGGCGCCTGGACAACGTTACCGCGACGGAGCGGTAAAACCGCTGCCCGAATTCCACGTCTTCGGCGATCAGGTTATCCAGACCAACGCCAAGGATTTGAAGCACCACCACGTGGCTGTCGGCAATAACGCTGGCGCTGATCCTGGATTTCTCCAGGAATGACATTTCGCCGAAGATGCAGGCGATGCCAATTTCGGCGAGCTGGACGATCTCGCCATTATCGGAGCGTTCGATGCGCACCCTTCCATCGGTGATAAAATAGAGGGAATCGTTAATCTGGTCCTGTTTCAGGATCACATCACCCTGCATAAACTCGAGCCGCTGGCCGAGATCGAACAGGTTGCGCCAATCGTCGCCGGTCAGATTGCCGAGCACCAGCCCGCCCATGGCCTGCTGGCTATCCGGCATCTTATCGAAGTCTAAACTGACGATATTATCGTCCGACATTGGATCGTCCCTCCCGAGGAGGCGCAATATAGCACCGGCGCATCACGTTTCAATTGTTTTTGAATTGTTTCGATAAATTTATATGGTAACGGGAATATTGGGCGGGCGACGGCAAAAGCGGGCTACCATCGGGCCCGCCAATTCAATATGCTGGGCTTTGAGCCTTCCAATCACCGCTGCAAACCAAAGGGATCATCCACATGGCAGACGCACCTTCAACCCTTTCCAATCACAGTGATCTGGATGCCTGGCTGGAAAGGGTGGAAGCCCTCGGCCAGTTGAAGCGCATCACCGCCGAGGTGGACCCGGACCTGGAAACCTCGACCCTGACCTATATGGTCGGCCAGGAAGAAGGCGGCCCGGCATTGTTGTTCGAAAACATCAAGGGCCATCCCGGCCACAAGGCGGTCTACAACATGATCGGCAGCTCTCTCGACCGGTTCTGTCTGGCCATCGGCGAGGAGCCCATGGACCATGCCCTGGATGCAGTCAAAGTCCTCAAAGAAAAGATGCAACAGAAAGTGCCGCCCAACGAGATCGGCGGCGACGGCCTTTTGGTCAACCAGAATGTGGAGACCGGCAACGATATCGACATCACCAAATTTCCGGCGCCGCGCATGTGGCCGCTGGACGGCGGCAAATATCTCGGCACCGGCACGGCGGTCCTGACCCGCGATCCGGAATCGGGCCGCATCAATGTGGGCGCCTACCGCCAGATGATCAAATCGGCAAACGAGATCGGGCTCTACACCTCGCCCGGCAAGGACGGCGGTCTGGACCGCGACAAATGGTTTGCCAAGGGCTTACCGATGCCGGTGGCGCTCTGTTACGGCATCGATCCCACCTTGTTCGTGGTCGCCGCGACCTCGTTTCCGAAGACCGAAAGCGAGCTCGACTATTACGGCGGCATCAACGGCGCGCCCATGGACGTGTTTATCTCGGACGTCACCGGTCTGCCGCTGCCGGCCGGCGCCGAGATTATTTTGGAAGGCCACTGCTATCCGGAAGACGAATTTGCCGAGGGCCCGTTCGGCGAGTTCACCGGCTATTACGGCCGGCCGCTGGCAGCGACGCCATTTGTGCGCATCGAAAAAGTGCGCTACCGGGACAACCCGACGCTGACCTGCGCGCTGATGGCCGATGGCCTGGCCAACGAATGCGGCCTGTTTTGGGCGTCCGTGCGCGCCTCGAAAATATGGAACGATCTCGACAATATGGGCGTGCCGGGGGTGCAAGGCGTCTGGTCGATCCCGGAAGCCGCCGGCTGGGGCATCACCGTTGTCTCCATCAAACAGATGTATGCGGGCCACGCGCCGCAGACCATGGCCTTGGCGGCGCAATGCATGGGCGGCGCCTATTTCGGCAAGTTCGTGATTGTCGTCGATGACGATATCGACCCCACCGACAACGGCCAGGTTCTATGGGCGATGGCCACCCGCGCCCGGCCCTCGGCCTCCATCGATATCCTGCGCGAAACCTGGTCCACCTATCTGGACCCCAGCCTGAACCCGCCGGAAGAACGGCCCTGGGGCTCCAAATGCCTGATCAACGCCTGCATGGATTTCAAGCATATCAAGGATTTCTCGCCGCGCACCAAGCTCTCCAAGGCGGCCTACGAAAACGTCGTTGCGCGCTGGGCCGAATATGGCATGGACGGCGAGCCGCCGCGCATGACCGTATTCGAAGACACCGAGTTCAAGGAGAAGATTTAAAGTCCGGGTGTAATTTACACCAGATTCTTTAAATGAGCGGCCCGATTTAACGGTAATTTGCTACCGCGAATTTCACGGCCGGGCCGCCAGCGGATGGCTGGTTTCAACCAGCCGCTTGAGCCGGTCTTCGAGCACGTGGGTATAGATCTGCGTCGTCGAAATATCGGCGTGACCGAGCATTTGCTGCAATGAGCGCAAATCGGCGCCGTGGGCCAGCAGATGACTGGCGAACGAATGGCGCAACACATGCGGCGAGACCCGCGCCGGATCGATGCCGGCAATCACCGCCAGCGTCTTTAATTTGCGCGCCACGGTCGCCCGCGTGAGGTGCCCGCCAGCCGCCGTGGACGGAAACAAAAAGGCCGAGCTGCGCCCAGCCCCGATGAAATCGGCGCGCACCTCCAAGTAGCTGGCGATGGCGTCTCTGGCCGGATCGCCCAAGGGCACCATGCGCTCCTTGCCGCCCTTGCCGCGCACCATCAGCATCTGGCCATCGCGCGAAATCGCCGACAATGGCAATCCGGCCAATTCCGAAACCCGTAAGCCAGTGGCATAGAGCGCTTCGATGAGCGCGGTGGCGCGCAGGCCCTCGGCCCCTTCGAGACCACCGGCGGCGGCGATCAGCGCCTCCACCTCCGCCTCGCCAAGATATTTGGGCAGCGGCTGGCCCAGCTTGGGCGCATCGATGGCTTGCGCCGGATCATCGCCCCTTGTGCCCTCGGCAAACAAAAACGCAAAAAACTGGCGCAGCACGCTAAGCCGTCTGGCTTGGGTCGCAGCTGAGCGCCCGCGGCCCCGAAGCCCGGCCAGATAGTCGCGGATGTTTTTGGCATCGGCGGCTTCGATGGCGCGCCCCCGGCGGCCCGCGAAGGCGGCAAAATCGGCCAGATCGCGGCGGTAGGCGTCCAGGGTATGCACCGACGCGCCGCGTTCGGCGGCCATCATCTCCAAAAATATCTCCAGATGGCGGGAGATAGGCGGTGCGGGCCGGGCGCGCCGGGCGGAAGTCACTGGCGCAACTTATATGCCCGCGGCGACGGCGGCTTCGATGGCCAGAGCGCGGGCTTCATCGCCAAGCCCGACGCCGCGCAAACTTTCGATCACCGTGCGCAGCAAGGTTGGATCGGCCTCGGTCGGGCCGGCCTGGCCGAGAGCGGTCAGGGCCAGCAACACGGTTTCGCCAACCCGTTGTTGCACCGCCGCGTTGCGCAGGTTGCGCCAGAACACCGGGCGCGGCACCACGGTCGTGCGCTGCGGCGGCCCGCTCAACAGGCCTTCCCATTGCCGGTCCGGCACCTCGTCGCCGAGCGCTTCGAGCAAGTTGTAGAGCAGCGCCGAGCGCGCCAGAACCTGATCTTCGTTCACCACGGTGCCGTTTTCGGCGCGCCGTTGGCTGTTTTGCCAGGCGCCCAAAACCGCCGGCGCCCAATCGTCGTCGGAGACGGCGCCGGCCAGCCGCGCCAGGGGAAACAATTCATCGCGCAGCATGGCCGATTTTTCATCGAACACGGCGGACGTGCGCACCACATCCAGCCACGCCGCCGCCGTTTCCAGATCCCCCGTCGCCAGCAGCGCGCGCACCACATCGGCGGCGAACCAGACCAGGTCGCGGGACGGCTTGAATTCCCGCAAAACGTCCGCATAGACCCGGGCGGTGGATTGGAAGCGGCCGCCGTCGCGGGCCAGGGTCAGCGCCTGGGAGACAATGCCGGCCTTCGCCGTCGGGATGCTTTCGACCAAGGCTTTCCGGTACAGGAGCGCGCGGCTCAACGGGCTGCGTTCGCTTTCCGCCGTGGTCAGCGGGTTTTCCAGAACCTCTTGCGAAAAGGTGACGCTGGTGTAGAGATCGCGCAATATGCGGGTTTCCAGGGCGCCCATGGCTTCGGCCCGCTCGGCGGCGTCGATGCGCAGTTCCGGGTGCAGTCCCGGGGTGCGCGCCACGGTCTTCAGCACCGCCGGATGGTTGGACGAAATCACGTCGCCGGGCAACTTGGCTTTGGCGGCGCGGGCCATGGCGAAATGCAGCGGGCGCGGATTGCCCATGCTTTCGATCTTCGGCTTTTCCAATCCTGCCAGGGCGTCGATCAGGTTGTAAAATACCGGATCTTCCTCGCCCTGTTCTTCCAAAAGTGTAACGCCGAGCGAGGCGCGCTCATGTTCGCCGGCCAGCGCCTGGCAGAAGATGAAGGCTTTGCGCCAATAGACCGTCGCCACTTGCCGAATTTGGCTGGCGACCAGCGGGCAGACGCGCGCATAGTCGTTGCCGTAGAACAATATATCGGCTTCGTTGCGCAACAATATCTGATCGTTTTCCCGGTCCGGCGCGACTTTCAGCAACGCGTCCACGGCGCCGATATCACCCATCGCCGCCAGGCGCTCGATACGCAAATGGATGAGCCCTTTTTGCGGGCTCGGCGGAATGTTTTGCGGCGGTTTTTGCGGCGCGGCTTGGTCACTGCTGGCTTTGTAAGTACTGGCGGCCTCGCCCGGCACATTTGCCAGCGGCGCCTTGGCGACGCTCAATAAAAGCCGCCGCAGCAGTCCGCGCATGATCCGCGACGACGATTGCGCCGGCACGCTGGGCAGCAGCGTCTCCACCAAGGAGCGCCGGGTCCCGGCCCACATTTCCAGTCCGAAGCCGCCCTCATCATCACCGAGGGTGCCGATCGAATCCCGGTCGGTGGCGTCGAGCGCCTCCACATCGAACTTGACCGGCAGCAATCCGGGGCGGGATTTGGCCGCGTCCCCTTCTTCGCTTTTCGGCGCCGTCGTCGGCGCCAGCGATGTGGGCCGGGTGGGCGGCTCAAGCGATTGGACCGGCAGCAAAGGCTTGGGCGGAACCACCGCTTCTGGCGCCGGCGCCGGGGGCTGGAGCGGTTGCGGCGCTATGTTTTGCGGCGCAATGGGCCCTGGCGCGGGCGGGCGCAACGGTTGGGTGGTCACCCCTTGGCCGAGGGCGGCGGCGCTTAAACCAACCGATAATGCCAGGGACAGAAACAAGGCGCCGGCACGGCCCGGAAATTTCGGCTTATTTGGGGAAACGGTCATTGGACAGAACTTTCTCGATCGGCGTCACCGGCGCCGGGATATCCCAGGTCGACAGAAACATCACGGCGCCCGCGATAATGGCGAGGACGACAATGACAGCAAGGCGGGTCAGGCTTTTCATCAATGCTGAGTTCCAATGGTCCCAAAAAACTGCTTCTTAATTCCGCCGCCGCAACAAAAGCGGGCGGTCTCTCATATGCAACCTTAATGGTATCACTCTAAGTCCGTTGGCACCTGTTGAAAAAGATGTGATATCTTCGAATCGTGGCAATATTTCGGCAGTCTATCCTCTCGGGAAACCGCTTTCAATGTCGCCAAGTGGCGGACAAGACATTAAAAAACAACAATGATTCAAAACACACCAACTTCCAAGCCCGGCCCGGACAAGCAATTCATCGTCCTCATCGGGCTGATGGGTTCGGGCAAGACCAGCATCGGACGCCGTATTTCGGACGCCACCGGCTTGGCGTTCATCGATACCGACGAGGAAGTGGTGAAGGCGGCCGGCTGCCCGATACCGGAAATCTTTGCCCGCTTCGGCGAGGAAGAATTCCGCAGCGGCGAGCGCCGGGTCATCCAGCGAATCTTGGAAGGCGCGCCCGCCGTCATCGCCACCGGCGGCGGCTCGTTCATGGATTCCGGCACGCGCAACGCGGTCGCCAAGCAAGGCGTCACCATCTGGCTGCGCGCCGGCTTGGATACGCTGGTCGAGCGCACCCAGCGCAAGAACACCCGCCCGCTGCTTCGCGGAGGCGATCCAAGGGAAATTCTGGCGCAGCTGATGGAGGAACGCTATCCCATTTACGGCAAAGCCGATATCATCGTCGAAGTGGGCGCCGAGCATGCGGATCAAACGGCGAGGCGCGCCATGAGCATGCTCGATGCGTTCCGCAAAACAGGGCCAATACTATGAGCGATAGCGAAATTCTTCATCTGGCGCTGAGGCCGCGCAGCTACGATATTCATGTCGGCGGCGGGCTGCTGGACCAGGCCGGGGCGCTGGCGGCACCGCTGCTCAAAAGCCCGGGCGCGATCATAATCTCGGACCAAAACGTCGCCCCGCTTTACTTGCAACGGCTGTGCGATAGCCTGACCGGCGCTGGCATCGAATGCCCTTCCATCGTTATCCCGGCGGGCGAGCAGACCAAGGATTTCCATCATTTCGAAGAGCTGCTCAACACCTTGCTGGACATGAATATCGAACGCTCCACCACGCTTATTGCGCTCGGCGGCGGCGTCATCGGTGATCTGACCGGCTTTGCCGCTTCGGTAATCCTGCGCGGCGTCGATTACATCCAGGTGCCGACCACGCTCCTCGCCCAGGTCGACAGCGCCGTCGGCGGCAAGACCGGCATCGATACGGCGCACGGCAAAAATCTGGTCGGCGCCTTTTATCAGCCGCGTCTGGTGATCGCCGATCTGGACACCCTCGATACATTGCCGGCGGGCGAGCTGCGCGCCGGCTATGCCGAGACCATAAAATACGGGCTGATCAATGATGCGGAATTTTTCGCCTGGCTGGAAGGCGCCGGGGCGGCGCTGCTGGATGGCGACGCCGATGCCCGCCGCCGCGCCGTTGTTCATAGCTGCCGCGCCAAGGCCGAAATCGTCGCCGAGGATGAGCGCGAAGGCGGCCGCCGCGCCTTGTTGAACTTAGGCCATACCTTCGGCCATGCGCTGGAAGCCCAGGCGGGCTTTTCGGGCGCGCTTTTGCACGGCGAAGCGGTGGCCATCGGCTGCGTCATGGCGTTCGAACTTTCCGCGCGGCTGGGATTGTGCCCCGCCGAAGACGCGGCGCGCATCCGCACCCATTATTCGGCTATAGGCCTGCCCACCAGCCCGCCCGCCATCGACGGCGTTGCCTGGGACGCGGACCAGTTGCTCGACCATATGGCCGCCGACAAAAAGGTCGAGGACGGCGCCATCACGTTCATATTGGCGCGCGCCATCGGCGCGGCGTTTATCGCCAAGGATATCGATCCGGGCGATGTGCGCGCCGTCCTTGCCGGCTCCGTGTAATGCCCGCCGCCGGCAGGAGCCATTTGCAACCTGACCCAAACCTGACCCAAGCCCATGATGCAATCAAACGGTAGACAACCATGTTGATGATTTCAGGCGCTATTCTCCTCCTCCTCATATTATCGGCTTTCTTTTCGGGTTCGGAAACGGCGCTGACCGCCGCGTCGAAGCCGCTGATGCATCAATTGGATCGGCAAGGCAACCGGCGCGCCGGTCTGGTCAATCGCCTGCACGAAAATAAAGGGCCGCTGCTGGGCGCCATTTTGATCGGCAACAATCTGGTCAATATCCTGGCCTCGGCGCTGGCCACCAGCGTTCTGATCGGGGCGTTCGGCGAGGCCGGCATCGCCTATGCAACCATCCTCATGACCTTGCTGATTGTCATGTTCTCGGAGATTCTGCCGAAGACCTATGCCATGCACAACGCCGACCGGTTCGCCCTCGCCGTGGCGCCGGTCATGCGCCCGGTGGTGCGGCTGTTCTCGCCGCTGACCTGGGCGACGCAGATCATGGTCCGCAGCGTCCTCGGCCTGTTTGGCATGAGCCTCAACCCGGACGAGCCGTTCGTGCCGGCCACCGAAGAATTGCGCGGCGCCATCGCCTTGCACGAAGGCGACAACAAGGCGGTGCGACACGAACGCGCGATGTTGCACAGCGTCCTCGATCTCGCCGAGGTCGAGGTCGAAGAGATCATGGTGCACCGGAAAACCGTAATCTCGGTCAATGCCGACGATCCGGCCGATGTGATCCTCGATCAAATTCTGGCCAGCCCGCACACCCGCCTGCCGCTGTGGCGGGGCGAGACCGACAACGTTATCGGCGTTGTCCATGTGAAGGAAATCCTGCGCGCCCTCAACAACCGCGAAGGCGATATCGAGGCCTTGAATATCGAGGCCTTGGCGGCGGCGCCCTGGTTCGTTCCGGAAACCACGCGCTTGCTGGACCAGTTGGACGCCTTTCGCTCCCGGCGCGAGCATTTCGCCCTGGTGGTGGATGAATATGGCAGCCTCATGGGGGTCGTCACCTTGGAAGATATCTTGGAGGAAATCGTCGGCGATATCTCCGACGAGCACGATATCGCCGTTCCCGGCCTGCATCCGCAGCCCGACGGCTCCTTGATCGTCGATGGCCAGTTCACCATCCGCGATCTCAACCGGCAGATGGAATGGTCCCTCCCCGACGAAGAAGCGGCCACCATCGCCGGCCTGGTGTTGCACGAAAGCCGGCGAATACCCGAGGAAGGTCAGGTGTTTATATTCTACGGCTTCCGCTTCGAAATACTGCGCCGCCAGCGCCATCAGATCACTTCTATCCGCCTGTCTCCGCCTCGTAATATCGAGGGTAATACAACAGAAGCGAGTGAATTACCGGCCCAAGACATTGATTCTAAATAGTCTTGTCGGGCGGCCCAACCGGCCGGCTGAATATG
Organism: Alphaproteobacteria bacterium; assembly: GCA_963582805.1. Classification (GTDB taxonomy): domain Bacteria; phylum Pseudomonadota; class Alphaproteobacteria; order Rhodospirillales; family UBA2165. The sequence continues at coordinate 27,251 of CAUZTZ010000001.1, forward strand.
GCATATTTCTTAAGTTACCCTACCAATTTACACCGGAATTCGCTATTATAGGGGCAACAACGATCTGGCATTAATTTTCAGGAGCGGAAAGGATGACTGGTAAGATCGTACCCGATATTGTCGAAAATCAGACCCTCTACACGTTAAGTCCGGCGGCTACCTGCCGCGATGCGGCAAAAATGATGCAGGCCAATAAAATCAGCGCCGTGCTGATCGTCGCCGACGCGTTATTGGTGGGCATCGTCACCGAGCGTGACTTGACCGCCAAGGTTCTGGCGTCAAGTTTGGATCCGGACGTGACCCGCCTGGAGGCGGTCATGACCCCGGATCCGGAGGTTCTGGCGCCCAACGATACGCCGGCCAACGCGCTTGAGCTGATGCGGGTTCGCGGCTTTCGCCATCTACCCATCGTCGATAACGACGATATCATCGGCATTGTTTCGATCCGCGATCTTTATGCGGCCACCAAGAAGCAACTGGAAGAAGACATCCGCCAGCGCGAATCCTTCATCTTCGACACCGGTTACGGCACCGGCGCTTAAACGCGTTTGCGTGTCTGCTTCGTTTGACCGCGCTTGCGCGTCTCTGGGGTTTGACGGTTTCGCCAAATTTTCCTATAGGACGGCGCTCTTGTGTCCCGGTCGCGAAATTCACGGACAGTGAATTTAGCGTGAATCGGGCCACCCAATTTATGCCAGGAGAATTTGCCATGCCCCTGCCGCCGGCAGCGCCCAGAAAACTGATCCACACGCGCGAGATCCGCTGCACCGGATATGAACGCGATGACGGCCTTTGGGATATCGAGGGCCGCATCACCGACGTCAAAACCTACAGCTTCGAAACCGCCGACCGGGGCGGCATCAACGCCGGCGAGCCGATGCATGATATGTCGGTGCGCCTGACCCTGGACGATGACCTGGTGGTGCACGAAGCCGAGGCATCCACCGATTGGGCGCCGCATACCATGTGCGCCGATATCACCGGCGGCGTTGCCAGCCTCAAGGGCGAGCGCATCGCCAACGGCTGGACCAAGACCGTGCATGGCAAAATCGGCCGCACCCTTGGCTGCACGCATATTGTCCAGCTTCTGGTCGGGCCGGTGGCGACCACCGCCTTCCAGGCCATTACGCCGATCCGCAACCGGCGCCGGAACGCGGCAAGCGGTGCCGCCTCGAAGCCCAATTTCCTCGGCACCTGCCACGCCTACGCGCCCGACAGCCCGGTGGTCAAGCGCATGTGGCCGGACCATTATACCGGCGACGATTAAAGCGGTGCGGCGCGGCGCCCTCGCAACCTTGCATGGCGGCACGGGAATCCCCATAGTGACGGCATGAAATACGCCGATAAGCTTGCAGACTTTACGGCTGGAATTTCCACCGCCCCAGCGCCGGGGCTGGAGGCGGGCCTCTGCGGCTGGCCGGACTGTGCCGAAGCTGGCGAGCACCGGGCGCCGGTCTCGCGCGATCATTTGAACGAATTTTATTGGTTCTGCCTGGACCATGTTCGGATTTACAACCGGTCTTGGAACTATTATGTAGGCATGTCCGACGCCCAGGTGGAAGCCTGCGTTCGTTCGGATACGATCTGGAACCGGCCAAGTTGGCCGTTTGCGGGCGGAAATGAGCCCAAGCCAGGGTTCAGTTTCGACGACGTGGACGACCCGCTCGGTGTGTTGAGAACGGATGGAGTTGGCGCCGGCGGTAGCGCTCATCCGCCCCAATTATCGGTTCCGGAACGGCAAGCCTTTACCGTCCTCGGGCTGGAATTTCCGGTTACCCGCGAGGCGGTCAAGGCGCGCTACAAAGCGTTGGTAAAACGCCACCATCCGGACGCCAATGGCGGCGATAAAGATGCAGAGGAACGCAGTAAACGGATCAATCAGGCCTATGAAGTTCTCATGAGCGGCATGTTCTCTTAAGATATCCTAAGAGCCGTGCCGCGGGGCCAATCAGAAAATCATCGGAAATAGCCAATATGAACACCAGTCAGATCGAAGCGTCCGACCGAGACGCCTTTCCCCTGAACGAGCCCGATATCAAGATATCGGTGCGCCAAGCCTTCGGGTTCGACAGCGATCTCGAAGTGCCCGGATTCTCGGCAACCAACGAGCATGTCCCAGCGATGGATGAAGCCTACCGGTTCGACCGGGAAACCACGCTCGCCATCCTGGCCGGGTTTGCCTACAACCGCCGGGTCATGATCCAGGGCTATCACGGCACCGGAAAATCGACCCATATCGAACAGGTTGCGGCGCGCCTCAACTGGTCGTGCATCCGGGTCAATCTGGACAGCCATATCAGCCGCATCGATCTGATCGGCAAGGATGCGATCGTGCTCCGCGATGGCAAGCAGGTGACTGAATTTCGCGAGGGCATGCTGCCCTGGTGCATACAGAACCCAACCGCGCTGGTGTTCGATGAATATGACGCCGGGCGCCCGGACGTGATGTTCGTGATCCAGCGCATCTTGGAAGTCGAAGGCAAATTGACGCTGCTCGATCAGTCAAAGGTGATCGATCCGCACCCCTATTTCCGGCTTTTCTCGACCGCCAACACGGTCGGGCTCGGCGATACCACCGGCCTTTACCACGGCACCCAGCAGATCAACCAGGGCCAGATGGACCGCTGGAACATCGTTTCCACGCTGAATTATCTGGAGCATGACGCCGAAGCCGAGATCGTGCTCGCCAAGGTGCCCAGCTACAATACCGAGGAGCGGCGCGGCCTCATCGACAAAATGGTCGAGGTTGCCGACCTGACCCGCTCGGGCTTCGTCAATGGCGACATATCCACCGTGATGTCGCCGCGTACCGTGATCATCTGGGGCGAGAATGCCGATATCTTCAACGATCTCGGATTTGCGTTCCGCCTGACTTTCCTCAACAAGTGCGACGAGATCGAGCGTCCGATCATTGCCGAATATTATCAACGGGTATTCGGCGACGAGCTACCGGAATCGGCGGCGCACATCATGCTGAGCTAAGGGTGCGGCAATGGCCATGGATCAGGACGACCAAAACCTGGTCAAACGGGTTACCGAAGCGGCGCTGAAGGCGGTCTCGGCGCGCGACGATATCGAAGTCGCCTTTTCGCCGGGCGCTCACGGGCTGTCGTTTTCCGAAGACGGCGGCCTGGCCCGCCTGCCGACGCCGTCGCGCCAATTTGGCCATTCGGACCTGCATGTGCTGCGCGGCGAGGCCGATGCGGTGGCCCTCAAACTGCGCTATCAGAACCGCACCATCTATAACCGCCAGCGGCCCTCGGGCGGCGCCAGCGCGTCTTTGTTCGATGCCGCCGAGCAAGCCAGGGTCGAGGCGCTGGGCAGCCGCGTGCTGGCCGGCACCGCCAAGAACCTGGTCCAGTTCCAGGAAGCCGAAGCCCGCGAAAAGGGCTATCACATGGTGACCGAGCGCGATGAGGCCCATCTCGCCGACGCCGTCGGCTATCTTTTGCGCGAAAAATTCGAAGGCACCGAAGCGCCGCCGGCGGCGCGCGCCCTGATGGAGACCTGGCGCGGCTGGCTGGACGACAAGGCCGGCAATTTGCTTAACGATTTGCAGGCCAAGCTGGGCGATCAGCAGAGCTACGGCGAGGCCATGCACCATATCCTCGAAGAGCTCGAGCTGCCGGCCGATGCCGATGGCGATTCGGACGGCGAAAACGACGACGACCAATCCGATCAGGATTCCGACGACGAGCAGAACCAGGACGATCAATCCTCGGAAAGCGATTCCGATTCCGAAGATGCCGATTCCGAAGATCAGGACATGGATTCCCTCGATCCCGATTCCGCCGAGGACATGGACGATCAGTTCGACACCGAAGAGTCCGACGAAGACACCGAGGCGACCATGCGCGGGCGCCCCATGCAGCCCGATTTTCCGGACGGCGCCGTCGATGCCTACCGCGCCTATTCCTCCGAGTTTGACGAAGTGGTCAAGTCCGAAGATCTGTGCGAGCCCGAGGAAATGACCCGCCTGCGCGCCCAGCTCGACCAGCAGCTAGCCCATATGCAAGGCGTCGTCGCCAAGCTCGCCAACCGGCTGCAGCGGCGTCTGATGGCGCAGCAGCAGCGCTGGTGGGAGTTCGATCTGGAAGAAGGTATTTTGGATGCCGGGCGGCTGTCGCGGGTGGTCATCGATCCCCGCCATCCTTTGTCCTACAAGGTGGAGAAGGAAAGCAATTTCCGCGACACCGTGGTGACCTTGCTGATCGATAATTCCGGCTCCATGCGCGGGCGGCCCATATCGGTGGCCGCCATGAGCGCCGATATCATCGCCCGCACGCTGGAGCGGTGCGCCGTCAAGGTCGAGGTGCTCGGCTTCACGACGCGCGCCTGGAAGGGAGGCCAGGCGCGCGAGAAATGGGTGGCCGAGGGCAAGACGCCCAATCCCGGCCGGCTCAATGATTTGCGCCATATCATCTACAAGTCCGCCGATGCGCCGTGGCGCCGGGCGCGCAAGAATCTCGGGCTGATGCTGCGCGAGGGATTGTTGAAAGAGAACATCGATGGCGAGGCGCTTTTGTGGGCCTATAACCGGCTCATCGGGCGGCCCGAGCAGCGCCGCATCCTGATGGTCATATCCGACGGCGCGCCGGTCGATGACGCCACCTTGTCGGTCAACCCCGGCAACTATCTGGAACGCCATTTGCGCGACGTCATCCAGTTTATCGAGACGCGCACGCCCATCGAAGTGACCGCCATCGGCATCGGCCACGACGTCACCCGCTATTACCGCCGCGCGGTAACCATCAACGATGCCGAGGAGCTGGGCGGCGTCATGATGCAACGGCTGACCGAACTGTTCGAACTCGAGACCGGCGGTGCGCGCAACCTCCTGATCCATTGATCCGGCTTATACCCCAACTGATTGGCGCCGCAATGGTGGCGGCGCTCGCTATTTCGGGCCCGGCCCAAGGCGAGCCGATCGATGTAACCACGGTGCCGGTGGCGCTGGACAGCCATGATGCAAACCGGGACAAAACCGGCGGCCTCACCTATCTGGGCGGGCTGCGCCTGCGTTCCGATGCCAAAGGTTTCGGCGGTTTCTCCGGCCTCGATATTTCCGCCGATGGCTCAGACATGATCGCGGTCAGCGATTTCGGCCGGCGTCTAGATGCGCGCCTTTCCTATGCCAAGGATGGCCGCCTGACCGGCGTTACGGGCGCCCAACTGGCGCCGCTCACCGGGCTGGATGGCAAGCCGATCACCGGCAAGGGCGAGGGCGACGCCGAAGACATCGCGCGCCTGGGCGGCACCATGCTGGTGTCATTTGAGCGCCGCCACCGCATTCTTCGCTACAGTGCGGATGCAGCCGAGGTAAGCGCCCTTAGCTCCCCGCCCGGCCTTGAAAAAGCCCCCGCCAATGGCGGCATCGAGGCGCTGACCCAATTGCCTGGCGGGCGCCTGCTGGCCATATTGGAGGCCGCCACGGCGGTCTCCGGCGGCGCCAGCTCGGGCAGGTCGCTGGCCTGGATCGGAAACGGCCGGACCTGGACCGAAATGCAATACGCCCGCACCGGCAAATTAAGCCCGGCCGGGGCCGCCACCGTGCCCGCCGGCAAGGGCGAAGGCGATGTGCTGGTGATCGAGCGGCACTGGTCGCTGCTGGCCGGCACACGGGTGCGTATTGCCCGCCTGAAGGCGAATGAGCTGGCCAAGGCGGGGCCGGGCGCAAACCTCCGCGCACGGGAAATCGCGCGCCTGGAGGCGCCGTTAACGGTGGATAACTTCGAAGGCATCGCCACCCGCCGGGGGCCCGGCGGGGCATTGCTTGTCTACCTGATCAGCGACGACAATTTCAATCCGCTGCAGGAAACCTTGTTGCTGTTGTTTCGCCTGGACGGCTAGGCGGCTTTCGCGGCGGCCTTTTCCTGGGCCCGTTTGATGCGCCGCTTAAGACGCAAACCCGGAGGCGCCAGCTTGGCATCGGCCTGGCCCAGCAAATACGCATCGAGGCCGCCATTATGCTCGATTGAGCGCAAGGCGTGGGCCGAAACTTTCAGGCTCACCGTACCCAGCGTGGTTGAAAACAAGGTCATCTTATGCACGTTCGGCAGAAAGCGCCGCCGCGTCTTGTTGTGCGCGTGAGAGACATTGTTGCCGGTCTGAACGTCCCTGCCGGTGATATCGCAACGCCGTGCCATGATCTTGTTCCTTCAATTTCGAATATGTGCGCCGGACATCGTTCCCCGGCGCACCTTACCAAGCGCGGTGTTGTACGGTTCCGCCCGGCTTTCGTCAAGACCGGGCATTTGAATTTAACCCGATCCAGCCCGCCAGTTCCTCCTCACCGATTTCGCCTGCGGCCAACTTCGTCACAATGGTCAGCAGATCGGCCCTATCGGGCTGAAAATCAAAGCCGTTTATCTTTAAGAACATTGCCGCGGCGGAGATGGCGATACGCTTGTTGCCATCAACGAAGGCATGGTTACGCGCCAGGCCGAATGCATAGGCCGCCGCCAATTCGGGGATCGTTACACCGGCGTCATAGGCGAATTTGTTAAGTGGCCGCGCCAGCGCTGATTCCAACAATCCGGCGTCGCGCAAATCCGGGATTCCGCCATGGTCCGCGATCAGCGTTTGATGAACAGACCGGACCGCTTCGATCAGCAGCCATTCCGGCTCGTTCATTTCGCCAATTCATGCAACACATCGCGGTAATCGTGCACAAACCCTTCCGCCGCCTCCACCTGACGGGCGAATTTTTCGTCGTAGGGCGTAATCAAATAACCCTCCGGCGTTTCGGTCAGATAGATCACGTCGCCCCGATTGACCTTAAGGCGCGCCATGACCTCCTTGGACAAAACCACGCCCGATGAATTTCCGATCGACGTAATCTTCAATTCATGTCCCATATTTGCACCCGATCAACTATATGTTATAACAATAGTAATAACTGTTATAACATATGTATTACGCCGTCAAGCCTTAGCCCATGGCCGCCTTGACGCCTTGGTCGAGCTTGTCGAGGAATTGCTGGGTGGTCAGCCAGTTTTGGTCGGGGCCGATGAGGATCGCCAGATCCTTGGTCATAAAGCCGTTTTCGACCGTATCGATGCAGACTTTTTCCAAGGCTTCGGCGAATTTCACCACGTCCGGGGTGTCATCAAACGTGCCCCGGTAATAAAGCCCCCTTGTCCAGGCGAAGATCGAAGCGATGGGATTGGTGGAGGTTTCCTTGCCGTCCTGGTGCTGGCGGAAATGGCGGGTGACGGTGCCGTGGGCGGCCTCGGCTTCCACCGTTTGCCCGTCCGGCGTCATCAGCACCGACGTCATTAGCCCGAGGCTGCCAAAACCTTGGGCCAGAGTATCGGACTGCACGTCGCCGTCATAGTTTTTGCAGGCCCAGACAAACCCACCCTCCCACTTGAGCGCGCAAGCCACCATATCGTCGATCAGGCGGTGCTCATAGGTAAGCCCGGCGGCGGCATACTTGTCTTTGAAGTCCCGCTCGAACACTTCTTGGAAAATATCCTTGAAGCGCCCGTCATAGGCTTTGAGGATGGTGTTCTTGGTGGACAGATAGAGCGGCCAGCCGAGATCGAGGGCATAGTTCAAACAGGCATGGGCGAAACCTTCGATGGACGCGTCCAAATTAAACATCGACATGGCGACGCCGCCGTCCGGAAAATCAAACACCTCGCGCTCGATTTTCTCGCCGCCGTCCGCGGGCTCGAACGTGAGGGTCAGCTTTCCCTTGCCGGGGACGACAAAATCGGTGGCCCGGTACTGATCGCCATAGGCGTGGCGGCCGATGACGATGGGCTTGGTCCAGCCCGGCACCAGGCGCGGCACGTTTTTGCACAGGATGGGCCGGCGAAAGATGGTGCCGCCGATGATGTTGCGCAAGGTGCCGTTCGGCGAGCGGTACATTTCGTGGAGATCGAACTCGGCGACCCGGTCTTCGTCCGGCGTGATGGTCGCGCATTTGACGCCGACCCGGTGCGCCTGAATGGCTTCGGCGGCATCGATGGTGATCTGATCGCGGGTTTCGTCCCGCTTCTCCATGCCGAGATCGTAATACAAAAGCTCGATATCAAGATAGGGCAGGATCAATTTGTCCTTGATGAACTGCCAGATGATGCGGGTCATTTCATCGCCGTCAAGTTCGACAACGGGATTGGCGACTTGGATTTTGCTCATGGCCTAGGACTCCATTTCGGCGCGCACGGCTTTGGGCACGTTGGTTTGCGTCACAATGAACGTCCGTTGGGGTGCGCCCCAAGTGGCCGGATATTCCGTCGCCGGACGGGGCGGAATGTAAGCATCGTGGCGGTACAATTCAAGCCCAGCAGACGTATGCTGTTGAATCCCTGCCCCATCGCGAAAAAAGAAGGTTGAACCACAGAGACAGTGAGACATTGAGAAGAATAAAAGAAAAGTAAGAAGGGGATTCAACACAGAGTTCACAGAGGACACAGAGGAGAAAGTAGGAGAAAATAAGAGAGAAGGCGCTGCGCGCGGAATAACTTTTCTTCTCTGTGTCCTCTGTGTCCTCTGTGTTTCAAAAATTCTTTCTTTAAGCCAGGGGGCGCGGCTGGTGGGAGAGTATAGGCACTTCGTACAAAAAATATAACTTCTCACCGTCTCACTGTCTCTGTGGTAAATCTTCTTCTTCTCTACCCTTCATGCACACCCATTCCTTGAAGTGCGGCCTCCACGAACTCGCTGGCGATGACATCGTCCATGACGACGGTTGGCAATTCCGGGTTTAAGCCTTCGAACGAATCCAATTGCGCGGACCAATGGGCGACCGCCAGGCCGCCATCGACGGCAAAGCTGCCGGCGCTGCGTTCCCGCTCCCAGATTTCCCGCACCGCATCGTCCGGCACCGGGATCGTCACCTGGTGGCGGAAGGTGTTCAAAAATGCCTCGAATTCCTCATGCAGCGCCCGCGATGCCTTGATCATGCCCCTGGTCAGGCGGTGCAGCTCCTCTTTGTGGCTTTCCGCGTAGTCTTCGGTGCAGGACAGCACCCCGTGCGGCTGCAACGGCACCAGCCCTTGCAGCGCCTCGAAGCCGAGCAAAGTATGCAGCCCATTGCCGCTATCGTTGTTGAGGGACCAGGCTTCCTCGACGCGGATCAGCGACACATCGATGGTCCCGGCGAGCAAACGCTCGATCCGTTCGGGGGGCGGGCCGACCGCCTGCCAGTCGATCTCGTCTTCCGCCAGCCCGAGGGCGCGCACGCAGAGCCGCGCCATATGATGGCTCAGGGCGCCGAAGCCGTCGATGGCCCAGGATGCGCCGCGCAGCCGGCTGGGCTCGATAATCGCCTGCTGCGCCATCAGGTTCTGCGCCAATGCCAGGGCCATGGAGACGACGATACGCACGGGCGCCCCCTCGGCCCGGAATTTCAACACCGGCCCAAGCCCGCCATAGGAGACATCGGTCTCGCTATCCAGCACCGACTGCACGGCGCGAACGCCTCCATGCACGGGCGTCCAGGAAACGTCGAGCCCTTCGTCGTTCCAAAAGCCAAGATGGGTAGCGGCGGCACAAGCCAGATCATCGACCCCAAACGTCGGCCCCGAGCCGGCGGCGAGGCGGATGGGGAGCGGAGTGGGCATGGCGGGGCTCCTGAGCGTTGGTTGTTAATGGCGGAGGATGGTTGTGTAGCGGGGCGCGGGAGTCAAGGGACCCGAGCAGCGCGCGGCGCCCCCCGCCCTCAATAACCGGCACCGCCCAGTCCCTTCCCCCCTGGAGGGGGAAGGTTAGGATGGGGGGGAGCGGCTAAATATCGTGGGTAGTTTCGGCGCCCCCCACCTCGATCCTCCCCCTCGGTGGGGGGAGGAGGAAGAGGAGCGCACATTCGGGGCGGCACAAAAGGGACTGGTATTGATTTTGTTCCATTTTTGTGCTATAAATCTTCAACAAGGTAAATTCAAAATATACGTCTGATATCTGTCCGCAATTTGCCATTATTCTCATTGCGGAAGCGTCGATAATTTTGCATAACCAAATTGTTGACAAACGTCAACTAACAGGAATATCATGCCCAGACCAAGGCATCCAAGCGCGGCTGTGGAAGCTGCCGTCAAATATGCGGAAGAACTTGGCTGGCGATACAAGGCGCCGGGCAAATCGGCGCATAGTTGGGGGCGGCTATTATGTGCGGAGCATTCGCGGGATGGCTGCCTGATGTCGGTTTGGTCGACGCCGCGCAATGCAGAAAACCACGCCAAAAAGATCATCAGGAAAGTGGACAATTGTCCCCATTGCTGATCTCGGGCGGGAAAGGAAAGTGATGCCGCAATTTGATTTTTCGCTTGTTGTATCCGGTTTGGATTTGGATGAGGACGGCTTTGAAGACGCCCTGTTTGAGGCCGGCTGTGACGATGCCTTGGTCTCTATTGTTAAAGGCTTCGTGGTTCTCGATTTCGCCCGCCAGGAAAAAAATCTCGCCCACGCCGTGGCCTCCGCCATCAAGGACGTGGAAAGCACGGGCGCGCATGTGGTGCGCCTGGAGCCGGACCCGTTCGTGACGCTCAGCGATATTGCAAGCCGGACCAACCTCTCAAAACAATTGGTTTCCCTTTATGTACAAGGCAAACGCGGGCCCAAGGATTTTCCGTTGCCCAGCTTGAGAGTTTCCTCCGATTCCCCACTTTGGGAGTGGCTGTCGGTGGCAAGATGGCTTCGCAAAAATAAAAAGATCGAAAGTAGCAGGGATGTGGTTCATGCCGCCCTGCTGCGCAAGTTCAACAATGATCTGGCGATGCTCCGATCACAGTGAAGCGCCAAGTTCGGCTGGGCCGGCGACGTCATAAACCGACATAACCGTATGGGGGATGCAGACGAAGTCGCGCGAAATTAAACGCATGAGACCCGTTAAAATAGAAAATACCGATTTCCCCTCTGTGAACTCTGTGATCTCTGTGGTGAAAATTCCTTCCTGGATACCCCGGTCAAGCCGGGGCATGACGGCTGGGGGACGGGCGAGTCAACCAGCGCGGTGCCAAGACGGGCGCCCGTGTGCTAAAGAATGCTAATAAATGATAATCATGTTAATGCCAAATCGCGTGTCGCATGTTGCATTTCGATGTTCAAAATGTCCCTGGATGTCCACAAATGTCCATAAATGACAAGGATGTCCATGCCGTTTGCGCGTGTCGCATGTCGCACACCTACCTTCTAATGCTAGAGTGAACCCCATGGACCAGATAACCCAATCCACCGACGAAACCCGCCTCCGCAATTCCGTCGCGGTGGCGACCCGCACCCTTAATCATCAGAATATCCTCGGCTATTCGGGGCATGTTTCGGCGCGGCTTCCTGGCCGTGAGGGCGCCGGCGAAATCATAATCCAGACCTTCGATCAAAGCCGCGCCGAGGTGACGCCCGATGATCTGGTCGTCGTCGATGGCGACGGTAAATTTGTGCGCGGCAACCAGGGCGCGCGGCCGCCGGACGAAGTGGCCATCCATACGGAGATTTTGCGCGTCCGCGATGACGTCAACGCGGTGTTTCATTTCCATCCCCAGGTGGCCACCCTGTTTACCATGGTCGAGGGCGCGCAATTGGTGCCGGTGGACGCCCACGCGTTTCGCTGGGCGAGCGGCATTCCGGTGCATCCCGTGCCGGCCAAAATCAATGATGCCGCCATGGGCGCCGCGCTGGCCGCCACCCTTGGGCCGCATAACGCTGCCCTGATGCGGGCGCATGGGGCCGTCATCGTCGCCGAAAGCGTGGAGGCTTTGATGATCGACGCCATTCATTTTTGCGAAAACGCCGAGGCCAATTACAAGGCCGCCATGCTGGGGCCTGTGATCGCGCTTAGCCAGGACGATATGACGCTGATCGCATCGAAATTGAACCGGGCCGCGCATACAGCCAAGCTGTGGGATTATTATACCGGCCTGGCGGTGAGCGCCGGGGCGGTTCCGCCCGATTGGCTTTGAGGGAATTGAGTTTGCCGAAAACTTAAGTATGATAGCCACCAACGTCACCAACAGCGATAAGAATTTGAGAAAGGGAAAGCCATGAAATCCAAGAAAACGCGCGCGCCCGATGGCGTTCAGTCCGGGGCCGGAATCGCCGCTGACGTCAAAGGCGTCAATTTCCGCTTTGAAGACTTGCGCGGCTGGATCGAGGAAGCCGACAAATTGGGCGAGGTACGCCACGTCAAAGGCGCGTCTTGGGAAGAAGATATGGGCATGGCCGCCGAGCTGGTGTTGCGCGACGGCAACGCGCCGGCGGTTCTGTTCGACGAAGTGCCCGGCTACCCCAAGGGCTTTCGCGTGCTGACCAACTTCTATGGCGGCAAGCGCATGAACATGACCATGGGTTTTCCCGATGATCTGACCAAGCTGGAACTGACCGACGCCCATTTCAAATATCAAATCGATGGTCTGCCGACGATCCCTTACGAGGTGGTTGACGATGGTCCGGTCTTCGAGAACGTGCTCGAAGGCGACGATGTGGACATGGAGATGTTCCCGACGCCGCTCTGGCACGAACATGACGGCGGCCGCTATTTCGGCACCGGCTCGTTCGATGTGACCCTCGATCCCGATAGCGACTGGATCAATGTGGGCTGCTACCGGGTCATGGTGCAGGGCAAAAAAGAGGTCGGCATCTATATGTCGCCGGGCAAGCATGGCCGCGTGCATCGGGACAAATACGAAGAGCGCGGCGAGCGTATGCCGGTGGTTGTCGTTGCCGGCGGCGATCCGATGAATTTCCTGGCCGCCTGTTCCGAGTTTCCCCAAGGCATGTGCGAATTTGACATCGTCGGCGGCATGCGCGGCGCGGCGGTGAAGGTGGTCAAGGGCAAGCATACAGGCATCCCCTTCCCGGCCAATTCCGAGATCGTTATCGAAGGCTTTATCGAGCCCGGCAACCGCAAGAAGGAAGGCCCGTTCGGCGAATGGACCGGCTATTACGCCTCCGACGTGCGCGAAGAGCCGGTCCTCGATGTGGTCGCCATCTATCACCGCAACGATCCGATTATCCTGGGCTGCCCGCCGCAACGCCCGCCGGACGAGTTGGGCCGCTACCGCGCGGTCACCCGCTCGGCGCTCCTGCGCGACAATATCGCCCGCGCCGGCGTGCCCGACGTCACCGATGTCTGGGCGCACGAAGTGGGCGGCGCGCGCATGTTGTTGGGGGTCGCCATCAAGCAGCGCTATCCCGGCCATGCCCGCCAGGTGGGCCATGTCGCGGCGCAATGCCATGTGGGCGCCTATGCGGGCAAATATGTGGTGGTCGTTGACGAAGATATCGATGTCTCCAGCCTGGAAGATCTGACCTGGGCCTTGCTAACCCGGTCCGATCCGGCCTCGTCCATCGATATTATTCCGGAAGCCTGGTCAACGCCGCTGGATCCGCGCATTTCGCCGGAGGACAAAGACAAGGGCAATTTCCGCAATTCCCGCGCCATTATCGATGCCTGCCGACCGTTCCATTGGCGCAAGGAATTCCCGCTGGTCAACGCCATGAGCCCGGAGCTGGCCAAGAAAGCGCGCAAGAAATTCGGCTATTTGCTGGACTAGCGTTTACTCGAACGCATCAGGAAACTTGGCGCGCATTTCCTCGGCCAAAGCGCGGCTGGTTTGCGCTACCTTGGGAAATGTCTCCAGGCGCTCGAACGGGATGCAGGCGTCGATGATCGCCCGGTTGTTGTGGTACTTGTCGTCGGTGATCATCGGGTCCAGGCGCGATGACCAGCATTTCTCCAAAATGGTGATATCCACTTTTGGATCGGAGCGGGTGCCCATCGCCCAGATCACCTCGTGGATGTCGCCGGGATCGATATCGTCATCGACGACCACCACGTAGCGGCCCGCATAGCCGATGGGATTGACCTGGCTGGCGACCACGCCGGCCTGGGTGGAGTGGCCGAAATAGCGCTGCTTGATGGCGACCACCACGAAAGTGCGGCCCGATCCCGCCTGGTGCACCCAGACGTCGGTCACATCGGGAATGCCGGCGCCTTCGAGGGAATCCAACAGCGCCGCCGAGCGAATGAAGCAGCGCTCGTACAGATGCGAATGGGGCGGCTTTTGGCTTGCGGCGCAGGTGAGGATGGGATCGTTGCGATGATAGACACGTTTGATTTCGATAGCCGGCTCTTCCTTTTCGCCGCCCGCATAGTAGCCGGTCCATTCGCCGAACGGGCCCTCCATCACGGTCTTGTCCGGCAGGCACCAGCCTTCGAGGACGATCTCCGAATTGACCGGGATCGGCAGGCCGGTTTCGGCGCCCTCGATACAGTTGATCGGCGCGCCGGCCAGGCCGCCGGCCCAATCCAGCTCGGGCACGGTGTCGGACAAGGTATAGCGCGCCGACAAATAGGTGACCGGATCGATGCCGACGATGATCGCCATCGGGCAGGGTTTGCCGGCGGCCAGGTACTTGTCCCGATGGATGCGCCCCTGCTTGCCGTTGGAGATGTAGGACGCGCAGGTTTTGCCGTCGATCACCTGCACCCGGTAGGTGCCGATATTGATACGCCCCGTGTCGGGATCGCGGGTGACGACGCCGCAGGCGGTGCCGATGTACCGGCCGCCATCTTCTTCGTGGTGGATCGGAACCGGGAATTTCAAAATATCCACATCGTCGCCCTCGTCGATGTTCTCGGTCACCGGCCCGCCATTGACGATATTCGGCGGGATCGGCTCATGTGCGCGAATTTTCTCGCGGAAGGCATCGAGCATGGAACGCCGCCGCAAAGACAGTTCCGGATCCAGCCCAAGGGCGCTGGCGAGCCGGAAGGGCGAGCCGAGCATGCCGTAGAGGACGCGGAAATTCTTCGGGTAACCGGGGATGTCGTCGAACATCAAGAGCGGCGCCCGCTCCACCTTTTCCCGGTAGAGGACCTCGGTGATGGCGCCCACTTCTTTGTCCCAATGGGCGCCGGAGACCGATTTGATCTGGCTGGCATCATCCGTGGCATCAAGAAATTTGCGGAGATCGGTTTGAATGGCAGTGCGTTGATCGGCGTTCATCTCTTCCACCTTGTTGTGATAACCCGGCCCGGCGAATTCGGCTTTCCGCCCAGGCATAGAAAGACTAGAAATCTTAAACCTATAAGGAAAGGCCGAATTTCCCGGCCCCGATCAGGACACCGATTATGAGCGACGCACCCTTATGGCTGACCGAGGCGGACGTGACCGCATGCATGGATGTGGGCGCCGCCATCGATGCGCTGGAACGGGTGCTGGCGGTCACCGGCATGCACGCCGGCGAAAATATGGACAAGACCCATTTGATGGTCGGCGCCAACGATGTCTTGCAGGCGATCGGCGGCGCGGTGCCGTCGGAGGGTATCTGCGGCACCAAGACCTGGGTCAATGTAGCCGGCAAGTCGCAAACGCTGGTATTGCTGTTTTCGCTCACCGACGGGTCCTTGAAATGCGTGCTCGAGGCGACCGCGTTGGGGCAGATGCGCACCGCGGCAATGACTGGGTTGGGCACCAAATGGCTGGCCCCAAAGGACGCATCTGAAATGGCGATCATCGGAACCGGCAAGCAGGCCCTGCCGCAAATCGCCGCCTGCCTGGCCGTGCGTCCCATCAAACGGTTACGTATCTACAGCCGCACCGAAGCCAGCCGCGAAGCCCTCGTCGAAGCCGCCGCTATCTTCCCCGGCCTGGAGGCGGTGGCCGCCGCGTCATTGGAGGAAGCCACCGACGGCGTGCCTTTGATCACCCTTTGCACCAACGCCACCGAGCCGTTCTTCGCATCATCGATGGCGGCAAGGGGCGCCCATATCAACGCCATTGGCGCCATCGTCCCGGGCCGCGTCGAATTCACCGAAGATATCTTCCCGCGCTGCTCGATGATCGCCGTCGATACCTTGGACGGGATTCGCGCCATGTCCCGGGAATTCATGGATTATTTTGGCGCCGGCAAGGATAATTGGGATAAAGTGGTTCCAATTTCCGCTGTCATGGGCGAAAGTCGCCGCCGGCCCGAAGATGCCGATCTGACCCTGTTTAAGGCGATGGGCATGGGGCTCGCCGATCTTGCGGTGGCGATCGAGGTTTTGAAACGCAACGAAGGCGACGGGGCGGCCCACCAGTTGCCCGAGCGCATAAAAATGCAACTACCCTTAGCCTAAGGGAAACCGATGGAGAAATCACATGGCCGATAATCATTTCATGGACCGCAGCGGCTGGACGCCGCCCGAAGCGCTGGATCTGTGGGAGCCCATTAAAATCACCGGCGAAGAGATCGATGCCGAGGTGGAGCGCCTGGCCAGCCAGCCGCGCCCGGCCAATGGCCGCCGGCAATCGCTCATTGTTCATCCCCGCTGGCAGGAGCTGGGCGTCGGGCCGGGCCTTAACCCGGGGGTAAGGGTATCGCTGGAAGTGCTGCTGCCCGGCGAGGAAACGACGCCGATCCGGCACAACTCGACGCAGATCAATTTCTGCATCAAGGGCGCCGGCGCCTCCATCATATCGGGCAAGCGCATCAATTACGGCCTTTATGACACCTGGAATTTTCCGTCCATGGCCACCTACCGGCACATCAATGATTCAAACGATATCCATGTGCGCCTGTGCTATTCCAACGCGCCCATGCTGGAAAAACTGAACGTCCACATTATCGAGGATGATCCCCAAGACACGCCCTTGAAAGCGGTGGACAGCGCCCCTGAAAAAAAGGCCGAAGCCAAGGCCGAGAAAGAAGCCAAGACAATTCCCTTGGGCGACGACGGCGCTTACCTGATGCCCTACGAAGTGCTCATCAATCCCGATCCCATCCAGTCCAATATCCTGCATTGGCCCTGGCAAGGTCTGGAAGCCGAGCTGCAGAATCTGGGCGGACTCGACAAGAACTATAAGGGGCGCCGGCTCTATATGATGTGGAACCCGGCGACCGGACGCCATAACGGCATCACCCCCAATTTTTTCGCCACCATCACCATCCGCCCCGGCGGCATTATCGATAGGCCGCATCGCCATACCTCGGCGGCGATCAATTACTATTTCGCCGGTTCCGGCCATTCCATTGTCGAGGGCAAGCGCTACGACTGGAAGGCCGGCGATCTGATGCTGTCGGCGCCGGGCTGGGGCGTTCATAACCACGCCTCCCACGACGAGACCGTCTATGAGCTC
>CAUZTZ010000002.1:0-40790 GCA_963582805.1 Alphaproteobacteria bacterium
GATTTGGTGAATATTTCTGTGGATAAATCCATATTTCTTAATAGCTGCGTCCAAAATGCAGAATCGCGAGAGGATGTCTTTGCAACCAAGCGGGTACATTGGGTATGGTCCCAAGCAGCGTTCGTGCCGGTAATCTTCGCCCGATGCTGATCCATTGGATGGCGGGTGGATGGGGCGCGGGCGCGACGGGAGAAGCGGAAATATGACCGGGGTTTTCCTGCCATTGGCCGGCTTGGCGGCCGGGCTGTCGATGCTATCGATTGGGTTGGTGCGCGCCGAAAGCGCTGCTTCGCCCGGATCGGATGCGCAATCCCATATTTTTCTCGCCCAGCAATTCGCCCAAGCCAAAAAGAAAAAGCCCGCCCGCAAGGCCAAGCCGGTGGCCATCGTCCCGGAAAAGGCGCCTTATGTGATCCTCCGCGATATCAATGTTCGCGGCGGCCCGAACACCAAGTCCAAGCGCATCGGGCGCTTCAAACGCGGCACGCTTATCCGATCAGTGGGGCGCGCCAGGGGCACCGGCTGGATTCAGGTGCGCACCAATAAAAATCAATTGGGATTTGTCTATTCGAAAATGGCGGCGCCGCTGATCGATGGCGCGCTGAAATCGAAAATCGAGGGCCGCGCCGCCGGCCCCGGAAAATTGGCCTGCCGCTACGTGATCGAGTTCGAAGGCAAAAGCCGGATCGAAAGGGAATTGCAGCGCACCGCCGATTACGCGGTCCCGTTCGCATGCCGGGCGGGCGGTGCGCCGCTGAATTTCACCGCGACCATGTTCCTGACCGAATTGCCCTACAAAGAGTCCGGGCCGGCGGTGTATCAGATCAACGTGGATTTGCGCAATATGCCCCTCGAAGGCGAAGACGTTTTGACCGTCATTTCCCTGTACAGCCCGAAGAAAGCGCAAACGAAATTCGATACCGTCAACGACAAGACGTTTGCCAGCGGCGCCAAAATCGCACCCAAAAGCACGGCCAGCCTGGATGCCGCGCTTTTGGCCGCCGTCGAGATTGCGCACGCCGCCTGGGGCAAGGCCGCCTGGGATCAGCTTAGGGCGAAAAACTGATAGCGCCGCAAAAATTCGTTGCGGCGCATCACCATTGACGGCGAACAGGTAATCCATCAAGGGCTGGCTTTCCTTCAGGGTCATGTCCTTGAAGCGGGGCGCGGATTTGTTAGGGTGAGGCATGACGCAAGCCATTCAAATCCACGCAAACGGCGGGCCGGAGGTATTGCAGTGGGGTGATACCGAACTGGCGCCGCCGGGCCCCGGTGAGGTGCGCCTCCGCCATGGCGCCATCGCCGTCAATTATTCCGATGTGAATGTCCGCAGCGGCGGCTTTTATATCGCCAAGCCACTGCAATTCCCGGTGATCATCGGCAACGAGGCCGCCGGCGTCATCGAAGAAGTGGGCGCCGGCGCCGAAGGCGTTCAGGTGGGGGAGCGCGCCGCCTATGTGGGCGTCGGCGGGCCGTTCTATGAAAACACCGGCGCCTATGCGGAGGCGCGCAACGTGCCGGCGTCGTGCCTGTTCAAATTGCCCGACAAAATTAGCGACGATCAGGCGGCGGCGATGATGCTCAAGGGCCTGACCGCGTCCATGGTCATCCACCGCTACTGCAAGCCTGGGCCTGGCGATGCGGTGCTCATCCACGCCGCAGCCTCGGGCGTCGGCTTATTGCTGGTGCAATGGTGCAAGCATTTGGGCGCCACCGTAATCGGCACCGTGGGATCAGAAGTTAAGGCCGCATTGGCCCGCGCCTTGGGCTGCGATCATACCATCCTTTACCGGGACGTGGACTTCGTAGCCGCCGTCAAAGACATCGTGCCGGACGGCGTCGCCGCGGTGCTCGATGGGGTCGGCAAGGACACCTTCGCCCAATCGATCCTCTGCACCAGGCGCTACGGCACGCTGGTCAATTACGGCAATGCGTCCGGCCATCCCGATCCTCTCGATCTGTTGTTGCTGGCCAAGCACGGATCGCTCACCGTCACCCGCCCGGCGTTCTCCGACCATATCCGCGAGGCGCGCGACCGCGCCTATTATTCGGATGAGCTGTATGATCTGGTGGCCAGTGGTGTCCTCAAAGTCGAGATCGGCAAGAGCTACCCGCTTGCCCAAGCCGCCGACGCGCATCGGGATTTGGAGGGCCGGAAATATGCCGGCTCGTTGTTGCTGAAACCTTAGGTCCGCCCGATGGCCCGCCAGCCGATATCCCGGCGGCAGAAGCCGCCCGGCCAGTCGATCAAATCCACCGCCTGGTAAGCGGCGGCTTGCGCCGACTTGATGTCCGCCGCCAATGCCGTAACTCCCAGCACGCGGCCGCCATTGGCGAGCACGGCGGCGCCCTCGGCGCGCGTGCCGGCGTGAAAAACGGTGACCCCATCGACGCCGCCCGCCGCGCCTAAGCCATTGATAGGCGTGCCTTTTTCATAAGAGCCCGGATAACCATCGGCGGCCATCACCACCAGCAGCGCCGAGCCTTCGTGCCAGGCGGCTTCGATGTTGCCCAGCCGCCCCTCTGCGGTGGCCAGCAACAAAGGCAACAGATCAGACTTCAGCCGCGTCATTTGCACCTGGCATTCTGGGTCGCCGAAACGGGCATTAAACTCGATGACCTTTGGGCCGTCTTCGGTAATCATCAGCCCGGCGAACAGCACGCCCGAATAGGGTCTGCCCTCGGCGGCCATGCCATCAATGGTCGGACGGATGATGCGCGCCATGATCTCGGCGTCCAATTCCGGGGTTAGCACCGGCGCCGGCGAATAGGCGCCCATGCCGCCGGTGTTGGGGCCGACGTCGCCGTCATGGACGGCTTTGTGATCCTGGGCGGAGACCAAAGGCAGTGCGGTCTGGCCATCGACCAGGGCGAAGTAGCTCAGCTCTTCGCCTTCCAAAAATTCCTCGATTACCACCTCGTCGCCGGCAGCGCCGAAGGCGCGGTCCCGCATGATGACGCCGAGGGCATCGATGGCTTCATCGACGGTGCCGCAAAGGATGACGCCCTTGCCGGCGGCGAGACCGCTGGCCTTGACGACGATCGGCGCCCCTTGGGCGCGCACATAAGCGGCGGCTTCATCTTGGTCGGTAAAGCGCCCGTAAGCGGCGGTGGGAATATCATATTTGGCGAACAGGTCTTTCATAAAGGCTTTCGAGCCTTCCAGGATGGCCGCCGCCTTGTTCGGCCCGAAGGCCAGGATGCCGGCATCCTGCAAGGCATCGACCAGGCCGATCACCAGCGGCCCCTCCGGCCCGACGACCACCAGATCGATGGATGTACGCTGCCCGAACGCCACCAGCGCGCCTATGTCTTCGGCGCCGATGGCGACGCATTCGGCGACATCGGCGATGCCGGCATTGCCCGGCGCGCAATAAAGGGCGCCGCAATCGGGCGACTTGGCCAGCGCCCAGCAAAGGGCGTGTTCCCTGCCGCCGCCGCCGACAACCAGAATATTCATTTATCCCCCCCGAAGATTAGCCCAAGATTAGTCTGAGATTAGCCCAAGATCGTCAATCGCCTGTGTACGGGCGACGATTTGTACCATAAATTATGACCTAGAATGAGCGAATTACCAGACCCAGAAACAGAAGGCGGCAACGCGCCGATTTATTCGGTCTCTGAGATTTCCCAATCTCTGAAGCGGTCAGTCGAAGAGCGCTTCGCCCATGTCCGGGTGCGCGGCGAAATATCGGGGCTGTCGAAGCCCGCCTCCGGTCATATGTACCTTGCTTTGAAAGACGAAAAGGCGGTGCTCGACGGGGTTTGCTGGCGGGGCACCGTGGGCCGCTTGGGCCTCGCGCCCGAAGACGGGTTGGAGGTGATCGTCACCGGGCGCTTGTCCACCTATCCCGGCCGCTCACGCTATCAGATCATCATCGAAAGCATGGAGGTGGCCGGCGAAGGCGCGCTCCTGAAACTGCTCGAAGACCGGCGCAAGAAACTGTTGGCGGAAGGTTTGTTCGATGAGGGCTTGAAACAAGAACTGCCGTTCCTCCCCGAAGTGATCGGCGTCGTCACCTCGCCCACCGGCGCCGTTATCCGCGATATCCTGCACCGCCTGCGTGATCGCTTCCCGCGCCACGTTCTGGTCTGGCCGGTGATTGTCCAGGGCGATGGCGCCGCCGCGCAGGTAGCCGCCGCCATTGATGGCTTCAATGCCTTGGCGCCCGGCGGCGATGTGCCGCGCCCGGATTTGCTGATCGTTGCCAGGGGCGGCGGCAGCCTGGAAGATTTGTGGGCCTTCAACGAAGAGGTGGTGGTGCGCGCCGCCGCCGCGTCCGAAATCCCGCTTATCTCGGCGGTCGGCCACGAGACCGATACGACGCTGATCGATCATGCGTCTGATAAGCGCGCGCCGACGCCGACGGCGGCCGCCGAAATGGCGGTGCCGGTGCGCGCCGAACTGATGGCTCAGTTAAGCGATGACGGCGCCCGCCTGTTGCGGGCCTCGGCGCGCATTATCGACAGTGCCGCCAAGGATGTGGCCGGTCTGGCCCACCGCCTGCCGCGCCCGGCGCAACTGGTGGAAGAGGCCGAGCAACGGCTTGATGAGCGCACG
This sequence comes from Alphaproteobacteria bacterium, assembly GCA_963582805.1. Lineage (GTDB taxonomy): Bacteria > Pseudomonadota > Alphaproteobacteria > Rhodospirillales > UBA2165. The sequence goes on from CAUZTZ010000002.1 coordinate 4,562, forward strand.
CAACGCTTGCTCCGCGCCAAGGACGTCTTGTTGCAAAGCCGGGGCGCGGAGGTAAACCGTCTCGGCGCCGGCCTGATCAGCCCGGCCCGCCAGATCGCCGCCAAGCGTGATCAATTCGGCGCCCAGGTGCAGGCGTTCGGGCGCGCCTTCAACCGGGTCCTGGAAATCAAGGACGCGGATTTGCAGCGCCAATCGCGGCTATTGGACAGCGTCTCCTACCAGCGCGTGCTGGACCGGGGTTTTGCGCTGGTCACCGGCGATGATGGCGAGCCGGTTCTGGCGGCTGGCGGCGCGGCGCCCGGCGATGCCTGGCAGGTACATTTCCGCGACGGCGCCGTCGCCGCCACGGTCACCGGCGATGGCCCGCCCAAGCCGAAGAAGACGCCGAAGAAAAAACAGGCCAAACCGGCCAAAGCCAAGGACGCGCCCGGCGATCGCCAAGGAACGCTACTCTGATGATCCACCGATTTTGGGCGCCGGCGATTTTGCTGCTCTGGGGCGCCGCCGCCATGGCCGGCGAAATTTCCCTCAAAGGCGAATATTCCCAGGGCGGGCTGGTGATCGGCAACGCGCCGCCGGGATCATCTGTCACCCTGGACGGAAAATCTCAACCGGTCGCCCCGGACGGCGCCTTTCTGCTCGGCTTTGGCCGGGATTCTGCGCTCCGAAGGGTGCTGGAAGTGCGGCTGGGCGGCACCCGCCTATTTGGCCGCGAGCTTGCGATCAAAAAACGCACCTACGACGTCCAGCGCATCGATGGCCTGGCGCGCCGCAAGGTGACGCCGTCGCCGGCGGATTTGAAACGCATCAAGGCGGAAGCGGCGGCGCTCCGGGCGGCCCGCGCACTTCTAAGCAATGCCTCGTTCTTTCGCTCCGGCTTCGTCTGGCCGGTTTTGGGGCGCATTTCGGGCGTCTATGGTTCGCTGCGCATCTTGAACGGCAAGCCGCGCCGGCCCCATTACGGCGTCGATGTGGCGGCGCCGGAGGGCACCCCGGTGCGCGCCGCCGCCGCCGGGCGCATCGCCTTTGCCCATGCCGGCATGTTCTTCAACGGCAAAACGGTGATCATCGATCACGGGCTCGGGCTGAGCACGGCCTATCTTCATTTGAGCGCCATCACGGTGACATCCGGCGCCGCCGTCAAAAAAGGCGCGATGATCGGGCGTATCGGCAAAACCGGGCGCGCCACCGGGGCGCATCTGCATTGGGGCATGCGCCTCCGTGCAACGCCGGTGGACCCGCAATTGCTGGTTCCGGCGATGAAATAATTCTATTCCGCCGGCCAGCGGTTATGGACCCAGAGCCATTGCTCGGGGCGATCGCGGACCCATTCGCCAAGGGTGGCGTTGACCATGCTCATCAGGGCCAGAATATCCGCCTGGCGGTCGCCGCTGTCAGGTTTTTCGAGGGGCGGAAAAACGCTGACCCGGAAATGGGCGCCGCCCAGCCGCTCGACCCGCGCCGGAACCAGTGGGCAATCATAGCGTAAAGCAAGCTCGGCCGCCGCCGGCGCGGTCATCGCATCGATCCCCAAAAATGGAACGGCAATGCCGTCGTTCATTTTCTGGTCGACCAGCATGGCCATGTGATCGCCCCGTCTAAGCGCCCGCAAGATGCTTTTGGCGCCGGCCGAGCCCTTCGGAAACAAATCGCCGCCAAGCACGGTGCGGCCCTTTTGCACGATTTTATCGAAAAACGGATTGTTGGCGCGCCGGTAAACCCCATGCATCACCAGGCCGCGCTTGGTGCCGGCCAGCAGCAACATTTCCCAGTTGGCCAGATGGCCGGAAAACACGATGCCGGCGGCGCCATCGTCGCGAAGGGCGTCCGCATGCTCGATGCCGACAACCTCGACGCGGCTATTTTTTCGGTACGGATCGAACTTGCCGAGATGGGGATGCTCGCCCGCGGTGCGGCCCAGATTATCCCACATGGCGGTGACGATGCGCGCCACCTCGGCGTCTTCGATGTCTGGAAATACCCGCTTCAGGTTGCGCCGGGCGTTGCGGCTGACCCCTAGTTTCGGCCCCACCAGACGGCCCAGCGCGCCGCCCAGCCAGGACGCGGCGTCGACCGGCAAACAGGCAAACAGGCCATAGAGCAGCCAAGCCGCCGCCGCCTCGCCGCGCTGCCACAAGTTACCTCCGAGCGCCAAATTATTCGCCGCCCGCCGCGGCTTCTATGCGCCCGTCCAGCCATCCGGTGAACCCCGACCCATCATCCCAGACAATGTCCACATGAATGGTCTCGATGGCGCGGCCCTGATCGGGGCCTAAGCGCACATGGTCTTTTTCGGTGGTGACGGCAACGGCGTCCAAGGCTTTGGCCCTTTCCAGGATATCCGAAATCTCCGGGCCGGTATAAGGGTGATGGTCATCGAATACCAGACTATCGGCGATGTCGGCGCCGATGGCGTTCAAGGTATCGAAAAATTTTTGCGGCCTTGCGATGCCGGCGAAAGCCAGAACGCGCCTGCCGGCCAGGCGCTGGGCATCGGCGGCGGCGGCGTCCAGACGGGCAGCGAACACCGGCAATCCCACCGGGCCCTCGGCGGCAATGGCGACATCGGCGTCGGCGCTGTCTTCGCCCAGAATGACGGCGGCGTGGGCGCGCGCCAGACCGGCCGCCGGCAATTCCCGCAAGGGTCCCGCCGGTATCAGGCGGCCATTGCCGAACCCGGCGCCGCCATCGACGACGACGATCGAGATGTCTTTAACCAACGCCGGGTTCTGATAGCCGTCATCGAGGATCACCAGATCGGCGCCACCGGCGGCAGCCTCAAGCGCCAGCGCATGACGGTCGCTCCCGGCCCAGGCCGGCGCGGCGCGGGCCAGCAGCAACGCCTCGTCGCCGACGTCGGCGGCGCCATGGATGGCCGGATCGACGCGCACGCCGTCTTTGCTGCCACCATAGCCGCGAGAAATAAAATGGACGCTGCGCCCCGCCGATTGCAGATGCAAGGCAAGAGCCAGCGCCACCGGCGTCTTGCCGGCGCCGCCGGCCACCAGATTGCCGACGCAGATCACCGGCAGCGGGGCGCGCCGGGGCGTGGTGAGGCGATTGTCGAGACGGCTGGCGGCGCCATAGAGGGCGGCGAGCGGGCTCAGCAGCCCCGGCCAGGGACTGCCCGCCCCGTCATACCAGAATTCAGGCGGCCGCATCGGCCTCGCCCGCCGCCGGCGCCTGCAAATAGGAGAGCACCCGCGCCGCCACCCGTTCGGTCACGTCGGCGCTGGATGTTGCGTAAGTGCGCCCTTTTTCGGCCATCGCGGCGGCGCGCGCCGGATCATCCAGTAATGCAGCCAGATTGCCGAATAAGGCGGCGGCGTCGGCAACTTCGATAGCACAGCCGGCGGCGGTCATTTCATGGCCGATCTCGGTGAAGTTCATCATGTGCGGGCCGTGCAGGACGGCGCAATCGAGGTGCAAAGCCTCGAGCGGATTTTGCCCGCCCAGCGGTACCAGGGATTTGCCCATGAACACCACCGGGGCAAGGCGGAAAAACAACCCCAGCTCGCCCATGGTGTCGGCCAGATAGATTTGCGTATCAGCCTCGATCGGCTGGCCGGCGGAGCGCTGGGCCACGAATAACCCCATGGCGCGCAGCATGGCGGCAACCTCGCCGCCGCGCTGGGCATGGCGGGGAACAATGACGCTCAGCAATCCCCGATGGGCATCTTCCAACGCCAGATGGGTTTCGCCGGCGATACGTTCCTCGCCCGCATGGGTCGAGGCGGCCAGCCATGTGGGGCGGCCATCAAATTCGGCTTCCAGGCGGGCCAGCTCATCGGCGTCGGCGGGCAGCGGCGGCACGGCGAATTTCAGATTACCCAGGCAATCCACATTGGCCGCGCCCAATTGGCGGAGGCGTTGGGCGTCCTCCGAAGATTGCCCGAGGCAGAGGTCAAAGCGGCCGAGCAGGGTCGTAATGATGGAGCGCGCCCGTTGCCAGCCGGAAAAGCTTTTCGGCGAGATGCGCCCGTTGACCAGGATCATCGGCGTGCCCCGGCCGGTGGTCTCCAATATCAGGTTGGGCCAGAACTCGCTTTCCGCCCAGAGCACCAGATCGGGCCGCCAGTGATCCAGGAAACGGCGTACATACCGGGGCCGGTCGAGGGGTGCATATTGATGGATGGCGCGGGGCGGCAGGCGTTCCGCCATAAGCCGGGCCGAAGAAACCGTGCCGGTGGTCAGCAACAAAGCAAGCCCCGCATCCGCCGCCAGCAGATGATCGATCAAAGGCAGCATGGAAAGGGATTCGCCGACGCTGGCGGCGTGCACCCAGATCAGGCGCGCGCCGTTCGGGTGTGGCTGGCTGGCCGCTCCCTGGCGCTCAGTGAAGCGCATCGGATCTTCCTTGCCCGCCGCCAGCCGGCGCCGCATGAAGGCCGCGATAAACGGTCCGCCCAAGGGCCCGGACACCAGCCTGTAGAGGGACAGCATCATGGCGCCGCCCCCGCATCTGATGGCGCCGGATCGATGGGTTGGTGGCCGCAATGGCGGTCGGCTTCCCCGGTCAGGCTGTTCATGCGCTCTTCCAAATCACCCCGCAAAGCATCCAGCCCCGCAGCGTCCGCATCGCCGGGAACTTCGATTGGCTCGCCCCACATAAATACACCGCTGGAAAAGGGCCACGCCAGAACAAACCGGTCCCAGCTATTCCAGATACGCCGCCGCCGGCAGGAAAAGGCCAGCGGCACCAGCGGCGCCCCGGAAAGCCGCGCCAGGGCAACGGCGCCAGTGGTGGCGCGCATGCGCGGCCCCCGTGGCCCGTCCGGGGTGATGCCGACGCTGTCGCCGCCTTTGAGAATACGCACAAGCCCGCGCAAGGCGCCGGCACCGCCTTGGCTGGAGGAGCCGGGCACCGTATGGATGCCGAAGCGCGCCACCGTATCGGCGATCAAGCGGCCATCGGGATGGTTCGATATGAGCATGTTGATGCTTTGCGGCCGGGTCCAGGCGAACGGCATCATCATCAGCCGTCCGTGCCAGAAGCAGACGATAAAGGGCTTGTCGGAATTCCAAATTCTCTCCAGCCCGGGCGCCTTTATCACCCGCCAGCGGCTGGTGGCCCAGACCAAGCGGATCAGAGCCGCGGCGGCCAGACAGGAAATGCCCCGCGCCAGCCCGTTTCTGGATAAATTTTTTATGAATTGAGGCGTCGCCATCCGGCTCGATCATTCTCCGGCGATGGCGGCGGCATCGAGCGCGCTCTGGCCCGGAAACCCTTCATCGGCGAATTGCAGCGCATAGAGCCGGGCATAGGTGCCGCCTTGGGCCAACAGCTCGTCATGGGTGCCCGATTGTTCCAGCCGGCCATTATTGATGACATGGATCAAGTCCGCATCGATCACCGTCGACAGGCGGTGCGCGATCACCAGCGTCGTCCGGTCCCGGGTCAGACGCCGGAGCGCCGCCTGAATTTGGCGTTCCGATTCCGTATCCAGGGACGATGTCGCTTCGTCGAGAAGAAGGATCGGCGCGTCTTTCAGCATGGCCCTTGCGATGGCCAGCCTTTGCCGCTGGCCGCCCGACAATTTGACGCCGCGCTCGCCCACATATGTATCGTAGCCCGCCGGCAATTCCGTGATGAAGTCGTGCGCGGCGGCGCCCTTGGCGGCGGCGATGATGGAATCTTCTTCGGCGCCCATGCGGCCATAGGCGATATTGGCGCGGATGGTGTCGTCGAACAGCACAATCTCCTGGCTGACCAGGGCCAGGCTCTTGCGCAGGCTGGCGATAGTGCAGGCCCTGATATCGGTGCCATCGACGGAAATGGTGCCTTCATCCACATCGTAAAAGCGCGGGATCAGATTGAGGATGGTGGATTTGCCGGCCCCCGACGGGCCCACCAGCGCCGTCATCTTGCCCGCCGGCGCGGTCAGGCTGACGCCGTCGAGGGCGGGCTGGCCGGTGACATAGGCAAAGCGGACGCCGTCCAGGCTCACCTGGCCCTTGGCGGCGTTCAGCGGGCTTGCATCAGCGGCATCGTTGATTACCGGGGCGCGGTCGAGCAGTTCGAACAGGCGTTGAGCGCCGGCCAGCCCTTCCTGCAGCGCCGCGTTCAGATTGGCCAGCCGCTTCATCGGCTCGTAAGCAAGCAAAAGCGCGGTGATGAAGGAAAAGAAAGAGCCCGGGTCCATGGACTGATCGATGACCCGGAAGCCGCCATAGAGGACCACCAGAGCAACGGCGAAACCGCCCAAGGTCTCCATGATCGGACTGGCCAGGGAGCGGATGCGCGCCGCCTTGAAGACCAGGGCGAAGATACGCTCGGCGATGGCCCGGACGCGGCCCTTCTCGTATTCCTCCATGCCATAGGCCTTGACCACGCGGGCGCCCTGGAAGGTCTGTTCCAAGAGCGTCGTGAACTGGCCCATTTCTTCCTGGGTGTTGATGGTCACTTTGCGGATACGCTTGCCCAGCCGGACGATGGGCAGAATGGCGACGGGGAAAATAAAGAACGAGATTGCCGCCAGCAGCCAGTCTTGAAAGAACATGACGCCGACCAAAAAGATCAAGGTCAGAAAATCCTTGCCGACGCCGGTAAGCACGTTGGAGACGGCGGCGCGCATCATGTTGATATCGACGGTGAAGCGCGAGATCAGGTTGCCTGTGGGACTGTCGTGGAAAAAGCCCAGCTCCATGCCGGTCAGGTGCGCATAAAGCCGGTGCTGGGTATCGGTGACGATGCGCTGGCCAACGAAGCTCATCAGCACCGACTGGCCGTAATTGGCGAGCCCCTTGATCAGGAAGGTCACCAGGATGGCGCCGCCGATGGGCCACAGAAGCGCCTTGTTCTTTTCCACGAACACCTTGTTGATGATCGGCTCCATCAGCCAGGCGCTGGCGCCAGTGGCGGCGGCGACCAGCGCCATGCACAGAACGGCAGCCACGATCCAGCCCACATAGGGGCGGATGCTTTCCCGCGCCAGACGGCCCATAAGGGCGGCGGTGGAGTTATTTTGGCTTAACGTAGGGGCCACGGGCCGCTTCAAACCTTTGATATTGCTCGTTAAGCCGGGGACAGTACCACAGCTCCGGGGCGGGGGCCAATGGCCCGATCTAATATTCGTTGCCGGCCTGCAGCCAGTCCACATAATCGGCGATACCGGCACGCGCATCGTAAGCGGCCTTGAAGCCGGTTTCCGCCACCAGCCGGGTGATATCCATCACTGCATCCACGCGGCCCCTCGGCCCCCGGCCCGGTTTCAGTTCCGCCTTCGCGTCCGGCAAGCGGACCTTCAGCGCACCTAAGAAATCGCCGCTGACGGCGGTCAGACCGGCGGACACATTATAGATCCGGTGGTTCAACGACGGCGCCGATTGCAGCATTTGAATGGCGGCGGCGCAATCTTTCACATAACAGGCGTCGGTGGGATCATCCACATGGGGGTCCGGGCGGCGCTTGGGCGGCAGCGGGCCAGGGACGCCCGCAATGGCCGCGTGCACCAGCCGCGCCGGAAGATTGGACAGGCTGTGATAGAGCGGCCCGTAAACGCCGCCGATGCGCAGAAAGATGATTTCCATGCCGGCCCGGTCGGCGTAATGGCTGGCCAGAATCTCAAAACTTTTCTTATAGGCTTCGGTCGGATTGCCGGACGCTACCGGCAGCAGCATGTCTTCGGTAAACGGCCCCTCTTTGAGGCCCGCATAGACCGCCACCGAAGACGCGATGGCGACGCGCTTGACGCCGCCAATGCGCGCCGCTTCCAGTATATTCTTCAAGCCGGTCATGTTGACGTCGAACTCTTCCGCCGCCGAGAGGGCGGCCAGCGCCGGCACTACCAGATGAATGATGCCGGTGACCTCGTGCTTTTCCACCAGACCGATAGCTGCCCGTTCATGGCTAAGGTCCAAGGGCTCGGCGAACAGGCGCCGGTCCCATTCGCCGTGCAGAAATGACGGCTGGCGAGTTGTCCGGTAGCGGCTGACCACGACGCTTTCGCCGGCATCCAGAAAGGCGCGCGCCGTGTGCAGGCCGATAAAGCCCATGCCGCCGGTGATCAGTTGCATGGCGGTCCGGTCCTAATGTTTATCGGTGCAATCGCCGCATTCGATCTGGATGGTCGAATGGGTAATGCCGTAATCATCGGCCAATAGGCGCTTGATGCCGACCAGGGTTTCGCCCGAGCCGCCATCCCCGTCGACGCTGGCATGGAGGGTGATCATCGGCCGCTCAGATGTCAGCGACCAGGCATGCACATGGTGGATATCCTGAACCTCGGGCAACGCCGCCACCAGCCGGTGTTTCAATTCCTCCACATCCAGCCAGTCGGGCGTCCCTTCCAGCAGGATATGCATGGATTTTCGGATGATCGACCACGAACTTTTGAGGATCAGCAACGCCACCAGCAGGGACAAGACCGGATCGGCGATGGTCCATCCAAACAGCAATATGACCAAGGCCGCCGCGATGGTGGCCGCCGAGCCGAGAATATCGCCCATCACATGGGCCGCCGCCGAGGCCAGGTTGAGGTTGTCTTTATCGCCCCCATGGATGATCCAGAATGCCGCCACATTGACGATTAGACCGGCGGCGGCGACCGCTAACATAGTATCGCCCATGATGGCCACCGGCTCGGCCATGCGGCGCACCGCTTCGAAAACGATCCAGCCGACCACCACCACCAGGGTCAGCCCGTTGACGAAGGCGGCGACGATTTGCAGCCGGTGATAGCCGTAGGAGCGTTTGTCGTCCGCCGGGCTCCTGGCCATGCGAAAGGCAATCCAGGAAAACAACAAGGCAATGGCGTCGGTGAGCATGTGCCCGGCGTCGGCAAGCAGGGCCAGCGAGCCCGAGATCAGCCCGCCCGCCACTTCCACCAGCATGAACGCGGCGGTGATGATCAGCGCCCAGAACACGCGCCGCTCGTTGCTGATATGATGCCGGTGCCCGTGATCATGCGCCATGAAGCAAACCTAGCAAGGTTCGCCAACCGATCACAGATAATTTGCAGCAGCGGCGGATGGTGCGGTAATGGGGATGGACAGCAACCCAGCGGACGATAAACTCAAGCGCTGGATATTCGAAAGGACGATCCATGATACACACTTCGATCTGCGATTTGCTTGGTATTGCGCATCCGATTGTTCTCGGCGGCATGGGCGGCGGCTATACACAAAGCAATATGGTGGCCGCCGTCTCCAACGCCGGCGGGCTCGGCACCCTCGGTTGCCATGGCCGGGACGGCGAGCAGATCACCAAGGACGCCGCCGCCATCCGCAGCGCCACCAACCAGCCCTTCGCGCTGAATTTCCTGTTGTTTGCCACCGAAGAAGACGCCTTCGCCGCCGCCATTGAGGCCCGCCCGGCGGTGCTCTCTTATGCCTGGCCGAAGGGTGATCAGGACATTCAGCCCTATATCCGGCGCGCCCACGATGCCGATGCGCGCGTAACCTATATGGCCGGCAGCGTCGCCGAAGCCCGGCGCGGCGCCGACGCCGGCGCTGATATCATCGTCGCCCAAGGCTCGGAAGGCGGCGGCCATGTGAGCTGGATGGCGAGCCTGGTGCTTATCCCCTTGATCGTCGATGCGGTGGCGCCCATTCCGGTACTGGCGGCGGGCGGCATCGCCGACGGGCGCGGGCTGGCGGCGGCCCTGGCCCTCGGCGCCGATGGCGTGCTTTTGGGCACCCGCTTTCTGGCATCGGACGAGGCGCCGCTGCACGACAATTTCAAACAAGCCATCCTCGCCAGCGACGGCCACGATACGGCCCTCAGCGAAATTCCCGACCTCGCCGCCGGCACCGTCTGGCCGGGCGCCATGTCCAGAAGCGGGCGCAACCGCTTCATCGAACGCTGGTCCGGGCGGGAATGGGAATTGCGCCAAAATCAGGCCGAAGTTCTGGCCGGCGTTCTGGCGGCGCGCAAGGCTGGCGACATCGACGAGGCACCGCTGTCTTATGGCCAGGATGCCGGCCTGATCGATGCCATATTGCCGGCCGGCGATATCGTCCGCCAGATAGCCCGGGAGGCCGAAAAGATATTATCGGAGCGCCTGGCCGGGCTTGTTCAATAAAGGCGAATACGATTACGCCAGCAGCGATTGCGCCGCCGCATAAACCAGACGCACCGCCAGTAATGTCAGGATAATCTGCAGCCCGATGCGAAAAGACCGCTCGGGCAGCCGGTTGAGCACCTGCCGCCCGGCCCAGGTGCCGGCAAAACCAAGCGCCAGGGCGCCCACCAGAAATGGAATATAGGGCCCGAAGGCAAAGCCGATAATGCCGAACGCGGTCAGCTTGACGATATGCTGCATCGACATCAGCGCCGCATGGGTAGCGACCACTTTTTGTTTGTCGGCGCCAACCGCATTGGCGAACGGCGCGATCAGCGGCCCCGAGCCGCCGACAAACATGGTAACGAAGCCGCTGACCAGGCCGAGGATGCCGAATTTCACCGGCCCCGGTTTGGAGACCTTGAAGCGCTGCGCCCAGGTGGCGTAGAGCACAAAGACCGCCAGCGCCATTTGCAGCACGCCCACCGGCAGCGCTACGAACATGTTGGCGCCGATCGCCGAGCCGGCCACCGTGCCGACGGCGAAATGGGGCAGCACGCGCAATATCACATGGCGCGTCATCAATGCCGTCCGGCCAACGTTGGAGCCAAGCTGAACAACGCCGTGCAGCGGGATCAGCGCCAATGGCGGCAGGAACACCGCCATCGTCGCCAGCACCAGAACGCCGCCGCCAAGGCCGAGCGCGGCGGTCACAAAACTACCCAGGAACGCGACCCCGGTGAGGGTCAGAAAGCCGATCAAGGAAAGATCGGTTCCTTGGATAAAAAATTCGATTACGGCGTCCAATTTTCACCCCTTGCTTAGGCCAGCCCATTCGCGGCATGATCTTCTATCGCCGCGAATGCGGGCACGCAATGCAACAAGGAGAAACAATGATGGCCGAACAGGTCACTTTGGAAGTTTTCAGCGACTACGTTTGACCGTGGTGTTATCTCAGTACCGGGCGTATTGAAAAGCTGAAACAGAACTACGATGTCGAGATCAAGCTGGTGCATTTTCCGCTGCACCCGGAAACGCCCGCCGACGGCGTAACCCTGGAAGAACTTTTTGCCGGGCGCGACGTGGACATGGACGGCATGCACAACCGCATGAAGGGCCTGATGGACCAAGAAGGCCTGCCCTACAACAGGCGCAGCCACACCTATAACAGCCGCCTGGCGCAGGAGCTGGGCATCTGGGCGGACGGCCAGGACGGCGGCGGCGATATTCACGATGCGCTGTTCAAGGCCTATTTCGTGGATGGCATAAATATTGGCGACGTGGAGGCTCTGGTGGAAATCGCGGCGGCCAATGGCTTGGATGCCGGGGCCGCCCGGGAGGTTCTTGAAAACCGCACCTTCAAGGAACAAGTGGACGAAAACTGGAACCGCTCGCGCCAATATGGGGTGACCGGCGTGCCCACCTATGTGGCCGGCGGCCAGAGCGTCGTCGGCGCCCAGCCCTACGAAGTGCTGATCCAGTTGATCGACGCCGCCGAAGCCAAAGCCCAGGCTGAGTAGCCGGTCAGCTTTTATATTTCGCGTCTTCCTCGGTGATGTGGCGCAACCACCAAGTATTCAGGAACGACACCAGCGCGCCCACCGCTGCCGCGCCGCCGGGCCGGGTGCTAGATTGCGCAAAATTCAGCTATGGAGGCGGCCATGAGCGACACACAGTTAACCATCGCGCTCGAACGATACGACCGGCATGTGCCCATATTCATGGGCTCCGTGGCGCCGCCGGCCGGCGTGCAATTGCGCCCCCTGGAGGTCGGCATGCAGACGGCGCACCGGGATGGCCGCGACCGGCACCGGCGATTTTTGCAAGGGCGCGAATTTGATATCGCCGAAACCTCGCTCTCGTCGCACATTATATCGGTCAGCCGGGGCGAGCCGTTTGTCGGCATCCCGGTGTTCCCGCGCCGCCTGTTCAGCCAGAACCATATCCTGGTCACCGCTGCGTCGGGCATCGAAAACCCGAAGGACCTGGAAGGCAAGCGCGTCGTCATCAACGCCTTTCAGGTGACCATGACGGTGCTGGCCTTGGGCGATCTGAAATTCGAATATGAGGTTGATTTGACCAAAGTGCATTGGATCAGCACTTATGACGAGGTGCTTGAAATTGGCGCCCGCGAGGGTTTTTCGGTGGCCAAGGTGCCGGACGGCACCGATCCCGGCCAATTGTTGCTGTCCGGGGACGCCGACGCCATCATCTTTCCGCATCCGCCGGCCTCGGTGCTCGGCACCGATCAAATCCGCCCCCTGTTCGCCGACCGGAAAGCCGAAGCGCTGCGCTATTTCGGCAAATTGGGCTATTACCCGATCATGCATTTGATCGCTTTTCAGGCGCCGGTGATCGAAGCCAATCCAGGCCTGGCCCAGGGCATCGCCCAAATGTGGGACGCCGCCAAAGCCGAGGCCGATCACTTCTACGAAGACCCCGGCTACGCCAATCTGGCCTTCGCGCGCAACGAGTTTGAATACCAGCAGGACCGCATGGGCGCGGGCGCGTGGCCGTCCGGCCTTGCCGCCAACCGCGCCAATCTGGAACGCTTTATTACTTATATGGCGGATCAGGGATTGATCGCGGCAGCCATGCCGGTGGAGGATCTATTCCATCCATCGACGCTGGACAGCTAGAGCGGAACCGCTCTAATACGCTAATATTCTTTGATTTCGGTGATCGCTTCGATCACGTAGCCGCGCCGGTCCGGATAGCGGCGCTGGGCCTTGTCCCGGGCCTGTTCTACGCTATCGGCTTCGATCTCGATATAGTGGATATCGGCCCATTCGTCGTTCAAATCCCGGTGCCGCCGCTGATCAGCGACGCAGGCGCGCACTTCGGCATTGTAGACAGCCACTTCAAACCCCGCCATGGCCCGCAATCTCCCAGACAATTTCACCGCGATCACTGCCACTCTTTCTAGCCGATACAAAGTTTACATTATGTGACCAAGGTCACGCTGCCCAATTCGGGCTTAATGCCCTCGACAACGGCCACGGCCTCGGTTATGGCACGCCATGATCCACGACAGCGTCCAGGAGCTTAAATCCCAATTGCAGCCGGGCCTCCGCCTGTTGGGGCTGGATGTGGGCTCAAAAACCATTGGCATGGCCATATCCGACGGCGCCCTTGTGGTCGCCGCCGCCATCGACACCATCCGGCGCACCAAGTTCACAAAAGACGCAGCGGCCCTTGGCGAGATTATGGCTGAGCGCAATGTGGGCGGCGTCGTCATCGGCCTGCCGGTTTCTATGGACGGCACCGAGGGCCCCGCCTGCCAGAGCGTCCGCCAGTTCGGCGCCAATTTGGACGAGAAGCTTGATCTCAATATCGCCTTCTGGGACGAGCGCCTGTCCACCTCGGCGGTGGAGCGCTTGCTGATCGACGAGGCCGACATGTCGCGCAAACGGCGCTCAGAGGTGGTCGATAAAATGGCGGCAACATATATTTTGCAGGGCGCGCTCGATGTTTTGGGGGGTTAGGTCATTAACTCGCGGGCGGGAAAAGCTGGACTTAGCGCGTAACATTCCTATAGTGCCGCTTTATGGCCGCGCCGACCGAACCTTCCGCATATTCCCATCGCCACTTGCTTGGCATCGAAGGTCTTTCTCCCGGCGAAATTACCGCCCTTCTCGATAAATCCAACATCTTCGTCGAACAGAACCGCGCCGCCGACAAGAAGCTCGACAGCCTCTTGGGGCGCACCGTTATCAATCTGTTCTTCGAAGGCTCGACCCGGACCCGTACTTCGTTCGAGCTGGCCGGCAAGCGGCTCAGCGCCGATGTCATTAATATGTCGGTCTCCACCTCGTCGGTGGGCAAGGGCGAAACCCTGATCGATACCGCCATGACCCTCAACGCCATGCATCCCGACGTGCTGGTGGTGCGCCACGGCCAATCGGGGGCGGCGCAGTTGTTGTCGGAAAAAATGAACTGCGCTGTCATCAATGCCGGCGACGGCAGCCACGAACATCCCACCCAGGCCTTGCTGGACGCGCTGACCATCCGCCGCCGGCGCGGCGATCTGGCTGGCCTTCGCATCGCCATCTGCGGCGATATCGCCCATTCCAGGGTGGCCCGCTCCAACATATTGCTGCTGGTCACCATGGGCGCCGAAGTGCGCGTCGTGGCGCCGCTGACACTTTTGCCCGCCGGTATCGAAAATCTCGGCGTCGAGGTGTTCCACGAAATGAAGGCCGGGCTCAGCGATTGTGACATCGTCATGATGCTGCGCCTGCAGAACGAGCGCATGGACGGCAATTATATCCCTTCGATCCGCGAATATTTCCATTTCTTCGGCCTCGATTACGACAAATTATCGGCCGCCAAGCCGGACGCGCTGATCATGCATCCCGGCCCCGCCAACCGGGGCGTCGAGATCGATTCGGTGGTCGCCGATGATTTCAGCCGCTCCGTCATCCGCGAACAGGTAGAGATGGGCGTCGCCGTCCGCATGGCGTGCCTGGATATATTGTCGGCAAACCTGGCTGCCGAAACCAAGAGGAACCTCTGATGGCCGCCGGCACCTGGACAGCGGCCATGCCCGACGATCCGCTGACGCGCACCGCCTATGTGAACGCCCGATTGCTGGACCCGGGAGCTGGGCTGGATGCGCCCGGCGGCGTCGTCACCGACGGCGAAAGCATCATCGATGCCGGGCCCAGAATCGATGCGGCCGGATTGCCCAAGGGGACCGAAATCATCGATTGCGGCGGGTTATGCCTGGCCCCCGGTCTGGTCGATATAAGGGTGCAGATACGCGAGCCCGGCGAGGAGCATAAGGGCACCATCGAAAGCGCCGGCAAGTCGGCCACCGCCGGCGGCGTCACCACCATGATCTGCCTGCCCAACACCATGCCGGTTATCCAAGATATGTCCGGGGTCGAATTTGTCGCCCGCCGGGCGCGCAAGATCGGGCTCTCCAAAATCTACCCCTACGCCGCCGCCACCAAAGACCTGGAAGGCAATGATCTGACCGAAATGGGCCTCCTGGCCGAGGCCGGCGCGGTGGCTTTCACCGACGGCGACAAGGTGATCAAGGATGCCCAGGTCATGCGCCGGGCGCTCACCTACGCCAAGACATTCGGGCTGATCGTCATCCAGCGCCCGGAAGAGCCTTCGCTTGCCCGCGGCGGCGTGATGAATTCCGGCGAGATGGCGACCCGCCTGGGACTGACAGGTATTCCGGCGGCGGCCGAGATCATCATGGTCGAGCGCGATTTGAGGCTGGTGGAATTGACCAGCGGGCGCCTGCATTTTTCCAACATCTCCACCGGCGAGGCAGTCCGCGCCATCGCCGCCGCCAAGGCGCGCGGCTTCGATGTGACTTGTGATACGGCGCCGCCCTATTTCGCCCTCAACGAAACCTCGGTCGGCGAGTACCGCACCTTCGCCAAGCTGTCGCCGCCGCTTAGAAGCGAAGCCGACCGCCTCGCCGTCGCCGGCGGACTGGCCGACGGCACCATCGATTGCATTGCGTCCGACCACGCCCCCCACGACCAGGATTCCAAGCGCCTGCCCTTTGGCGAGGCGGCGTTTGGCGGCGTTGGGCTGGAAACCCTGCTGCCCATATCGTTGGAGCTTTACCACAACGGCCAGATGAAGCTGCTGGATGTGATTGCCAAGCTGACTTCGGCGCCCGCCGATGTGATGCGGCTCGGCGCCGGGCGATTGGCAAAAGGCGCGCCCGCCGATCTCTCCTTGTTCGATCCCGATCAGGGCTGGCAGGTGGACGCCGACCAGCTGGCCAGCAAGGCCAAAAATTCCCCCTTCGACGGCCGCCCGGTGCAGGGCGTTGTCCGGCGCACCGTGATCGATGGGCGCACCGTGTTCGTCCGCGAAGCCTGAGCTTAAGGAGACGAACGTGGAAACGCCGGGCACATCCATTGCCATTGTCGCCATCCTTTCCTATTTGTTGGGCTCGATCCCGTTTGGATGGCTGCTGACCCGCTTCGCCGGGCTTGGCGATATCCGCAATGTGGGGTCCGGCAATGTGGGCGCCACCAACGTCTTGCGCACCGGGCACAAAGGCATCGCGGCGGCGACATTGATCCTGGATGTGGCCAAGGGCGCGGCCCCGGTTGTGGCGCTCATCGTCTGGCCAATTGGCCACGCCGATCTGGGATTGATGGCCGGGCTGGCCGCCATCCTCGGCCATAACTTTCCGGTCTGGCTCAAATTCCGGGGCGGCAAGGGTTTCGCCACCTCCATCGGCGCGCTGCTGGTCATCGCCTGGCCGGTTGGGCTCGCCTACTGCATCATCTGGCTGGTGATGCTGGCCTTGTTCCGCTATTCGTCCCTGGCCACCATCATCGCCTTCGCCATCGCGCCGGTCTTCGCCTTTGCTCTAACCGACAAGAAGGTGACGGCGCTCGCCATCATCCTGGCGGTGCTCGGCGTCGCCCGCCACCACGCCAACATCCGCCGCCTGACCCGCGGCGAAGAAAGCAAAGTCGGCGGCGCCTAATTGCAACTCAGGGTGCTTCGCGCACAATATGTGTTTGCATTTTCTTTTTCTCTTTTATGATGAGCGGCCACGCGGCACCCGTGTAACAGTAATTTGGGGCTCCCGGTTTTGAATGGCACGCGCAAATCTTTGACCGATGGCGAACGGCTCGACTGGCTGCGCCTGATCCGCAGTGAGAATGTCGGCCCGATTACCTTCCACCGGTTGCTGGAACGTTATGGCAGCGCCGGGCGGGCGCTGGAGGCGTTGCCGGAACTGGCGGCCAAGGGCGGCGCCCGGCGTATCCGTATTGCCTCGAAAACAGATACGGCGGCGGAATTGGAGCAAGTAGCCGGGTCCGGCGCCCAATTGATCGCGCTGTCCGAAGAACATTACCCGCCGCTCCTGCGCCAGACCGAAGGTGCGCCGCCGCTGATCGCCGTCATCGGGCATCCGCATCTTTTGATCAAAAAGGCGCTGGCCGTGGTCGGCGGGCGCAACGCGTCAGCCAACGGCCTTGGCCTGGCCGAGCGGCTGGCTCGCGATGTCGGCGCCGAGGGTTATCTGATTGTATCGGGCATGGCGCGGGGCATCGACCGGGCCGCCCACGAGGGCGCAATCGATAGCGGCACGGCGGCGGTTCTGGCCGGCGGCACGGATGTCATCTACCCGAAGGAAAATTCCGACATCTATCAGCGCATCGTTGATGGCGGCGCGGCCTTGTCGGAAATGCCCTTGGGCACCAAGCCCCAGGCGCGACATTTCCCGCGCCGCAACCGCATCATATCGGGCATGGCGCGCGGCGTTCTGGTGGTCGAGGCGACGCAAAAATCGGGCTCGCTGATCACCGCGCGTTTCGCCGCCGAACAGAACCGCGAGGTTTTTGCAGTGCCGGGATCGCCGCTCGACCCGCGCACCCAGGGCGCTAACCAGTTGATCAAGGATGGCGCCCATCTTGTGCAATCGGCCGCCGATATCATGGAAATTTTATCGGGGCTGTTTCAGTCCAATCTCGAGGAACCACAAACTATTGAAAACATTGATGAAAACGTAACCCCAACATCCCCCGGCGATGTCGATGCGGGACGGGGCGCGATAAAAAAACTGCTCGGCCCAACGCCCATAGCGGTTGACGAACTGATACGCCGGTGCCAAATGTCCTTAGCCGTCGTGTCGACGGTGTTGTTGGAACTTGAATTGGCGGGACGGCTGGAACGGCATCCCGGCAACCAGGTTTCGACGATTGGCGAACTTTAAATTTTATATAAGTAAAAAATTATGACCGATCTCGTCGTGGTCGAATCACCGGCCAAGGCCAAAACAATCAACCGCTATCTTGGCGACGGATACAAGGTGCTGGCCAGCTACGGCCACATTCGTGATCTGCCGTCGAAGAACGGTTCCGTGCGCCCGGACGACGACTTCGCCATGGAATGGGAAATCGATGCCAAGGCGAAAAAGCATGTGAACGAGATCGCCAGCGCCGTCAAGGGCGCCGATTATCTGTATCTGGCGACCGATCCGGACCGCGAAGGCGAAGCCATTTCCTGGCACGTACAGGAAGTCCTCGAAAAGCAAAAGCTTCTGGAGGGCGTCAAGGTCAAGCGCGTCGTCTTCAACGAGATCACCAAGACCGCCATTCTGGAAGCCTTTGCCAATCCGAGGGAGCTGGACAAGGAGCTGGTCGATGCGTACCTGGCGCGCCGGGCGCTGGACTATCTGGTCGGCTTTACCCTGTCGCCGGTATTGTGGCGCAAATTGCCGGGCAGCCGCTCGGCGGGGCGCGTACAATCGGTGGCCTTGCGCCTCATTTGCGAGCGCGAAACCGAGATCGAAAAATTCAACCCGGTGGAATATTGGTCCTTGCGCGCCAAATTCTCCACCGGCGCCGGCGAATTCTGGGGCGCCCTGACGCATCTGGACGGCAAAAAGCTTACCCGTACGTCGATCGGCGACGAAGCCACCGCCAAGGCCGCCGAGGCGCGTATCCAGAGCACTTCGTTTGCCGTTTCCAAGGTCGAGCGCAAGCAGACCCGGCGCCATCCGTCGCCGCCTTTCACCACCTCGACCATGCAGCAGGAAGCCGCGCGCAAATTGTATTTCGCCACCAAGCGCACCATGCAGGTCGCCCAGAGGCTGTACGAAGGCATCAACATCAATGGCGAGACGGTCGGGCTTATCACCTATATGCGGACCGACGGCGTCTCCATTTCGGGCGAGGCTATCGGCCAGGCGCGGGGTTTCATCGGCGAAGCCTACGGTGCCAATTATGTGCCCAAGGACGCCCGCGTCTATAAAACCAAGGCCAAGAACGCCCAGGAAGCGCACGAGGCGATCCGCCCCACCGATATGCGCCGCCGGCCCGAAGATCTGCACGCGCTCGATAGCGATCAGCGCAAGCTTTATGAGCTGATCTGGAAGCGGGCCATCGCCAGCCAGATGGAATCGGCGGTCCTCGATCAAGTGGCCGCCGATCTGCGCGGCGCCGGCGCGGGGCAAGCTGACGATACATTGACATTACGGGCGACCGGCTCGGTAATCGCCTTCGATGGTTTTTTGAAGCTGTATCTGGAAGGCACCGACGACGAGGAGGTGGACGAAGGCAACCGCCGCCTGCCGAACGTGACCGAAGGCTTAGGCCTGGAGCGCACCGGCATTGAGACCGAGCAGCATTTCACCCAGCCGCCGCCGCGCTTTTCCGAAGCCAGTCTGGTCAAGCGGCTGGAAGAGCTGGGCATCGGGCGGCCTTCCACCTACGCCTCGATCATATCGGTGCTGCAGGACCGCGATTACGTCATCTTGGACAAGCGCCGCTTCCAGCCCGAAGACCGGGGCCGTCTGGTCACCGCGTTTCTGTCGAGCTTCTTCGAGAGGTACGTGGAATATGATTTCACCGCCGATCTGGAAGAAAAGCTGGACGATATCTCCGGCGGGCGCATCGAATGGAAGACCGTGCTGCGCGACTTCTGGACAGCCTTTAATGCGGCGGTCGAGCAAACCAGCGGCCTCCGCGTGCGCGAGGTTCTCGACAATTTAAACGAGCTTTTGGGTCCGCACTTCTTTCCCGATACCGGCGACGGCGATCCCCGCGTCTGCCCGACCTGCTCCGAAGGCCAGCTTAGTTTAAAATTGGGACGCCACGGCGCCTTTATTGGCTGCTCGCGCTATCCCGATTGCCGCTTTACGCGCCCGCTGGTGGTGCCGGATGGTGAGGGAAAGACCATCGCCGCCGATTCCGGGCCGGTCGAGCTGGGCCTCGAGCCCGGATCGGGCCTGTCGATCACGCTCCGGCGAGGGCCGTACGGATATTACGTGCAGTTGGGCGAGCCGGAAGGCAAGACCAAGCCCAAGCGCGCCTCGGTCACCAAGGATATGGACCCGGCGACCGTTGATCTCAAAATCGCCCTCGGGCTGTTGTCCTTGCCCCGCGATATTGGCCTGCATCCGGAAACCAGGGAAATGATCCAGGCCGGCATCGGCCGCTTTGGCCCCTATATCAAACTTGAAGGCACCTATGTGTCATTAAAAGAAGACTCGGTGCTGGAGATTGGCCTCAACCGGGCCGTCACCCTGCTGGCCGATGCGCCGCGCAAACCGGCGCCCAAGGAGATTGGCGCACACCCCAAGGACGGCAAGCCGATCACCATCCGCGCCGGCCGCTGGGGGCCGTTCGTGCAGCATGGCCGCACCCGCGCCGCCATCCCCAAAGGCACCGATGCCGACACGCTGACCATCGAAGCGGCGGCCGAGCTGATCGCCGCCAAGGGCGGCGCCAAAGCCAAGGCGCCCGCCAAAAAGAAAAAAGCCAAAGCCAAAGCGGCGAAGAAATCCAAGGCAAAGCCCGAGCCGGAGACCGCAGAGCCGGAGACCGCGGCACTTGAGAAAGCGGCTGACGATTAAGGAATTTCCAAGTGGCGCGCGCCTCTAAGCGAGCAAACTCCAAAAAATCCAGCGGCCATCACGCCGACGCGCGGCGCTTGCCGCCGGTTTGCGTCGTCGAAGTGACCGGCGTCAGCGATGATGGCGAGCTTCTGGCGCGCCAGGTGGGCGGCGCCGTTGATGGCAAGCCGCCGCGCATCGTGATCTCCCAGAAGAAACGCCCGGGACGGCCGGGGCGGTCCGGGCGCAAGCAACGACGCGGCGGTGCGCCGGCGCAAGGCCCGGCGCTGGGTACCGGCGACCGGGCCCTGGTCCGGCTAACGCCCATGGCGGGCGGCTACCGGGCCGAGATCATGCGCCGGCTGGATGCCGGGCCGGGAACAATGCTCGGCATTTATGACGGCAAGGGGCGCATCCGGCCCACCGGCAAAAGCGACCGCCATGAATTGCTGGTGGACGCCGCGGACGCCGGCGGCGCGGCGGCGGGGGAATTGGTGGTCGCCGAGATTGCCGCCCGCCGCCGGGCCGGCCCGCTGGAAGCGCGCATTGTCGAGACCTTGGGGATCGAACCTGGCAGCCGCGCCTACAGCCAGATCGCTATCCACAGCCACGGCCTGCCGTCGGTCTTTTCAGACGCGGCCCTGGCGGAAGCGGATGCCGCTTCTGCCATCCCCGGTGATGGGCGCGCCGATCTTCGGGCCATCCCCCTGGTCACCATCGATGGCGCCGATGCCCGCGATTTCGACGATGCAGTCTGGGCGCAACCGGTTCAGGACGATGCCGGGCACGGCTGGAACCTGATCATCGCCATTGCCGATGTGGCCGCCTATGTCAAACCCGGCTCGGCCCTCGATGGCGACGCCCGCCAAAGGGGCAATTCGGTTTATTTCACCGACCGGGTGGTGCCGATGCTGCCCGAAGCCCTGTCCAACGGCTGGTGTTCGCTGAAACCCGATGCGGAGCGCGCCTGTCTGGCGGTCCATATCCGCATCGATGCGGCTGGCAATATGTTGCGCCACCGCATCGAGCGCGGCGTCATGCGCTCGGCTGCGCGGCTGACTTATGCCGAGGTGCAGGAATGGCGGGACGGCGAGGCAACATTGCCGAAAGCCATCGAAGCCGCGGTCCACAATCTATACGGCGCCTTCGAAGCCTTGAAAATGGCCGCCGATGGGCGCCAGACCTTGGACCTTGATATGCCCGAACAAAAGATCGAGCTGGATGCAGACGGCGAGGTGACGTCCATCGGCGCTGCGCCAAAATATGACAGCCACCAATTGATCGAGACTTTCATGATCGCCGCCAACGTGGCCGCCGCGGAAACCTTGGAAAAAGCCCGCCAGCCATTTTTGTACCGGGTGCACGACGAGCCGCCCGCCGACAAGCTGGATGCGTTTCGCGATTTTATCGGCAGTCTCGGTCTCAAGCTGGCCAAGGGACAGGTGCTGCGCGCCGCCGAATTTAACCGCCTGATCGCCGAGGCCAAGACCTTGGAAGACGGCCACATGGTGGCGGTCGCGGTTTTGCGCTCCCAGGCCCAGGCCGTCTACACGCCCACCAATATCGGCCATTTCGGTCTCGGCCTCCGGCGCTATTGCCACTTCACCTCGCCGATCAGGCGCTACGCCGATCTTCTCGTGCACCGGGCGCTGATCGCCGGGCTTGGCCTCGGCGGCGATGGCGGCGATCGCGCTGGCGAAAATATCGATTGGCACGAGACGGGCGCTGATTTAAGCGATTCGGAACGCCGCGCCGCCGCCGCCGAGCGCGACGTGAAAGACCGCTTCGCCGCCGCCTGGCACGCCAAGCATCTGGATGGGCGCTTAAGAGGGCGCATTTCGGGCGTCACCCGCCATGGCCTGTTCGTGACCCTGGACGGCACCCTGGCCGATGGTTTTGTTCCCATGCGTTATCTGCCCGACGATCATTACCGGCTGGATGAGCCGGCCCGCCGTCTGGTTGGCCGGCGCCGCAAATTGGTGTTTCGCATTGGCGATAACGTGGCTTTGGAAATTCGCGATTGCGAGCCGCTCCGGGGATCGCTGGTGTTGGAGATTGTCCGCTAATCCCCGCCCCGGCCTTGCAAATTGGCGGATCGATCCGACATATTGTATAACGAGACGCGAAGCATTGGACGCCAGCGGATTGGCCGATTTAATCGGAGCGATATGAAACAGGCGGGGAACCAGACCAAGCGCAGAATAGCGCGGCCGCAAACTTTGGCGGCGGCGGCGGTCTTGTTGTTGTCGGGCTGCGCCGCCCCGAAGGCGGTGACCGAGCCCGCCGATACGTTTCCCAGCGCCGAGGCGCGGCAAACCTTCTCGGTCGGGTTTCGCCAGATATCCGACCGCTTTATCGAGAAAATTTCGGTGCGCAAACTGGCCATCGAAGGCTTGAAGGGCCTCGGCACAATCGACGGCGCCATCCATATCAACAACAAAGATGGGATCATCCAGGTGCGCGCCGAAGAGACCGTTATCCGCCGGCTAGCGGCGCCCGATGCCAATGACGCGGACGCCTGGTCGCGCCTCACGGTCGATGCCATCGGCGCCGCCAGGCAGGCCTCAAGCCCCTTGGGCGAGGCCAATGTGGAGCGCCTTTATGAGGCCGTGTTTAACGCCTCGATCTCGCTCCTTGATCCCTTTTCCCGTTATTCCAGCGCCGAAAAAGCCAGCCGCAACCGGGAGCGGCGCTCCGGTTTCGGCGGCATCGGCGTACGCTTTACCACCACACAAGAAGGCGCGCGCATCACCGAAGTGTTCGACGGCGCGCCATCAGCCCGCGCCGGGTTAAAGCCTGATGATTTGATCACCCATGTGAATAGCCGCCCGCTAGCCGATGTATCGCGGCGCAATATTTCCAAAATGATCAAGGGTGCGGTCGGCTCGACCGTGGAGCTGCGCCTTAACCGCGGCAGCGCACCGGCACCCATTGAAATATCGATCCGCCGCGCCCGCATTATTTCGCCGACGGTCTATTTGCAGGAGCGTAAAAACATCCTGTTCCTGCAAATCAAAGGCTTCAACAAGCGCACCGCGCGCCAGCTTTCCCAATTGATCTCATCGGCGAAGCGGCGCCGGGCGCGCCCGATCAGCGGCTTGGTGCTGGATCTTCGCAGCAATCCCGGCGGATTGCTGTCACAGGCGGTCCGGGTCGCCGATTTGTTCCTTTCCGAGGGGCGCATTGTATCGACCCTCGGCCGCCATCCCGCCAGCCTCCACGATTACAACGCCCACCGCGCCGAATTGGGGCGTGATTTGCCCATGGTGGTCCTGGTGAACGGCCGCTCCGCCTCGGCGTCGGAGATCGTCGCCGCCGCCTTGCAGGATCAGGACCGGGCGCTGGTGATCGGCTCGGCATCGTTCGGCAAGGGCACCGTGCAGACCGTTATCCCGCTGCCCAACAAGGGCGAATTGATCCTGACCTGGTCGCGCTTCATCACGCCGTCGGGGTATTTTCTGAACGGCCTTGGGGTGCCGCCCTTTATCTGCACCAGTTTGTTGAGCGGCAGCGTATCGGAAATGGTCGATGCCACGGTCAGCAACGCGCCCAATCTGGCGCGCATGATCGAGCAGTGGCGGATGCCCGCACCGCGCGCCGACGACGAGAAAAAGCGGCTGAAATCGATCTGCCCGGCGACCGATTTGCGCCCCGACAGGGACGCCAAGCTGGCCGAATATTTGATCGGCAACCGCCACGCCTACCAGCGCATCATGTCCCTGTCTCCGGCCATCGCATCGGCCATAAATTAGGCGGCCAAGGCGCTCTAGTTGCGCCGCAAGGCCCCGGAAATCACTTGACAGCAATGCCCGGCGCGCTATGGTGCGCCGGCTTGAAAACCGGATCACCCGGCGCGCAAAGCTGCGGCGATTGCATGAATACGGAATTTAGAAAATGGCAAAATCATCCACCTTGCTGATCAAACTGGTCAGCACCGCCGATACCGGGTTTTACTACGTGACCAAGAAAAACCCGCGCACCCAGACCGAAAAGCTGGAATTCCGCAAATATGATCCGGTGGCGCGCAAACACGTGCTGTTCAGAGAAGGCAAAATCAAATAAACCGCGCCTGACCGGCGGCTGTCCAGGCCGCTGCAATTTCCAAAATATCTATATCACCCGGTCAAGCTGTACCGCGCCCTGCCGGCGAGCCTCGGCGGCCCCATCGGGCTGGCCTATTACCACAGGTTTAGCGCGGACTGGGCCCGCTAATGACGCGTTTGAAATTTTAGAAGTTGATGCCGGCTAGTTCAAAAAACCGGCGACCGTTTCGAGGAATGTGGGCACCGAGATGGGCTTGGATATGTAGCCGTCGCATCCGCCTTCCATGATTTTTTCCTCATCGCCCTTCATGGCGAAGGCGGTGACCGCGATAACCGGTATCGATTTAAGCTCGTCCTTCTGCTTGATCATGCGGGTAATCTCGAGCCCGGAGATTTTCGGCAGCTGGATATCCATCAAAATCAGGTCCGGGTGATGCTCTTCGGTCATATCCATGGCCTCGGCGCCATCCTTGGTCTGCAATGTATCATAGCCATGAGCCTGGAGCAGATCGTTGAACAGCTTCATATTCAGCTCGTTGTCTTCGACAATTAAAATCGTTTTCGGCATTACAAACTCCAGTAATTCGGGTCGCTTCCGTGAACCCGTTATCATTAATTACGGTGCATTCCCCACTCTACTCTAAAAGATTGGGCCTAGGAGCCCAATTTCAAGCCTTTTGTTTGGTTGCAGGCCTAAAATCCGCGCACCTCCTCGACCATTTGCTCCAATCGGTCAAAATCGCACACCAATAGCGCATTTTTCTCCCGTTTCAGGATGCCCATTTTGGTCAATTCGCTGACCACGCGGGCCACCGTTTCCCGGGTGGTGCTGGCCCGGCTGGCCATTTCACCATGCACCGGTATGGGCTGGATGGTGGCGATATTGTCTTGGCGCTTGGCGTTCCTGGCCTGGCGCAACAATTCGCCGTGAACCCGGTTGTTGGCGCCCAAGCTCGACAGATCGACAATGCGTTCCGTCGAGGCGCGGATAATGGCGGCCATATTGCGCAGCACCCGGAGCGACAATTGCGGATAATTATGGATCAGCTTCAAGAAGCGTTCCGGCGACATTTTGGCGATGTAGGAAGCTTCGATGGCAATCACGCTCGACGACCGGGGGCGGCCGTCAAAGGCGGCCAATTCGCCAAAATAGTCGCCTTCACGCAAATCGTCGAGGGCGACCTCCTTGCCCTGCACGGTAAAATTGACGATGCGCACGCGCCCCTGGGTGATGAAATAGACATCCCGGCTTTCGTCCAATTGATCGAGAATCTGCTCGCCCGCCGCAAACCGGCGCCAGCGGCACGACATTTCGAAATCCCGGCGCTCGTCGCCGGTCAAGTCGGCGAGCGCGTGGATGTTCGACAGATCATGCTGCTTCGGTATCGCCAAAACCAACCCCTTTTAAGCGGACCCAGGCCCCATGTTATCGCCCCATGGTTAAAAAATCGAGCCTTTGATCCAAGCGGACCCGGCAACCAAATGGTTGTTTTCATGCGCTTTTTCCATAGCCCTACTTGCCCGTCCCCGCCCGGCAAACTATGGTCGCGCCAGCCGAGGCGCAATGGTGCAACGAATATGAGCGAACACCAACCGGATATTGAGGCTGGCGTGATTGCTGCCGTGGTGCCGTGCTACCGGGAGCGCGCGTCGATCCTCGGCGTCCTTAAAAAAATCGGTCCCGAAGTCAGCCATATCATCGTTGTCGATGACGCCTGCCCCGACGGCACCGGCGAGCGGGTCCGATCCGAATGCGCTGATCCCCGCGTATTGGTGCTAACCCACGAGGCCAATCAGGGCGTCGGCGGCGCCACCTTGTCGGGCTACGCCAAAGCCATCGAGCTGGGCGCCGATATTATCGTCAAGCTGGACGGCGACGGCCAGATGAACCCGGAAATGATAGCGCGGCTGGTGCGCCCGATCCTGGAGGGGCGCGCCGATTACGCCAAGGGCAACCGGTTTTTCCGGCTGCAAGGCATTTCCGGCATGCCCAAGATGCGCCTTGTGGGCAATGTGATCCTGTCATTTGCGTCCAAGGTTTCCAGCGGCTATTGGAAGATATTCGATCCCACCAATGGATTTACCGCGATCCATGTGAAGCTCGCCAAAATCCTGCCGCTGGATCAAATCGACAAGAGCTTTTTCTTCGAATCCGACATGCTGTACCACCTCAACGTCAACCGCGCCGTGGTCGCCGATGTCCCCATCGATGCCATCTATGGCAACGAAACCAGCCACCTGAAAATCTCCCGGATATTGCTCCCGTTTGCCTGGAAGCATATGAATAATCTGCTCAAGCGATTGATAATAAACTATCTTTTTCGGGATTTCAGCTTCGCCTCGGTGCAGTTGCTGGTCGGCATGGTGCTCATCGCCTTCGGCACCATCTTTGGCGGCATCAATTGGTATGAAAGCGTCAGCACCGGCATCGTCGCGGTTACCGGCGTCATTGTACTGGCCGCGCTGACCTTTTCCTTCGGCGCCATCCTGTTGCTTGGATTTTTGAACCACGACATCCAGAACCAGCCGCAACGCCCGCTCTATCCGGACCTCTGAGGCGGCGCCCGGCATTGCCGCCCATGTCTCGCGCTTAATGTCTCGCGCTTATTGACTTCGCGGCCAATGCTCACCATCATTAAGCCGAGCGTACCCTCAATGCGGAGCAACCAGAATATGCGGTCCGGCCCGATAGTATCGTTAGGCTTTTTGCTGGCCGTCTTAGGGATCGGCCTGGCATTGCCGGTCGCGCCGGCCACGGCGGCGGAAGGCACCGTGAATGCGGTGTCCTACAAACAGATTCCAAGCGGCCAGCCGATGGCCGTGCAGGCGTGGGATAATTCGGACGAAAACCTGGAATTGGCGAAGGAATTTACCGCCATCCTCATCGCCCAAGGCTTTCGCGTCGCCGATGATGCGCCGCTGGTCATTTCCTTCACCACCCGCGATGTTTTGGGATATTGGTCTGCCGGCAAGCGCCGCCATTTGTTGGAGGTGGAAGGCCACGGCGGGCGCACCGGCGGCGAAAATGCCCGGGTCATGCTGAACCTTTATTCCAGCCAGGGCGGCGTGCTCAACAAGGGCAAGGAGCCGGGCAATGTGGTGCCGTCGAAATATATGCTCGAAGTGACCCTCGACCAGCGCAAGGGAGAGCGGTTGTGGCAGGGCGAGGCAACCGCCGCGCTTCTGCGCACCGATGGGTTTTCCCTGTTGCGGGCGATGCTGCCGGCGCTGCTCAATCACATGGGCCAGACGGTACGCCGCAAAACGGTAAAATTCTGACCGCACCACGAAATCGGGCAAGTTCAGACTTGGAGCCGGGGCCAATTCGCGCTAAAACGGCGTTCTGTTCCGCAAACTTTGCATGCCGCCCAGGCGGTACGATCCAACGGATATAGGCGCCTCTGATGAACGGCAAGATTCACCCCGCATTGCTTCCGGCTGGATTGCAGGACACGCTGCCTCCCGACGCCGAGTTTGAAAGCGCCGTCACCGAAGGGCTGATCGCGGCATTCGCTGCGCACGGCTACGAGCGGGTCAAACCGCCGCTGATCGAGTTTGAGGAAAATCTCATCAGCGGCAGCGGGGCGGCGACCGCGGCGCAGACCTTCCGCCTGATGGACCCGGTCTCGCAGCGCATGCTTGGGCTGCGCGCCGACATGACCTTGCAGATCGCGCGCATCGCCACCACCCGGCTGGCCGATCTGCCGCGCCCGTTGCGCCTCTCCTATGCGGGACAGGTGCTGCGCGTGGTTGGATCAGCGCTGCGCCCGGAGCGGCAATTCGGCCAGGTGGGCGCCGAATTGATCGGTTCCGCGTCCTGCCGCGCCGATGCCGAGGTGATATTAATGGCGGCTAATGCCTTGAAATCATTGGGCGTATCTGGCCTATCCATCGATCTGGGCCTGCCCTTGCTGGTGTCCGAGGCCATCAACGCCGCCGGGCTTGATCACGAAGACGGCCGCGCCGCCCTCGACGCCGCGCTTCGCCAAAAAGATGCCGCCGCCATCGCCGCTATCGACGGCGTCGACGCCGATTTGTTCGCCGCTATTTTGGATGCCACCGGCCCCGCCGAAGCGTCGCTTGAACGGCTGCGCGCCCTTGCCCTGCCGGCTGGGGCCAAAGTTCAAATCGAAAGCCAGATCGAGGGATTGGCCGAGGTGATGGCGGCGATCAAATCGGACGCGCCGGATTTGAAACTGACCATCGATCCGGTGGAAATGCGCGGCTACGAATATCACGAGGGGGTCACCTTTTCCATTTTCGCCGTCAATCTGCGCGGCGAGCTGGGCCGCGGCGGGCGCTACCGGTCCGGCGGCAGCGGCGACGGCGGCGACGGCGAGCCGTCGACCGGATTTACCTTGTTCGTCGATACCCTGTTGCGGGCCTTACCGAAACCGTCCCACCGGGACAAGATTTATTTGCCGGCCGCCGCCACATTGGACGATGCGATAAAATTGCGCGCCGATGGCTGGGCCACCATCCAGGCCATGGATGCCGACGACGGCCGCGCCGAGGCCTTGCGCCTTGGCTGTACACATATTTACGAGGGCGGCACCGCTCATGCCCTCAAATAGGACTGATCCGGGGATTATTTGATGGCGAATGTGGTTGTTGTAGGCGCCCAATGGGGGGACGAGGGCAAGGGTAAAATCGTCGATTGGCTGTCCGAACGGGCCGACGTGGTGGTCCGTTTCCAGGGCGGTCACAACGCCGGCCATACCCTGGTCATCGATGGCGAGACCTACAAGCTGAGCCTGTTGCCGTCGGGCATTGTCCGCGGCGGCAAGTTGAGCGTCATCGGCAATGGCGTGGTCCTGGACCCCTGGGCGCTGTTGCGGGAAATCGAAACGTTAAGGGCGCAAGGCGTCGCGGTATCGCCGGACAATCTACTGGTGGCCGAAAACGCGACCCTGATCCTGCCCCTGCACGGCAATCTGGACCGGGCCCGCGAAGAAGCGCTGGGCGGCAACAAAATCGGCACCACCGGGCGCGGCATCGGCCCTGCCTACGAGGACAAGGTGGGGCGGCGCGCCATCCGGGTCGGCGATTTGAACGATCCGGCGGTGCTGAAATCCCGGGTCGATCAAATGCTGCTGCACCATAATGCGCTGCTGCGCGGTTTGGGCTCGGTTGAATTCGACGGCGCAGCGATCATCGAAGAGCTGATGGAAATCGCACCCAAAATTCTGGCTTACGCGGGCACCGCGTGGCGCTGCCTGGATGACGCCAGAAAGGCCGGCAAGCGCATTCTGTTTGAAGGCGCCCAAGGCATCATGCTGGACGTGGACCACGGCACCTATCCGTTCGTTACGTCCTCGAACACGGTTGCCGCGCAAGCCGCGGTCGGCTCCGGCCAAGGGCTGCGCACCGCCGATTACACGCTGGGCATCACCAAGGCCTACACCACCCGCGTCGGCTCCGGGCCGTTCCCCACCGAGCAGGAAAACGATGTCGGCGAACGCCTGGGCGAACGCGGGCGCGAGTTCGGCACCGTAACCGGGCGCAAGCGGCGTTGCGGCTGGTTCGACGCGGTCATGGTCCGCCAAGCCATCAAAGTCGGCGGCATCACCGGCATCGCCTTGACCAAGCTGGACGTCCTGGACGGATTTTCGGAGCTGAAGGTGTGCTCCGAATACCGCATTGATGGCCACCCCGCCGACCATTTTCCGGCCTCCATAACCGGCCAATCCCGGGTCGAGCCAATTTATGAGACTTTCGAAGGCTGGTCTGAAAGCACCCAGGGCGCCCGCTCCTGGGCCGATTTACCGGCAACGGCGGTCAAATATATCCGCCGTATCGAGGAGCTGATCGAAGCCCCGGTGGCGCTGCTGTCGACCAGCCCCGAGCGCGAGGACACGATCCTGGTTCAGGACCCGTTCCAGGACTGATTTTTTATCAAAAAACGGCTTTATCCTGTTATTAATGTTGTTGCCTTTAAAAGTACGGCACAATTCCCGAAGAGGGCATGCCGCCGTCTTTCGAAGATGAGGTTCCATGGCCGAAGCACCGCCAGAACTGGACACCATGGCCACTGATACGGATGCCGCGCCGGAGCCGCCGGCCGAGGCTGCGCCGGAGCCATCGGCCGAGGCTGCGCCGGAGCCATCGGACGATGTTGCGCCCGATGCGGGCGAAGATGCCGCACCGGACGTGGACATCGCCGGCGACGGGCTGGCCACGCCCATAATATCCACGGATGATTTTACTCCGGAAATCTCATTTCCCGGCGAGCCGGTGGTCATCAACGAACGTTTTGAGGTTTTCCCCGCCAAGCCTCTACCGGAAATGGATTCCCCCTCGGCCCGCGCCTTCGAGGCCGAAGACCGCCTGCAGACGGAAAACCCGGTATTCGCGCTGGTCTGCATGCCCGAAATTCCAGCCCGCCAGAACGTCATCAATTCGATCGCCGGCGACGATTTGCAGGGCATCATCAAATTGCACGATGCCGGCACCGTCGAATGGACATCGCTGAACCGCTGGTGTCAGGTTTTGATCCTCGAGCGGCCGCTCGGCGGACGGGTGACGGACGCCTTGGCTTCGGATATGGAAGAATTTCAGAAGGCCGATATTGTCCGCGAGGTTCTGCAACAGGGCATGGAAGCCCTGCAATATCTGCAAATCCGCGGCCATGTTCATCGCGCCCTGCGCCCCGACAATTTGTTTTTCCGCGACGCCGAAAAAGAAAACATCATTCTCGGCGAATTCATGAGCGCCCCGCCCGGCTTTGATCAGCCGCTGGCGTTCGAGACGCCGGAACGCGCCATGGCATCGCCGGGCGGACGCGGGCGCGGCGCCTTTTCGGATGACAATTATGCCCTCGGCGCCACCGTCGCCTTTCTTCTTCAGCCCAGCAATCCGGTGGCCGGACTAACCGCCGAACAGATCATCCATTCCAAAATCACCCGGTCTTCCTATCAGACCTTGGTCGGCGCCGATCTCCTTACGGCGACCTTGGTCCAGCCGTTGCGCGGCTTGCTGGAAGACAATGCCCATCAACGCTGGGACTTTGACAGTTTCGAAATGTGGGTCAGCGGGCGCCGCGTTCCAGCCGCGCAGAGCCCGGCGCGGCAGCGCTCTCCCAGGGCCCTGAAGTTCGGCCCGTTCGAGCATACCGAGCCCCGAAGCCTCGCCTATGCAATGTCGCTGCGTGCCGACACGTCGATCAAGCTGGTCCGCGACGGGACCTTGGAAACCTGGCTGGCGCGCGGTATCGAAGACCAGGAACTGGCCGAAATGGTTACCGGCGCGATTGCCGAATCGGGCGTAAAACACGCGGAAAACCGCGATGCCGATGCGATCCTGATGGCGCATATTCTGCTGATTATGGACCCGACCAGCCCGGTGCAATATAAGGGCGCCCATTTTATGGCCGATGGATTTGGCAGCGCCCTCGCCACGGAAACCATCCGCGGCGGCAATGTGAAGGATCTGGCCGAGGCGGTGGTTCATCAATTGCCGACCAAATCTTTCGAATTGCAGGTAGGCGGGCTGGCCGCGTCGATAACCGAAGACCAGTTGTTTCAGGAATTGCGCCTGCATCTTCAAAGAGCCGAGCCCGGCTACGGCGTGGAGCGGTGCCTGTATCTCTCCAATCCGAGCCTGCCCTGCCGGAGCCCGCTTCTCGGCGGGCGCTATATCGACCATATCGAGGATATTCTGCCCGCCTTGAACGAGGCCGAGGCGGACGCCGAAGCCAAGCAGCGCCCCTATGACCGCCATCTGGCAGCCTTCCTGGCCAGCCATTTCAGTGGAGACCTCGACGGCTTTCTGGATGAAGCGGACGATCCCGACGACGCGGCAGCAGTCCTGGCCATCTTGAAAATGTACGCCCGGGTTCAAGCCGTGTTGCAGCTTCCCGAAATGGTTGGCCTCGCCAAATGGCTTGGCGGGCTTGTGGGCCCGGTGATCCGCCAATATAAAAGCCGGGCGACGCGGCGATTGTTGGAAGCGGAAGTGCCGAAATTGGTCCACATCGGCTGGCTCGCCGATCTGCTTGCATTGATGAACAATACCGATGCGCGGCTGCGCGATGCCAGCGACTATGCCGACGCCCAGGATGCCTTTCGCGAAGCCGACGCCGAGATCGAACGTATTGAAGTGAATTCCGATCCCGATTCGGACGCGGTTCAGCGCGGCTCCAAGCAAACCGCGGCGGTACTATCGATTATCATCATGTGTATCCTGGTTACCATGATGATCCTGACCAACTGACAATGGCGAACTCAAAATGGCGATCTAACGATGGCGAACGGCATATAGCGGGCAGATCATGGCAGATGAACCGGTAGCGATTAAAAAAAGGGCTTCGTTTAAGCCGATCCTGTGGGGCTTCATGTTCACGGTCGCCATGGTGTCGTTCCCGGGTCTGGTCATCTTGGTGATCGTCGGCATGGTGCCCACCATCGTCGCCTTCATGATCGACCGCGCGCCAAAGAAATATGCGGCGTTTTGTGTTGCCGGCATGAATTTATCCGGCGTGTTTCCGGCGGTGATCGATCTGTGGCAGGGCGCCAACGATATCAAGGCGGCCATGGGCATCATCACCAACGTTTTCGAATTGACCGTGATGTATGCCGCCGCCGCCTTTGGCTGGTTGATTTTTATGGCCATACCGCCGGTTGTCGCGGCGCTGATGGCGGTCGCCGCCCAGCAGCGCGTCATGCAGCTGCGGGCCGGCCAGCGCGAATTGATCAACGAATGGGGCCAGGAGATCGCCCAGGGGCAAGGCGGCGCCATCAATGAAACCGGCGGAAAACCGGCGCCAAGCTGACAGCCAACGCGGGGTCCGCCATTTCAAGGGCGGTCACTATGGCGTGTTTGTTTCAGGCGGCGATGGCCTGATCGAGGGCCGCGTTGCGAACCGCTTTTTGAACCTTCTCGAAAGCGCGCACTTCGATCTGGCGCACCCGCTCGCGGGAAATGCCATAGCGCCGGCTCAAATTATCGAGGGTCGAGGGGTCGTCTTTCAGGCGCCGCTCGAAGAAAATCTCCCGCTCGCGCTCTTTCAGGCCGCCGAGGGCGCTGCCCAGAAGATGGCGGCGGTTCCTCAGTTCCTCGTTTTCGGCAAGGCTTTCTTCCTGATCGGTATTGTCGTCGACCAGCCAGTCCTGCCATTCGCCGTCGCCTTCTTCGCGCAAGGGCGCGTTGAGGGAATTGTCCGGCCCGGCGATGCGCCGGTTCATGGAAACCACCTCGGCTTCGGAAACGTTGAGATGCTCGGAAATGGCGCTCACATGCTCCGGCGTCAGATCGCCTTCTTCGATGGCGCTCAGTTTGTTCTTGAGCTTGCGGAGATTGAAAAACAGTTTTTTCTGGGCGGCGGTGGTGCCCATCTTGACCAGCGACCAGGAATGCAGAATATATTCCTGGATGGCGGCGCGGATCCACCACATGGCATAGGTCGCCAGGCGGAAGCCGCGTTCGGGATCAAAGCGTTTGACCGCCTGCATGATGCCCACATTGCCTTCCGAAATCAGATCGGCCACCGGGAGGCCGTAGCCGCGGTAGCCCATGGCGATCTTGGCCACCAGGCGAAGATGGCTGTTCACCATCTGATGCGCCGCTTGGTGATCGTTTTTCTTCTGCCAGCGCGTCGCCAGGCTTTGCTCGTCCTCCAACGTCAACATCGGGAAGCGACGAATTTCCTGAAGATAGCGGGAGAGATTTGCTTCGGGAGTAACCGAGAGAGTTAATGTTCTTACAGCCATGATCCTATGCCCTTATTTTCCGTTTTCACTGTCGTTCGCGCCTTGCGGAACGTGGGGACATCATTGCCGGGAGTTGCCGCTCCAATCAACGAACAGCGTGTATTAAAGGGTAAGCGCGGGTCTCATTTGTAAATTTCGTATTACAAAAGCGCCTTGAGATCGTCTTACAAAAGCGCCTTGAGATCGGCCGGCAGTTCGCTGTCGAAACGCAACTGGGCGCCGCTGGCGGGATGCACAAAGCCAAGCCGGCAGGCGTGCAGGGCCTGGCGGCCAAGCGCCGCCACCAACTCAGCGAAGCGTTCGTCGCCGCTATGCCCTTGGCGCCCCCGGCGCCCGCCATAGACCGGATCGCCGGCAATCGGGTGGCCTATATGGGCCATGTGCACCCGGATCTGATGGGTGCGCCCGGTCTTCAGCCGGCATTCGATGAGCGCCGCGAAGGCCAGCCGCTCAGCCACGCGCCCGAGCGGGCGGATGAGCCGGTAATGGGTTTCCGCCGGCTTGCCGCCGCGCGCCAGCACCGCCATTTTTTTGCGATTCTTGGGGTTGCGCCCGATATTGCCCCGGATCACGCCGGTGGATTTTTCGGGCACCCCCCAGACCACCGCCTGATAGGCCCTATCGATGCTGTGGGCGGCGAACTGCTCGGCAAGATGCCGGTGCGCGGCATCGTTTTTGGCGGCGATGATCAGCCCCGACGTATCTTTATCCAGCCGGTGCACAATGCCCGGCCTGATCTCGCCGCCGATCCCCGACAGGCTGTCGCCGCAATGGGCGATAAGCGCGTTGACCAGGGTGCGGTCCGGATTGCCCGCCGCCGGATGCACCACCAGGCCAGCGGGCTTGTTGATGACGATCAGATCCGCATCCTCGTGGCAAATCTCGAGGGCGATGGCTTGGCCCTGGGGGCGCGCCGGGCGGGCAACCGGCACCAGAACTTCGTAAACCTGGCCCGGTTTGACCCGTCTCGACGGGTCGTTTACTGTTTTTTCGGTCGACGTTACGCAGCCATCTTCCATCAATGATTTGATGCGCGTGCGCGACAGGCTTTCGATATGATCGCCGAGAAATTTATCGAGGCGGTCGCCGGCGCGCGCCTCGGAAACGGCGACAACGTGGCGCTCACCAATGGGAAGTCCAGTCATGGAATGTTCAGTCATGGATTGTCTAGTCATGGGACCGAGATTGACCTGAAATCATGCAATCGAACAAGGGCTTAATTTTTCTGGTGGCCGGTCTCGGCGCGCTGATCGTTTTGGGACTGGTGGCGGTGGTTGCCGGCATCGTGATCAAATCGTCGGGCCCCGGCAACCGCCTGTTCGGGCCCGCTCCCGCCAGCGCTGAGACAAGCGTGGCCCTGCCCGCCGGCGCCCGGGTGATCGGCGTAACCGCCGATGACGGCGTCCTCCACGTCCATATGGAAACGCTTGGCGGCGCCAGCGTCTGGCGCATCGATGCCGCCTCGGGCCGGGTGCTCGGCAAGTTACGGCTCGCGCCCAAAGCCGCCCCTTGATGAAATTATCCGCCCGTCATCGCCAAATGATCTTGGACCAAGCGGCGGCGGCCTACCCGGCCGAATGCTGTGGGCTTTTGGTGGGCAACCGTAACGCGGCCGATGATTGGACCGTCACCCGCGTGGTGCCCGCCGCCAACGTGGCGGCGCCGGAGCCCGGCCATACGATCCGCGACCGTTTCGAGGTCGATCCGCAAACCCGCTTCGATCTGGAGCGGGAATTGCGCGGCCAACGGGATGCAGTCATCGGCCACTATCATTCCCACCCGGACCATCCGGCGGAGCCCTCGGCGACCGATCTTGCCAAGGCGTTCGAGCCGTCGCTGATTTGGATCATCGCCGGCGTTTCGGCGGGCGAGGCAACCGGGCTGGCGGCATTTCGTCTGGCCGGCGATGCGTTCGAGCCGTTGGCCCTGGAAATCCAGGATGAGGAATGATTGAAAAGGCTCCAAAATATTGCGACAGTCCCCGGACCCTAGGGTCCCCATCGTCTAGTGGCCTAGGACATCGGCCTCTCACGCCGAAAACGGGGGTTCGACTCCCCCTGGGGATACCAAGGGTTTCCGCTTAAAGATGCAAATCAGCCGCGACGCCGAAGTGATCGCTTAGGCGCTTGCCGTCCGCCCCGATATTGCTGA
>CAUZTZ010000003.1:0-39172 GCA_963582805.1 Alphaproteobacteria bacterium
AGTGAGTAATCTTTGCATATGGAGAGACTTTCGTTGATCTGAGAATCTCAAAATATGAATCACTTCAGGTGTTTATCCCGTTAAGTCGGGTACTGTGATTGTCGCCTAGAGAATAATAATCGAAATCTCTGACATCGCATTCGCTTATTGGCCAACCGATGGCAAGAGGGTGCCCACGGTTTGAATTTTCTCGGATTGAATCGCAGGCCCATTTGTCTTTTTCGATTAGGGCCATGTGTTCAAAGCCGGCGAGTTCGAGACCCATCGCCAAGCCTCCGGCGCCCGTAAACAACTCGACCGATCTTAGACTCATAATTTTACTCTTTCCCTCAGTTAGGAAATAAATTTTTTAATACGGCCCGAAAGGGTCTCAATATTCTTCGTCTGGCATTCCCAAATTATCATCACGCTCCAACCCTGTGCCCTCAGCTTTGACTGATTTCTTAAATCGCGCTTTCTGTTTCCCTCAAGTTTTGGAATCCAAAATTCCAGCCTCGATTTTGGCAAGCGGGCTAGAACGCATCCAGAGTGCCGATGCCAAAAACAACCATGTATAAATATGGTCTTCTTCTTTTTCCTAAATACTATATCTGGGCTTCCAGGTAAATCGCGAGCATGTAACCGATATCTAAATCCCAATCGGTGGATAAAACGACGGACTTTTAATTCCGGCTTCGTGTCCTTGCTTCGAACGCGAGACATGCGCTCGCTTCTTTCAGAGGGGCTTAGGGTGTCCGGCATAAATGAAGCTTCATTGTTCAATTCTCAATCCTTGGAATTAAACCGCGATATTGGAGCGATGATAAGGAAAAATTTGGTTTTAATTTTGGGAGGGAAGGTCGCCTCGGTCCTGTCACCTGGTTGCCGGAATCTCGACCTTGATTTCGACGCGGCGGTTTTGTGCGCGGCCGTCGGCCGTGTCATTGGCGGAGATCGGGCGGGTGTCGGCATAGCCAACGGCGGAAACGCGCCCCCGGTTCAGGTTCGGATGGCGCAAGAGCCGGTGAACCACCGAGACAGCGCGGGCCGACGATAAATCCCAATTGGACCGGAAACGGCTGGTCGAAATGGGCCGATCGTCGGTATGGCCGGAAATGAAAATTTCACCGCTGGTGCGCGCCAAGACGTCGGCGATGCGGTCCAAGGTCGTGCCGATAGCGCCGACCAGATCGGAGTTGCCGAGGGCAAAGGTGGTGCGGGCGGGAAAGCGGAGGATGATAAAGCGGTCCTTGATATCCAGTTCGACGACGCCGGCGCGCAGCTCTTCGTCGAGGGCGGCGCGCACCTGGGCGCTCAGCTTACCGCGCTGCACGGTGCGCAAATAGCTGGCCTCGTTTTCCGACGGCGCTTCGTTTTCCCTCTCCAGCTTTGGCTGGACAGGTTTCGAGGCGCTGGAGGCGCTTTCCTTGGAGCGGGTAAAAATCGGCGGCGGCTGGTTGAAAGCCTCGGCCATGGGCCCGGCATTGCGCCGGAAGCTGTCGCTGTCGATTTCGGAAAACGAGATGATGAGCACGAACAGGGCGAACAGCAAGGCCATCAAATCGGCGAATGTGACCAGCCAGACCGGCGCGCCCTTGGGCCGCCTTTTGCGCTTGCCGCCGATCTCGATGCCGGCGGTCGCAACGGCCATGTCAGGCCGCCTTCCTTAAGGAAGCCTGCCCGCCGCCCGATTTGCCGCCGCCGGAGTAGGAATCGCCGCCGCCTGCGCCGCGCTGTTTTTCGGGCAGGTACGGCTCCAGAATTTCGCGCAGCGCCGTCGGGTTTTGCAGTTGCTGAATTTGAAACACGCATTCGATGATCAAGGAACGCAGCATTTTTTCGCGCCCAGCCTTGTCTTCCAGTTTGTCGGCGATGGGCAGCGCGATCAGGTTGGCCAGCAAAACCCCATAGAGCGTGGTCAGGAGCGCCACCGCCATGGCTGGCCCGATGGACGACGGATCGCTCATATTGCTGAGCATTTGCACCAGCCCAACCAGGGTACCGAACATGCCGAAGGCCGGCGCCGCTTCGCCGATCGCCTGGAAAACTCTGGCGCCCACCTCTTCGCGCTGGATGGAATGGGCCATCTCCTGGGTCAGGACTTTGCGGATGTAATCGAGATCGCGCCCGTCGGCGCAAAGCTGGATGCCTTTTTTGAAAAACGGATTGCGGATTTTTTCGTTTTCCAGGGAGATCAATCCCGACTTGCGCCCTTTTTTGACCAGTTTGATGGCCAGCTTGATGTAATCGCGGGGCTGATCGCTATCGTTGGTGAAGGCGGCCTTTATGCCCACCGGCATGGAGATGAAAAATCCCGACAGGGGGAACTTGATCATGGTCGCGGCAAAGGTGCCGCCGATGACGATCAGAAATCCGGGCGTGTTGAGAAAGATCGAAAAATCCGATCCGGTCGCAATCGCCAGGGTTACAACGGTGATGCCGACCGCCAGGCCGGCCAGGGTAGCAAAATCCACGTGTTTGGTTCTCCATCGACCCGGATTTTCCGGGCTCGCAGCCATTTTGGCGCCGCCGCGGCCAATTTTCAACCACGACTGCTTACCTTAAGATAGTGACTATAAACCGAATTCCAACGAAATTCGCCGTGATTATTGTCACACACTGCTTGGAATTGGGTCTCGACAGGCCGATTTCGTTCGGTTAGGTACACTCAGAAATTGGCGGGATGCGATGAAATATTTAAATACCTTTGTTTATATTGCCCTGGTTGTGCTGGTGAACTGGGCGTTCACGGTGGTTCCTCTGGTCAAGCTGCCGGGCGGCACCATGTGGCCGCCGGTGGCGCTGCTGGTGGGTTTCGTGTTCGTTGCCCGCGATTTCGCCCAGCGCGAGATCGGCCATTATGTGCTGGTCGCCATGGCCATTGGTGTCGGAATCAGCTACGTCTTTGACCCGAAGGTGGCCGTCGCCAGCGCCGCCGCGTTTCTGATCAGCGAGCTGGCCGATTGGGCGGTCTATTCGTTCACCCGCCGGCCCCTGTCTGAGCGCATCCTCTATTCCTCCATCATCGGCACGCCCATCGACAGCGTTGTGTTCCTCGGCATGATCGGATTTTTGTCGCTAGCGGGCGCGGTGGCGATGACCGCCAGCAAACTTTTGGGCGCGCTGATCGTCTGGTGGCTGATCCGCCGCCGCGAAGTGGCGCTGCCCGCCTAGAGCGGTTCCGGACAGATAGGAACCATTTGACCGGGATGATTTTGCCATCACTTTTGTCCCAAGTGCGCTAGGAGCGCAACCCATGGCGATGCATTGGCATTGGCATCGGCAAAGGCGTGCGACGACGTCCACGCATCGAAAGCACCCGGCCTTCGGTGGGTCAAATCGGCTCTCCGGTGGCGTTGCGGCCCTTGCCCGATGCAAAGGCATCGCGCGGCGCACCGCGCCTACCCGGAAAACTGATTTGTTCCCATCAAATTGCTTCCTATCTGTCCGGAACCGCTCTGGATCTGCCCCGATAGCATTCCGCCGAGGTTTCGGATACAATTTTCCCCAGCGTTTTTGGGGAGGCCTGTCATGCTATCCAAGCAACAAAACGATCTCGTAACCCGGACCGGGCCGG
Organism: Alphaproteobacteria bacterium; assembly: GCA_963582805.1. GTDB lineage: Bacteria > Pseudomonadota > Alphaproteobacteria > Rhodospirillales > UBA2165. Next base: position 3,557 of record CAUZTZ010000003.1, read on the forward strand.
GCACGCCGGGCGGCGATTTGTTGCGCTCCTATTGGCAGCCCATTGCCACGTCGGAGGAAATGCCCATCGGCGGCGATCCCATGCTGATCAAAATTCTGTCCGAGGAGCTGGTGTTGTTTCGCGATGACAAGGACCGGCTTGGCCTCACCGGCCTCCATTGCCCGCATCGGGGCGCCGATCTCTCCTATGGCCGCATCGAAGACGGCGGCATTCGCTGCCTCTATCACGGCTGGCTGTTCGATATCGAAGGCAACTGCCTGGATCAACCGGCCGAGCCCGAGGACAAAAAATTCTGCCAGAAAGTGCGCCACACCTCCTATCCGGTTAAAGACAAAGGCGGCGTCATTTGGTGCTATATGGGCGAGGGCGCCGCGCCGCTGATCCCCGATTTCCAATTCATGACTGCTCCCAAAGAAAACCGCATGGCCTTCCGGGTGGTGCAGAAATGCAATTGGCTGCAAGGGCTCGAAAGCTCCACCGATCCGGCCCACGTATCCTATCTGCACCGGCTCTCGGCCCCGGAGGCGAATTCAAACAGTTACGATTCGCGCGGCGACAACCGTTTTTTCAGCGACGATCTCTATCCCCGCCTGCAGATCGAGCGCACCAGTTTCGGCGTCCGCATCCACGCCTTGCGCAAAATGTCCACCGGCGAAAACTATTTGCGCGTCAACAATTACATCTACCCTTGCGGTACCACGCCGGTGGGCACCGAGGCGCCGCCGGTCAAGGGCTATCAGGGTCGCTGGTACGTGCCCTGCGATGATGAAAGCCATTGCCGGTTCGAATTTATCTACCGCCAGGCTGAGCCCCTGGACAAGGAATTCTGGGCCAAGCAGAAGGGCGATAATGTGGGCCCCGACAAGCAGCATGTAAGGCGCGCCGAAAACCGCTACTTGCAGGACCGGGATGAAATGAGGCGAGACGAAACCTTCGCCGGGCTGGGCCGTTATATCCCCGCCCATGATGCCTTTGCCATCGAAACCCAGGGCAAGATTCAAGACCGCTCTCAGGAGCATCTGGGCTCCACCGACATCGTGATTATCGAAGTGCGCAAAGCGCTTTTGGACGCCATCAAGCAGATGCAGGCGGGCGGCGAGGCGCCGGGGCTCTTGCGCGACACCGCGCAAAACCAGTTTCCCGATTTTATCTGCACCGCTGATTTCATCGAAGACGGCGAGGACGGGCCGGCCTATATCCGGCGCATCCTGGGCGCGTTTCCCAAAGCCGCGGAATAGGGCCGGGGGCTCTAGGCCGCGCCGCGCACCTGATCGATTATGGTACCCGTATCGTCAGGCAAGCCATCGCCGCGCCAGGCCACGTGGCCGTCGGGGCGCACCAGAACCAGTTTCCGCTCATAAAGGGCGGCGATATCGGCATCATTGCTATCGACGACGCGGAGCGGCATGCCCCGTTGATCGGCGGCTGCCTGGAACGCATCGGCGGCGGCGGCCTCGCCGGAGAAATTCATCAACACGAAGCCCTTGCCGAAGATATCGATGGTTGAAGTGTTTGCGTCGATCCAGGCGTGCGGCGCGCGGGCGCCGGGATAAGTTGTTGGTATATATTCGCCGACCGTGAGCGGCGGCGCCTCGCTGCCGTCGCCGGCGACGATGGGCGAGGTATCATAGCGGTAGCCGAGGGCGATGCCGTGCGACACGAACTGGCTGGTTTTTTCGCGCAAAATTTCCTCTTCGAGCCGGTCGCGCAATTCGGTCCCTGCCGGCGTATCGGCATCCAGCACGTCGCCCGGAAAGGCGCAGTAATCCACCTCCCGGTTGCCGGTAGCCTGGGCGACATTGCGCTGGGCCACCGGGCGCCGCTCGGCCTGATAGCTTAGCCCCAGCCCTTCGCCGCCCCAGCCTTCGATCATGGCGGCCAGCTTCCAGCCCAGATCGACGGCGTCGCCCATGCCGGTATTCATGCCGAAGCCGCCGGCCGGCGAATGCTGGTGCACGGCGTCGCCGGCCAGGAATACCGGGCCTGCGGACCAGGTGTCGGCGACGATCGAGCGGCAGGTCCAGGGCAGGGTCGAGATCAACTCATACGGTACATCCGCGCCGATCAATTTTTTCAATATGGCGTGCACATCGACGGTGTCGGCGGACAGCGGTCCGGTGTCCGACGTCAGCCCCATGCGCCACAATTCCTTGCCATCCAGCTCGATAAAGCTGTTGGCGCCGGTGGCGTCGCCAGTCATGAAATAAAAGGCGACGTTGGGCTTGTCGTGATGCTTCCACAGCTCCGGAATTTTGATGAAGCAGTTGAGGTTGTAGGAGATCACCTGAACCCCTTCCATCACCGAGCCGATGGCCGCCGGTACCGAAGAATTGCCGGCGCAGCAGGCGACCAGATAGCGGGCCTCGATCTGGCTTGTGTCGCCGGATTTCAAATCACGAACGGTGGCCGTAACGCCGCCGTCACTTGTGCGCTCAAAACTTTCGAATTGGGTTCCGTAGGCCAGTGTCACTTCGTCGAAGCCGGCCGCCAGCTCGCGGATCACCGGATCGAAAAACAACTGGTTGCAGCGTTGCGAGCGTTCCGGCGTGGTCGGCAACGGCTTGGCGCTGCCATAATCGGGGCGCTCGATATGGGCGATGGTGCGCCCCTGAAGGCCGGTCACATACAATATGTCCTGGGAAAACTCCGGCGGCGCGCCGGCGTCCTGCACCGCGCCGGCGACGCCCCAACGGCGGCAGAACTCCATGGTGCGCGAATTCACCGTGTTGGCGCGGGGGTGAAATATGGTTCCATCCGTGCGCTCCACCAGCATGCATTCGATGCCGCGCCAGCCCAAGTCGCTGGCCAGGCCAAGGCCGACCGGCCCGCCACCGACAATCAAAACCGGAACTTTGCGAACATTGCTCATAGTCAAAACGCCTCGTTCAGCCGCTGCATCTGATCGGCGTTAAGCCCGATTTCAATGGCGCGCGCATTGTCTTCGAGATGATGCGATTGCCTGGAGCCGGGGATCGGGATCACGTCGTGGGCGCCGCACATGGTCCAGGCGAGGGCAATCTGGCCGGCGGTTGCGCCGGCCTCGGCGGCGATGGCTTTCACGGTTTCGACACGGGCCAGATTGGCGGCGATATGTTCGTTCTGGAAGCGGGGCATGCCGCGCCGGTAATAATCGTCGCCCGGCAGTTGCTCGATATCGGTCACCTCGCCGCCGAGCAGCGAAAAGCTCAACGGGCCGTAGGCAACGAAGGTGATGCCCAGCTCTTTGCAGGTGGGCAGAATTTCGGTTTCCTGGCCGCGCTCGATCAAGGAATATTCCATCTGCACGGCGGCCAGCGGATAAACGCTGTGGGCGCGCCGGATTTGCTCCGCCGTGGCGTTCGATATGGCCAATGCGCCGACCTTGCCGGCCGTCACCAGCTCCACCATGGCGCCCCAGGTTTCCTCGATCGGCAAATCGGGATCGATGCGGTGCTGGTAATAGAGATCGATATGATCGAGCCCCAGCCGCGCCAGGCTGGCATCGCACGCCTCGCGCACATAGTCCGGCGTGCCGACGAAATGCATTTTGCCGTCATCGCCGCGCACGAAGCCGAATTTAGAGGCGATCACCGCCTCGTCCCGGCGCCCCTTCAAGGCCTTGCCGAGAAAAATCTCGCCGGCGCCGAAGCCGTACATATCGGCGCTGTCAAAATGGTTGATGCCGAGATCGAGGGCCTTTTGGATCGAGGCCAGGGCAACCGCGTCGCCTTCTTCCAGATGGCGATTACAGCCAAGCCCGATGGGCGCCACCATCAAATCCGAATTTCCAAGTTTTTTGTAGTCCACGTTTTTCCTCCCCATATATTTTAAGTGCACTTTCATCGCCCAGCCCGCCGCCGTCAATCTGTTTTGACGGCACGCCCCGCAACCGATAGCTTGAGCTTTGAGGCAAATAATACCGGGGACAGCGTAATGAATATGGTGGTGGTGGTCGGCAACCCGAAACCGCAATCGCGAACCATGGAGGCCGCAATTCTGGCGGCAAAGGGCCTCACCGGGGAAGAGCCGGACCTGGTACTTGATCTGGCCGATCTCGGTCCTGGTCTCCTGGAATGGGGCAACAAGGATGTCGAAGCGGCGGTGGCCTCGGTTTCCGGCGCCGATGCCGTGGTCTTCGCCAGTCCCACCTACAAGGCAACCTATACCGGATTGCTGAAACTGTTCCTGGACCAGATACCCTATGACGGGCTGGCCGGCGTCATTGGTCTGCCGCTGATGCTGGGCGCCGCGCCGAACCACGCGCTGGCGCCGGAGTTCACGTTAAAGCCGGTGCTGGTCGAGCTGGGCGCCATTTGCCCGGCGCCGGGCCTTTATTTGCTCGACAGCAATTATGCCGAGGACCCGGCCCTCAATAGCTGGATCGAACGCACGCAGCCGCTCTTGCGGGCGATTGCAAGTTAGGCCGGGCGCCGGTATCATATATCCATATTTAAGTTAAGGTTTTATCGCGTTTTAGGAGAATTTGAATGGGCGCACGTAATGGAAAAATGAACCTGGCGGCCTATTACAACCCGACCGGTCACCATGTTGCGTCGTGGCGCCATCCGCGCGCCGAGAAAGATGCCCATATCAATATCAAACATTATGTCGAGATCGCACAGACGGCGGAGCGCGCCAAGTTTGATCTATTGTTCCTGGCCGACGGCAACGCCGTCCGCAGAGCCCATATCGATGCGATCAGCCGTTCCACCCAGTTCGTCGCCCATTTCGAGCCGCTGACCTTGCTGTCGGCCCTGGCCATGGTGACCGAGCATATCGGCTTGGTCGCCACCGCCTCTTCAAGCTGGAACGCGCCCTACCATATCGCCCGCAAATTCGCCTCGTTGGATCACATCTCGGGCGGTCGCGCCGCCTGGAACGTGGTCACGTCCGGCAACGACGCCGAATCGCAGAATTTCGGCATCGATCACGCCTACGCCCACGCCGACCGCTATGACCGCGCCCACGAGGTGGTGGACATCGTCAAGGGCCTTTGGGACTCCTTCGACGACGATGCCTTCGTCCGCGACGCCGAAAGCGGCCTGTTCTTTGAGCCCGATGCCATGCACGAGCTGAACCATAAGAGCGAACGCTACTCGGTGAAGGGCCCGCTCAACGTGCCGCGCCCCATCCAGGGCTATCCGGTGATCATCCAGGCGGGCGCCTCGGACGCCGGCAAGGAGCTGGCCGGGGCCACCGCCGAGGCCATCTTCAGCCCGCATCTGAACTTCGAATCGGCCAAGACCTATTACGATGACGTCAAGGCGCGCGTGGCAACCTATGGCCGCAATCCGGACCATTGCAAAATCCTGCCCGGTATTTCGATCCATGTGCGCCCCACCGAAGCCGAAGCAAAAGAAGACTTCGATTTTATCCAGTCGCTGATCCATCCCATCGTCGGGCGCGAGATGCTGGCAACGATGCTGGGCGTCGATCTGTCCGGGTTCGATCTGGACAAGCCTTTGCCCGATCCCCTGCCTGAACATGGGGGCGGCAGCCGCGGCCATTATGATGAGCTGACCGCATTGGGACGCAAAACCGGCATGACCATCCGCGAATTGGGCGCCCATTCGGCGGGCGCGCGCGGCAAGAACGTGTTCGTCGGCTCGCCCGAACAGGTGGCCGATTACATGGAAGAATGGTTCCAGGGCGAAGCCTGCGACGGCTTCACCATCATGCCGCCCTATGCGCCGGGCGCTTTCGACGATTTTTGTGAACTGGTGATGCCGATTTTGAAGGATCGCGGCTTGTTCCGCACCGAATATACCGGCAGCACGTTGCGCGAAAATTTGGGCCTGCCGCGCCCGGAAAGCCGCTACGCCAAGAAAAGCGGATCGGCGGCGGCGGAGTAGGCGGGCGGCGATATTCACCTCAGGAACCCCAAGTGGATTTCGCTTCGGCGGCGTTGTTGTTATACTGATCTGGGCACCGAAACCCGGTATCCTCTCGTTCAATAAATTTTAGGAGCAGCTTCTAATGGCGAACATTGTATATGGATTTGGCGCTTCGCACGGACCGCTCCTGTCGACGCCGGCGGATAAGTGGGATCTGCGCGCCGACGCCGATCATGAAAATCCGGAGCTTGCCTACCGGGACGGCACCTATACCTATGACCAGCTTTATGAGCTGCGCAAAAGCAATTACCTGGAAGGCCAGAACATGTTGGAGGTCCGCCAGGAACGCTATGACCGCAACATCAAGCAACTGGACGCGCTGGCGAACAAGCTGGAAGAGGTCAAACCCGACATCATCGTGCTGATCGGCGACGACCAGCATGAATGGTTCGACGATGCAATCCAGCCCGCCTTCACCGTTTTCTGCGGGCCCAAGGTGATCAACAAGGCGGTCACCCCGGAGCGCCTGAAAGACATGCAGGCCGGTATCCGCTACACCGTCACCGCCAACAAGCCGCCGGAGAACCAGGACTACCCGGTCGCCGACGGCCTCGCCGAAGCCATCATTGCCCAGGCCATGGAAGACGAGATTGATGTCACCGCCTCGATGCAAGCGCCGTCGGGTCCGCGCGGCAGCGGTATCGGCCACGCGGTCGGCTTCATCTATAGGCGCATCTTGCGCGACAAGCCGATCCCGCTGGTGCCGGTGCTTTTGAACACTTACTATCCGCCGAACCAGCCGAAGCCGGGCCGCTGTTATGATTTCGGCCGCTCCATCGGGCGCGCCATCCGCAGCTGGGATGGCGGCAAACGGGTGGCGATCTGCGCGTCCGGCGGGCTCAGCCATTTCGTGGTCGACGAGGAATGGGACCAAAAAATTATCGACGCAATGTTGAAACAGGACGTGGAAACGATAGCGGGTGAGCCCAATATCATGTTCCGCTCGGGCACATCCGAGACCAAAAACTGGATCGCCGCTTGCGGCGCGGTTGCCGAAACCGGGCTAGAAATGAAAATGCTGGATTACGTCCCTTGTTACCGCACGCCCGCCGGCACCGGCAGCGGCATGGGGTTCGCCACCTGGACGTAACCGGTTGTCCCGAGGGCTGCTAAAGCAATAAATTAAAGGGGGGAGCGGTGAAGACATCTTTGTTTTTTCTGCCGTCGATTGGCCGTAAATCCGATATTACCCAAGGCATGGCCGGGTTTCGGGGCGATCTTTACGGCCGCATGCTGGCTGAGCTGAGCGAGCAGGCGGTACTTGCCGATGATCTCGGCTACGAATCCATCAATTTTACCGAGCATCATTTCCATATTGAAGGCATCGAGCTGTCCAACAATCCGGTGATGCTCGATCTCTATGTCGCCATGCAGACCAAGCGCATCAAAGTCGGCCAGCTCGGCATTGTGCTGCCCGCCGAAAACCCGATCCGGGTCGCCGAGAACATCGCCATGCTCGATCATATGACCGGCGGGCGCGCCTGCGCCGGGTTTGCGCGCGGCTACCAGCGCCGCTGGGTTGATGTGATGGCGCAACAGACGCACGGCATCCATGGCGCCGTTCCCGGCGCGCCCAAGGATATCGACGATGCCAACCGGGCCGCCTTTGAGGAATGTTTCCAGATCATCAAGAAATGCTGGACCGAAGAAATGACCTCCTTCGACGGCAAATACTGGAAAATCCCGGCGCCGGGCACGCCGTGGGATCTGGAAACCACCGACAAGTGGGGCGCCGGCGTCGAAGACGGCATGCTGAAACAAATCGGCGTCGTGCCGAAGCCGTTGCAGAAACCGCATCCGGAACTGTTCCTGCCGTTTTCATCGACCGAGCGTTCGATCCGCTGGTGCGCCGCCGAGGGCGTGGTCGCGGTATTGCCGCCGCTGCATCCGAAGCGCGAGGAGTTTTTGCTCGATGTCTATGCGGATGCCTCCGGGCGGCCGCGCGGCGAAGGCGTTGCCGTCCTTCGCACCCTGATCATCGCCGACACCGACGAAGAAGCCCAGGCCCTGGCCGAGGATTCCTCCACCTTCGCCCGCAACGCCTGGTTCGAGCCGTTCGGCTTCGGGCGCGGCCTCGAAGACCCGGACACCGGGATCCGCTATTCGCCGGAAGAAATGTTCAAGTCCGGCCATGTGCTTTACGGCAGCCCCGATACGGTCACCCGCCAATTGGAAGCCATCCGCGAGCGGCTGCCCGTCGATTGGGTGTTTGCCTGGTGTTATACAGGGCTGCTGACCAACGAGGTTATGCTGCGCACTCTGGAAAGTTACGCCACCGAGGTTCTGCCCCGGGTTGGTGGTTAGGGGCTACCCCAACCCCGACAGGCTGAGCGGCGAGTTGGCCGGCGTTTCCGCCGTGCCCGGCTGCATGATATGGGCGACGGCCGGGCGCGCCAGCATGCGCTGATGCCAGGCAACGACGCCGGGAAAGCGCGTGGCATCGAATATTTCCGCGTCCAATTCGCCAAGCCGGTGGGTGAGGGCAAAGAGGCTGATATCAGCCAGGGAGTAATCGCCGACCATCCAATCTGCGCTTAGCAGCGCGTCTTCCATCTGGCCGAGGGTAAAGGCGGTCATGTCCATGGCGCGGCCTTCTTCATCGGCGCTGTAGCCGCCATGGGCGATGCGGCGGATACGCTCGCGCCGTTCCGGCACCGGGTTGGCGGCCATCACGGTGGCCTTGTCGCCGTCGCTCAAGGCCTCGACCTCAGGTCTAAGGAAGGCGTTGTAGGTGAGGGTCATCACCGACATATGGGTGGTGTCCGAGGTGGACAGCCAGCGCCGCATATCGGCGCGCTTTTTCGGATCGGCCGGACGCAGGGGCGGTTCGGGACAGATATCGTCCAGATATTCCATGATCGCCAGGGAATTGATGATGGCGCGGCCGTCATCCACCAGCGACGGCACCAGCCCGTTGGGATTGATCTTTAAATATTCGGCGCTGTAATGCTCGTAGGTGCGAAGATTTATAAAATGGCTGACATAATCCAAGTTTTTTTCGCGCAAAGTCAGGCGCACCTGTTTTGAGCATGTGGTCAAACCGCTGTGATAAAGCTCAAGCATTGTCTGTTCCCCGTTTCATTTATTTGCCGCAATCTGGAATATGCCGGCGTTCGAATTCAAAAATTTTGCGGGCCGCGCCGGTGGCCATGATGGCGCTGTAATCGAGCCGCTCGACCATAGCTTCGAGGCGCTGAATGTCAGCGTCGCATTGCTCGGCGCTGTAAACGCCGGCCCGGCGCAGAATAGGACCGGTCGCCTCCGCGAGCAACGCCGCCAAATTTTCCTGCCAGTCATCTTTGAAAACGCGGCGAAATATTTCGTTTGTTTTCAGACGGTTATAGCGCATGTCGCTGCGATAGACGAGGTAAAATTCGCGCGTCGCGTCAATCGCGCGCTCTTCGATCTTGGGATAATTTGTCGAGCAGATGCGCATCACCGGGCCCAGCGATTTGGTGAACACCGAGCGCGTCACGGCGCCCAGATCGGCATCGTTCAGACAGCTCGCCGCGCCCGGGCCGGGCAAGCCAACGATACCAAGGCCGAAGCCGAAGGCGGCCATGACCGCCAAAAATATTGCCTGCGCCGCCATGTCTAAGCCCAAATTTTTCCCTGTCGCAATGCATATCTATGCCGTATGGTCCGCCAGCAAAATATGGGTTCCCATGAACAATCGCAATCGAGATATTTACCTGAAACCCGGCCGCCTCGTGGACAGCGATCATCCCGCCGTGATCGAATTTGCGCAATCTCACGTCAAGGGCAATTCCGAGCTGGAGCGCGTCATATCCCTCTATTACGCGGTGCGCGACGAGATCCGTTACGATCCCTACATGCCGATCGCCAAGATCGAAAGCTACCGGGCCAGCGACGCGGTGATCACCGGGCGCGGCTGGTGCGTGCCGAAATCGGCTTTGTTGACCGCCTGTCTCCGCATCGCCGGCATCCCGGCGCGCCCCGGCTATGCCGACGTGCGCAACCACCTGGCGACCAAGCGCCTGTTGGATATGCTCGGCACCGATTTGTTTATCTGGCATTCCTATACAGACATCTTGATCGACGGGGCCTGGGTGAAGGCGACGCCGGTCTTCAACCGCACTCTCTGTGACCGCTTCGGGCTGAAGCCGCTGGAATTTGACGGCTCGGAAGATAGCCTGTTCCACGAGTTCAATCAGAAGGGCGAGCGGCATATGGAATATCTGCGCAACCGGGGCGCCTTCATGGATGTGCCGTTCGAAGAAATTCTGGGCGGCTTCAAAGCGATTTACCTGCCCGCCTATATCGACGGCGCCGGCGGCGATTTCCACGCCGAGGCCGCCGCCGAAAAAGCGGCATCCAAATAGCACAAATATCGAAAGCGAAGTTGATGGAATTCGGCATACAGTTCTTTCCCGACGTGGGGCCGGAAACCAAATCGGGGGCGGAATATTGGGGTGATTGCCTGCATCTTTCCGGCCTCGCCGACGCATGCGGGTTTACCAATATCCGCACCGTGGAGCATTACGGCCAGTCCTATGGCGGCTATTCGCCGAACCCGCATGTGTTCCTGTCGGCGGCCGCCATGCGCTCCAAAAAGGCGCGCCTGGTTACCGGCGCGGTGCTGCCCATATTCAACAACCCGTTAAAGATCGCCGGTGAGATCGGCATGCTCGACGCCATTTCGGATGGGCGCATGGAATGCGGTTTCGCGCGCGCCTTCCTGCCCATCGAGTTTGAAATATTCGGCCGCAGCCTGGATGAATCCAAGGCCCGCTTCACCGAGGGCATGGAGCAAGTGCGCCGCTTCCTGGAAGAAGAGAACGTTACCATGGAGGGTGAATTCAACAGCTACGCCGGTGTCACGTCGCTGCCGCGGCCGACCCAGCAGCCGCGCCCGCCGATCTGGATCGCGGCGCTGATCACGCCCGAATCGTTCACCAATGCGGGCCGACTCGGCTACGATCTTATGGCCATCCCGCTGCCCGGCGGGGTGATGAACGAGCTTATTGCCCTCTACCGGGAAGCGCGCGCCGAGGCCGGCCACGAGGGGCCGGGCCGGGTCATGCTGGCGCATCACATGTTCTGTCATGAAGACGATGCCAAGGCCCTGGAGATCGCCCGCGGCGCCCTCGACCGCTACCTGAAATCCCTGGTCGATGCATCGTCGTCGTGGCTCGACGGCAGGAGTTCCAAAGATTATCCCGGCTACGACAAAATTATTGCCATGCTGGCCAAGGAAACCACCGAATCCCAGATGGAAAAGGGCGGCGCCTTCATCGGCTCGCCGGGGCGGCTGATAGATCAGATCGCCCAATATGAGGAGGCGACCGGCGGCTTCGAGATCGCATCCCTGCAGATCAATTTCAATGACTTGCCGTTGCAGGAGGCGGAACGCTCGATGCGTCTGTTCGGCGAAAAGGTGATCCCCAAACTAAGCGTTTAGATTTCGGTGCGGCTCGTACCGTACAAGGGCGGTAAGCGCCTGGACAATTTCGCGATTATTTGATTGGCTGCTTAGGCCCGGGTGCCCTATAAGGTGCCCGGCAAACGTAACAATATCGGAAGGTACCATGGACAAGCAGGTCGTAAGGCTGACCGAGCTCTCCCACGGGGGAGGTTGAGGCTGCAAAATAGCACCGTCGGTGCTTGAAAAGATGCTATCCGGATTACCGCCGCAGGCACGATACCCCAACCTCCTGGTTGGCGTGGAGACCGGCGATGATTCGGCTGTCTACAAAATCAACGACACCCAAGCGGTGGTGGCGTCGACCGATTTTTTCATGCCGATTGTCGATGATCCTTACGATTTCGGACGCATCGCGGCGGCCAATGCGGTGTCCGATATTTACGCCACCGGCGGCACGCCGATCCTGGCGCTGGCCATCGCCGGCTTCCCGGCCAATATCATGCCGCCGGAAATGGTGACCGAGATATTCGCCGGCGGCGCGGATTTGTGCGGCGAAGCCAATATTCCGGTGGCCGGCGGCCACACCATCGATTCGCCGGAGCCCATCTATGGCCTGGCCGTCGTCGGGCTGGTGCATCCGGACCATATCATGCGCAATTGCGACGGCCGGGCCGGCGATGTTTTGATCCTCGGCAAGGGATTGGGCGTCGGTATCCTGGGCGCCGCGCTGAACAAGGACGAGTTGGACCCGCATGGTTACGAGGTGATGGTCGAAAGCTGCGTCAAATTAAATTCCGTGGGCGCCGATCTGGCGCAACTGGACGGCGTCAACGCCATCACCGACATTACCGGCTTTGGCCTTGGCGGCCACATGTACGAGATGTGCAAGGGCGCCGGGCTTGGCGCGAGGCTTTCTTGGGACAAGCTGCCGATTTTGGACAGCGCCGCCGATTATGCTCAAAAAGGCTATAACACCGGCGCCGCCAACCGCAATTGGGACAGCTTTACCGATCACGTCACCGTCTTTGACGGCATCGAGCAGTGGCAGAAAAACCTGTTGATGGACCCGCAAACTTCCGGCGGCCTGATGGTTAGCTGCGACGCCGGCTCGGTGGACGCGGTGCTGGCGCTGTTCAAAAAGCAAGGTTACAGCTATGCCTCAGTGGTCGGCGAAATGTGCGAAGGCGAAGCCCGGGTGACGGTGGAAGGCTAAGCCGCTACTCCGCCGCCGCGTTAATTTCGGCCAGCGCCTTCAGCACCGCATCGAACGGCAACAATATGGCGCCGTGGCGGGCCTTGGCGTCTTTCGCCGGTGCTAAGGCCACCAGCGCAGCCCAATCGCCAACCGGCGGCGCGCCATCCGATTTCAGCATGGCCTCGACCGTAGCCCGCACCGCCGCGATCTCGGCGGCATCCTTGCCGATCACCTGGACCGCCATCACCGAGGCGGCGGCCTGGCCGAGGGCGCAGGCCTTCACTTCCTGCGCGTAATCGGTGATGCGCCCGCCCGCCACGCATATCTGTACACCGATGGTGGAGCCGCACAGCGGGCTGCGAAGCTCCGCCTCTGCGTCGGCGCGGGCGAGGCGATCGATGCGCGAAATATGGGCGGCCAGACGCAATACTTCGGTGTTGTAGATATCGTCGATCATGGCCGCCATGTTATAGCAATCGGGCTTAACAAACACGCGTTGTGACCGGACTTCGCTTCCGATACGTTTCGGCCATGCGCGTCGATGAATTTGATTTCGAACTGCCCCGGGATTTGATCGCCCAGCATCCGGCGCGCCCGAGGGACGCGGCGCGGCTTTTGCATGTGGATGCCGGCCTCGGCGATCACAAGATCACCGAATTGGCGGACCTGCTTCGCCCCGGCGATATGCTGGTCTGCAACGACACCCGCGTGATCCCGTCGCGCCTCACCGGTAAGCGCGGCGAGGCCACCGTGGAAGTCACCCTTCACAAAGAAGAATTTGACCTCGGCTGGTGGGCCTTCGCGCGGCCCGCCAAGCGGCTCCATGTGGGCGATACCATTATTTTTGCCGCTGATTTTAAGGCGCTGGTCGCCGATAAACGGGACGGCGGCGAGGTGCGGCTGGAATTCGGCCTTGCCGGCGCGCCGTTGCTGGCCAAGTTAGGCGCCCACGGCATCATGCCGCTGCCGCCCTATATCAAGCGCGAGTGGACCGGTCACGCCGATGACATGGCCGATTACCAAACCATGTTCGCCGACGTTGCGGGCGCCGTGGCAGCGCCGACCGCGAGCCTCCATTTCACGCCGGCGATCATGGCTGCGCTGGAGCTGCGCGGGATCAGCCATGCCCTCGTCACCCTGCATGTGGGGGCGGGGACGTTTCTGCCGGTGAAGGTGGACGACACCGATCATCACATCATGCATGCCGAATGGGGCGAGATCAGACCTGAGACGGCGGCAGCCATCAACGCCGCGCGCAACGCCGGCGGGCGCATCGTCGCCGCCGGATCCACGTCGCTCCGGCTTTTGGAGGCGGCGGCGGACGACGGCGGCCATCTCGCCCCCTTTACCGGCGAGACCGATATCTTTATGACCCCCGGATACCGTTTCAAGATTGCCGATGCGATGGTCACCAATTTTCATCTGCCCCGTTCGACCCTATTTATGCTGGTCGCCGCATTCGCCGGGTTGAAGCGCATGCGCGCCGCCTATGCCCACGCCATCGAAGCCCGCTACCGCTTCTTTTCTTACGGCGATGCCTGCCTCTTGGAACGGGGCGCACCATGAGCGAATTTGCCTTGGAAATCCTGGCCAGCGACGGCGCCGCCCGGAGGGGCCGCTTGCAAACCGCCCACGGCACGCTGGAGACGCCGACCTTCATGCCGGTGGGAACGGCGGGCACGGTGAAGGCCATGACGGCGGACGCGGTCGCCGCCACCGGCGCTGAAATGGTGCTCGGCAACACCTATCATTTGATGATGCGCCCCGGGGCTGAGACCATTCAGCGTCTCGGCGGGCTGCACAAGTTTATGAATTGGCCGGGGCCGATACTGACCGATTCCGGCGGCTTCCAGGTAATGTCGCTTGCCAAGCTGCGCACCATGACCGAGGACGGCGTCACCTTCCAATCCCATATCGATGGCGCCAGCCATACATTAACGCCGGAAAGCGCCGTGCAAATTCAGGCCCTGCTCGACGCCGATGTGACCATGGTGCTCGACGAATGTCCGGCCATGTCCGATGACAAGGACGCCATCGCCAAATCCATGGAACTGACCCACCGCTGGGCGGAGCGCTCCAAGCAGGCCTTTGCAACCCGCCCCGGCTATGGCTTGTTCGGCATCGTCCAGGGCGGCGTCTTTGATGATCTTCGCGAGCAATCGGCGGCGGCGCTGAGGCGCATCGGCTTCGATGGCTACGCCGTCGGCGGCCTGGCCATCGGCGAGGGCCAGCAGGTGATGTTTGGCGTGCTCGACGGATTGGCGGGCCATTTGCCGGACCAAGCGCCGCGCTATCTGATGGGCGTCGGCACGCCCGCCGATTTGGTCGGCGCCGTGGCGCGCGGCATCGATATGTTCGATTGTGTCATGCCGACCCGGTCCGGGCGCACCGGCAAGGGTTTTACGGCGCGGGGATCGATCAATATCCGCAATGCGCGCCACGCCAAAGACGCGCGCCCCATCGAAGAGGCTTGCGCCTGCCCGGCCTGCGCCGGCCACAGCCGCGCCTACCTGCATCACCTCTTTAAGGCCGACGAGATATTGGGGCCGATGCTTCTGACCTGGCACAATCTGCATTATTATCAAAGCCTGATGCAGGGTCTGCGCGGCGCCATCGAAGCGGGCGCATTGCAGAATTTCGCCGATGATTTTCATGCCCGCCAGGCGCTCGGCGATATCGAGTCGGTCTGATGATCGAGATTTTCAAAAGCGGCCGGCGTATTGCCACGCAGCGGGACTGGGTGCGCATCACGCGCTCCTTTGCCGCCGATAATCCCGATGATCCCAATCCGAACGGCTACGGCGCGCTGATTTCCATCGCCGAGACCGTGATCCAGCCGGGCCAGGGCTTTCCCATGCACCCGCACCAGGATATGGAAATCGTCACCTTCATGGTGGCCGGCGGCATGGCGCACGAGGATTCCACCGGCGGTAAGGGACTGATCGGTCCCGGTGAGATACAGCGCATGAGCGCCGGCGCCGGCGTTGTCCATTCGGAGTGTAATTCGTCTCGCACCGAGATCAGCCATTCCCTGCAAATCTGGATACGGCCAGCCGAATTGGGGCTCCGGCCAGGCTACGAGCAGATGGCGCTGGGTGATGGCCGCGGGCTGCGCTTGATCGCGGCCCCTAAAAGGCCCGAAGGCGGTGTTGCCATCCACGCCGATTTGCGCCTCTATTCCTGTCAGCTTGAGGCCGGCCAGAGCGCCGATATGCATTTGGCTATGGGCCGGCGCGCCTGGGTGCAGATGGCGGCGGGCGCCGCAGGCCTGGACGATGCCGTCCTTGCCGCCGGTGACGGCGCGGCGGTGGAGGGGGACGGCACGGTGACCATCACCGCCCGGGATGACGCCGTGCTGCTGATATTCGATATGGCTTAGCGATAGGCAAGAAGAGGAAACCATCATGATGCAGATACGCAAAAGCCAGGAGCGGGGCGCTGCCAAGCTCGATTGGCTCGACAGCAAACACACATTTTCCTTCGCCGATTATCACGATCCAAACCATATGGGGTTTGGCCCGTTGCGGGTTATCAACGAAGACCGCATCGTTGCTAGCGGTGGTTTTCCCACCCATCCGCACCGGGATATGGAGATTATCTCCTATGTGCTGGAAGGCCAGTTGGCGCATAAGGACAACATGGGCAACGGCTCCATCATCCGGCGCGGCGAAATTCAGAAAATGAGCGCCGGCACCGGCATCCAGCATTCCGAATTCAATCCATCGGGGGACCAGGGCAACCATTTTTTCCAGATATGGATCATCCCCGACACCCAGGGGCTGGAGCCGTCCTACGAGCAACAAGACGTGCCGCCGGTCGATACCAGCGGCGCCATGACCTGCATCGGATCAAAGGGCGGCGCTTCCGGCGGCGTCAGCATCCACCAGGATGTGGATTTGTACGTGCTGCGCTTAGATGACGGGGAACGCGAAACCTACAGCCCGGCAACCGATCGCCATATCTGGGTGCAAGTGGCCTGGGGGACATTAAACGTCAACGGCGAAACCCTGTCGGCGGGCGACGCGGCGGCGCTGGAAGGCGAAGCCTCGGTATTGTTCGAGGCCGGCGAAGATACCGAAGCGTTGGTGTTCGATCTAGCCTGATGGGCAAAGGATTTCGGGCGGGCGCGATCAAAGTATAGAGGGGCGATGTCGGTTTTTCCGCTGTAAATTTCTGAAATTCACCCAGGAAATCATTCAAATTCTCGATCATCGGGAAAAATGCGGGCCTTGGCCGACACCACATATGCGCTTAGAGTATTTGCCTGGAGGAACGGTGATGACGGCTGACAGCAAATCTTCGGGCCGCGGTATCTTCCGGCCCCGGCGGCTGGGCCATATCAATTATTGGGTCTCGGATGTGGCCGAAACGTCGAAATTCTACCGGGATGTGGCCGGTCTGCAGACCGTTTATACGCGCCCCGGCATCAAGGCTTATTTCCTCTCCAACGGCAACACCTACCATGATTCGGCGATCTTCGATGTCACCGGGCCGAGGGGCGAAGGGCGCGTCAATGGCATGCATCACGCTGCGTTCGAATTGGAAACCGAGGCCGAGCTGGTGGAAGATTACGCCCGTATAGGCGCCTATGGGTTCGAGTTTGACTGGAACCTGTCCGCCGACGTGGCCCATTGCTGTTACGGCCATGATCCCGAAGGCAACCGGTTTGAAGTATATGCCGACGTCAAGGCGAACTGGCGCGAGGAACGCTCGGGCGAGATCGACGGCCCCAACCAGAACCCCGATTGGCAGCCGGGAACGACGCGCCCCGTCACGGTGCCTTGCTATCCGGTGGACCCGGAAATCCTTATTGTCGAAGATGCCGTCTTCCACACCCGCCGCGCCGTTCACTATGCGCTTATCGCCGATGACTATGACCGGCTGTTGGATATCTACACCAAGCTGGTTGGGCTGGTGCCCATGGCCGGCGGCGGCGATCATGATTTCACTTTGCTGGCCGGCAGTGTCGGCGAGGCAAGCATGGCCTTGTTTCGCCGCCAGCCCGGATGGGACGCCGGGTTTCACCATGGCGGCTTCGAGCTCGACGGCGAGCCCGCGTTCGAGCGGGCGCTGAAATTGTGCGCCGAGCGCGGCATTGCCATCGAGCGTGTGATCGAACACGGCGCCCGGCGCGCCATCCATATCCAGGACCCATGCGGCAACCGGCTGCAATTTTTCGTCAATGGAGAAGCCGATTTGGGCGGGCTTGTTGATCTGCCGCCCGAGGATGCGCTGTATCTGGCGTGAGCGGCTGGATACCCGGAAATCGTGAAACGAAATTAATCCACACGTTAAACCGGAATATGCGCCGCGCGGTCTTTAAATTCGGCGGCTGAGAACCAATATCATGTATTCACACCTGAATTCCGTAAGATTGCGGGTGGAATGATGGGTAATTGTAATTCAATGGACAATCAGTTGAATATCATCGACACGGAAGTAGATATCTGGCCCGATGCCGAGCGGTTTTGCCGGGCCTTTGAAGATATTGGCGTTGGCATGGCGATGCTTGAATTGGATGGCAGCTATCGCTGGGTCAACCGGGCCTATTCAGATCTGCTGGGTTACACGAATGCGGAAATCTTAGCCAAATCCTCCGCCGAGATTACCCATGAGGATGATCTGCACTTCGGTGCCGGCCGCCTGGCAAAACTGAACGCAGGCGATGGTTCCAGCTTCGAGACGGAGAAACGCTACATCCATAAAGACGGCCATCCGATTTGGGTGGCGCTGCATTCGTCGACGGTGCTCGACCGGGATGGCAATCCCGATCACTCCATCTGCCAAATTCAGGATATCCGGGACCGCAAAAATGCCGAGCAGGCGCTTCATGATGCCAACAATAACCTGGAGCGGCTGATCGAATCCCGCACCCGCGAGCTGCGCCAGGAAATCATCGAGCGAAAATACACCGAAAAAGCGCTGGTGCACGCGGTCGAAAAGGCCGAGGCCGCGAGCCACGCCAAATCCCAGTTCCTCGCCAATATGAGCCACGAATTTCGCACGCCTTTGAATGCGATCATCGGCTTCTCCGACGCCTTGTCCCATGGCGTGCGGGGGCCGTTGGATAACACCGGCCAGGAAGGCTATATCAACAATATCCTGGTTTCCGGGCAGCATTTGCTGGAACTGGTCAACGACATTCTTGATGTTTCGGCGATCGAGGCCAATAGCCTCGAATTGCGGGAAGCCGAGTTTTCGCTGGCCGATCTGGCCCACTCGTCTTGCGTTCTGATGGCGCCCCTGGCCGAAAATATGGGCGTTGATTTGCGCAACAACATCCGCGACGACGAGGTCTGGATTTTCGGTGATGTGCTTCGCATCAAACAGGTGCTGATCAACCTGTTGACCAATTCGGTAAAATTCACGCCGCGCACGGGATCGGTGAGCCTCGATTATAACGTTACCGACGATGGCGGCGGCCAAATCTCGGTTACCGATACCGGCGTCGGCATGAGCAATGAAGACATCGCCAAGGCGATGGAAAAATTCGGCCGAATATCCCAAGAAATTGAAAACGGCGTGCAGGGCACTGGATTGGGACTGCCCTTGTCGTCCGGGCTGATGGCGTTGCACGACGGCTTGCTGAATATCGATTCCAAGCCCGGTAGCGGCACCACCATACGCCTCCGCCTGCCGAAGGAGCGGATGCGGCCCAGCCCCTTAGGCCCCAGCGCTTAACCCCGGAACCGGCGTTACTTTATTTTGTCGACGATCAAGGCAATCTGCTTGCGGCTAAGATGCATGCGGTTGCCGTCACCCAGGCGCAAGCGGCCCTTGCCGTCAAAGGCAAAATTCGCCGGCACATAGACCAGCGGCGCAAAATCGTTTTCGACGCGGGGGCTGGCATGAACGACACGGATCGATTTGTGGAAGCCTCTGATAAAGCTGCGCAGCCGCGCCGGCGACGCATTACCATAGCGGCCTTCGGTCCAGGCAATGGCGATGACGTTTAGCTCCTTGTCGCCGCCGTCCGCCAGATAGTTGCTGAGTTGCACGAACTCAGAACGACAGACGCCTCACCAACTGGCGAAGAAAATCACCATGGTTGGCTTGCCGTCGAAAAACGCCTCGGTGACAGGCTCGCCCTTCACGGCGCGCATGCCCATCAATCCGGCCTTGATGTCTTCCGAGAGCTTAAGCCCCGGCCCGGCGTTGGCGTTTGGCGCGGCGAACAGGAAGAAGGCGCCGAAAGCCAGAATTATGGTTGTCCGTATCATTTTCATTGTTGTGATATTCCAAGTTATTTGGCGAGCGTCACCGTTGCCGTAATCTCTCAAGGAACCCTTGCTTAAGCCAGTCATAATAGGCCCGGTTTCGGTAAATAATGCGTGAGAAGCGGCGTATCGCTATGTTAAGCGCCTGCATGCGGCCCGTTTGAGATATGGCGCAATTTTGGCTCTGGCTGGTCCGTTGCGAAGATAATTAAATTGCATCGCCCGGCGGCGGGGTGATTCGGATATTTCCGATCTCCGCGCCGTCAAATCGCCGGCTGGGCGCCGAGAATATTTCCGTCGAAGCTCTTGTTTTTATTGATTTAGATCAATGTAAATTTGTCCGCTATTTCGTAGGTTGACCGGCAACATCGTTCAGGCTATGCGATGCTCGAAATGGCGGCGCTTCTTCATAGTATTGGATGGTGATCATGTCATTGTTCTCAGGCCCGAAAAGCGATCCCTCCGTGGCAGCCAAACGCACCACCGTCGATAAAGATCTTAAGCGCATCGTTCAGCTGGAAAAGGCTGCGGTTTACACCAGCCAGCGGAACCTGAACCTGGGCTTCGGACTATTGTTCCTGCTCGCGGTTTGGGTGTTCATGCTGTTCCGCACCGGCGGTGACGGCTTTAGTATCCTCGCAATCGCCGCCATTATCGGCGGTTATATGGCGATGAATATCGGCGCCAACGATGTCGCCAATAATGTCGGCCCGGCGGTCGGATCGAAGGCCCTGACCTTGTATGGCGCTCTGGCCATCGCCGCAATATTCGAAGCCAGCGGCGCGCTGATCGCCGGCGGCGATGTTGTCACCACAATTTCCAAAAGCATCATCAGCCCGGACGCTTTCGCTGACAAATCCATATTCATCTGGGCCATGCTGGCGGCTTTATTGTCGGCGGCGGTCTGGGTCAATCTGGCGACCCTGGTCGGCGCGCCGGTCTCGACCACCCATTCCATCGTCGGCGGCGTCATGGGGGCGGGTATCGCGGCGGCCGGTTTCGCGTCGGTTGATTGGGCGGTGATGGGAAAAATCGCCGCCAGTTGGGTGATATCACCAGTGCTCGGCGGTGCTGTCGCGGCGGCATTTCTGGCTTTCATCAAATTTGCCGTGCTTTACCGGGAAGACAAAATCGCCGCTGCCAAGCGCTGGGTGCCGGTTCTGGTGGCCATTATGGCGGCTGTATTCTCGGTCTATCTGGTGATGAAGGGCTTCAAGCGCATCTGGCGGCCCGATGCGTCGGTGATTGCGTTGATCGGCGTCGCCGCCTTCGGCCTGACCTACATGACCGTCAAATCGGCGATCATCCGTGCCGCCGTGAACCTCGAAAATCGCCGCAAATCGGTGGGCAATCTGTTCACCATTCCGCTGATCTGCGCAGCGGCGCTTTTGTCTTTCGCGCACGGCTCCAACGATGTTGCCAACGCAGTCGGGCCATTGGCGGCCATCGTCAGCGCGGTAACCCAAGGCACCGTCGCCGCCAAGGTAACGCTGCCCCTCTGGGTGCTGGCCATCGGCGCTATCGGCATCGTGGTTGGTTTGCTGTTGTTTGGCCCCAAGATTATCGAGATCGTCGGCGAAAAGATCACCAAGCTGGACCGGGTGCGGGCGTTCTGCGTCGCACTCTCGGCGTCGATCACGGTGATTATTGCATCAACCCTCGGCCTGCCGGTATCGTCCACTCACATCGCCGTCGGCGCTGTCTTCGGGGTTGGTTTTTTGCGCGAATTTATCACCAACCGGCGGGTCAATATCGGCATGCCACGGGCGGTTGGCGCTCAGGCCAGTTCTGGGAGCAAGCCGGCGCCGGCGCCCAGAGAGCGAAGCTGGGCCAAGGCGCGGGCGCGCAAACTGGTGCGGCGCAAGCATTTGATGACGATTATAGCCGCCTGGCTGATCACCGTTCCGGCCAGCGCCGTGCTCGCCGCCATACTCTTTTTCGTGATCAATAAATTTAACTAAGCGCGGCCTCTCAAGGGGCCTCTTCAAGTCAGCTTACGCCCAATTTCTCCGACAATTCCTGGCGCCAATCCTCGATTGGCCGGGTGGTGTCCTCCTTGGCCAGCAGATCTTCGGTATATTTGAAGATATCCTCGTCGCTCTGATTGAGATCGTAAGGCTCGAGGAAGGGTTGCTGCACATACCAGGGGGTATCGATAAAGGCTTCGGCGGTGTTGCCTTCGGGGTCTTGAAAATAGACCGACCAGGCGTTGCCGTGGGTCATGGTGCGGATATCGGTTGCTTCGGCCTCGTTGCTGGCCTTGGCGTGAATTTCGCGCAAAGTATCCATGCTGTCGACGCGGAAGGCCATATGGCCATAGTGTTTGCTGCCTGGCTCGGTGTCGCGTCCGCCGAACATGATCAACTGGTGATGATCTTTCGGATCGCCGCACAAAAATACCAGCCGGTCGCCGCCCCGGTCGGTCACCGTGAGGCCGAACACACTGGTGTAAAAATCGATCATCTTGTCCATGTCGTTCACGTGGAAACCGGCATGGCTGAGAGATACGCGCGGTCCTGTCATTGTCTCGGCTCCTTGAATGTTCGAATTCACGGCAACGGCTTGATTTAAAACACAACCGGCCGCCTCGTCTCAAGCAAATTCAGGCGCCGTCCTGGCGTTGCTCCATCATGATGACCAGGGTTATGCCGGTGCAAACCAGCGCGACGCCCCAATAATGGTAGGCAAACAGGCTTTCCCCCAGATAGGCGACGGCCAGCCCGGCGGAGTAAAACGGAAACAAATTGATAAACACCGCCGCCCGGTGCGACCGATGGCGTTGTTGCAAAGGTTCCAGATATAGATGGTGAGAACCGACGTAAACAGCGCCAGATAGGTCAACGCCGCCACCGAGAACGCGGTCACCGGCACCGGTTTCACAAATATGGTCTCGGCGATATAGAAGGGCAGGATCAGGAGCGATCCGCAAGCGACGATCAGAAATACCACCACCGCCATTGGCAGATCGGACGGCAGGCGGGCGATGTTCAAGGCGTAGGCGGTGAAGGCCATGGTCGAGATGACCACCAGGATATCGCCTCGATTGAAATCCAAATTCAGAAGGATTTGCCAATCGCCGCGCACCGCGATGATCGATACGCCGATGAAGGCCGACACTATGCCGACGAACTGCCAGGCGGAAAATTTGTGCCGGAGGAACAGCATGGCGGCCAGCGCGGTAAAGGCGGGCTGCGAGGAATTGACCAGGGTGGCGTTCATGGTGGTTGTGAATTTGACCGACCACAATAGCAGCGTGCCGCCGCCGCCGATCAGTGCGCCCAGAACGAAAAAATACCAAAGGCGCGGAAAAATCTTGTGCCAGTGGCTTATCAAATCCCGCCAGACGAAGGGCAAAAGCACCAGGGCGCCGGCGGCCCAGCGCCAAAACGACAGCCCGATCGGCGGTATTTCCCCATGCGCCTGCTGCGCCACCACCAGCGATATGGCCCAGAACATCACAATCACGGTGAGCACCCAATAGGCCGTGCGCGGCTGAATTTTCCGGGGCAGGAGGCTGGATTTCGGACCGGATTGGTCGGACATGGGGCGGGGGTTCTGTTATTTGTTTATGAGCGCGGACGGGGTGAAGCGCTATACCTATGTGTTGATCAAGACAACAATAATTTGGCGTTGATCAAAGCCCGGCCTTGCCCGCCCCCGCCCGGCGGCGCTATGACCGGTGCAGAGAGAAACAATATTGCGAGATAAAAATGGCCGACTGGTTCGTTACCTATCGTGGCATTGTGCTGCCGCGCCATTGCGATCACTACGGGCACATGAATGTGCGCTATTACGCCCAGTTCTTTGACGACGGCGGCTTTCAGATGCTGCATCATGCGGGCATCAGCCAGCAAAGCCTGAAGGACCGGGGGATCGGGCTGGTGGTCGCCAACGTCAATATCGATTTCGTCGCCGAGATCAAGGCCGGCGAGCTGATGCGTATCGAGGGCGCCTACCGGCGCGTCGGCGGCAAGAGCCTGACCCACGAGCAACGCATGTACGCCGCCGAAAGCGACCGATTATGCGCCATGCAAACCGAGACCGAAGTGTTTTTCGACGTGAATAAGCGCGCCTCGGCAGCCATGCCGGGCGATATCCGCGCCCTGATCGAGCCTTTGGTGATCGCCTAGCTAATTATTGAACGAGCCGCCGTCGACCACCATGCATTGGCCGGTCATGAAGTCCGAATCCGATGACACCAAAAACAACATGGCGCCGGTCAGGTCTTCCGGCTGCTGAAAGCGTTTGAGAGCGCGGGATGTCAAGCTGGCGTCGGCCCCGGCCATAAACTCGTCGCTCCCCAGAACCCCATCGCTCATGGTCAGTCCCGGTGCCAGCGTGTTGACGCAGATGCCGTCGCCGCCCACTTCGCGCGACATGGAACGGGTCATGGCGAGGACGGCGCCCTTCGACGTGACGTAGTGGAGGATATTGGGATTGCCCTTGAACAGGGTGCCGGACGCGATATTGACGATCTTGCCATAGCCGTTCTTGCGCATCTCAGGCACGGCTGCCTTGGCGCACAGCCAGGGGCCGCGCACATTGACGGCCATCATCTGGTCCCATTCCTCCACCGGGATTTCGAAGAACGGCTTGTGGCTGACGGACGCGAACATGGCGGCGTTGGATATCAGGATATCGAGCGTGCCGAATTTGGCCACGGTGTCGGCGACCATGGCTTCGGTTGCCGCCTCGTCGGAGACATCGGTCTTTAAGACCAGTGTCTCGGCGCCCTGAAAGCTCTCTTCGATATCTTTTGCCGCCGCGCTCGCGTCTTGAATATCCGACAGCGCCACGCGGGCGCCCTCGCCGGCCAGCGCCTTGGCGTAGGCCGCCCCGATACCTTGTGCGGCGCCGGTGATGATTGCTACCCGTCCATCCAATCTACCCATGTCGTCCTCCTAAGTTTGTTGGTACCTAAATTTGCCCGTGAATGGCCCGCCACACTTTTTCTGGTGTGGCCGGCAAATCGATGTGATCGACGCCAAATTCTTCCAGCGCATCGGTGATGGCGTTGATGATGCAGGCCATGGACGGCGTCGTGCCGCCCTCGCCGCCGCCCTTGACGCCGAGCGGATTGCCCGCCGTCGGCACTTCATGCATGGCAACCCGGAAGCTGGGCACATCACCGGCCCGCATCAGCGCGTAATCCATGAACGAGCCGCTTAGGATTTGCCCGCTGGCGGGATCATAGACGCAGTTTTCCATCAAGGCTTGCCCCACGCCCTGGACAATGCCGCCATGCACCTGGCCGTCGACTATCATCGGATTGACGGCGCGGCCGACATCATCCACCTGGCTGTAGCGGACGATGTCTACCGCGCCGGTTTCCAAATCGACTTCCACTTCCGCCGCCGCGCAGCCATTGGGATAGGCCGGGATGCGGCCCTCGAAATCCGCATCGGCGGCCAGCCGCTGGCCCGCCATGCCGGGCACTTTGTCTGCCTCCAGGGCGGCGGCAACCGCGAAGATGCCGATTTGGCGGTCGGTGCCGGCGATCTGGAATGCGGCGCGCTCAAAGACGACGTCGGAGACGCCGGCCTCCAGCATGGCCGCTGCCGCGCGGGCGCCGGTCTCGATAATATCCGCGTCGCAGCGATGGATGAGGGTGCCGGCGATGCGCATGGAGCGGTTGGAATGGGTGCCGCCGCCGAGCTTGACCACATCGGTATCGCCGGTAGCCAGCTCAATGGCATCAAAGGGCACGCCAAGCTCGCCGGACACCACTTGGGCATAGGTGGTTTCGTGGCCCTGGCCGGTGGACTGGGTGCCGGCGACGATGCGCACGCAGCCATCACCGGTCAGCGTTACCTCGACCCGCTCGCGGATGGCGCCCACCGGCGCTTCCACATAGTTGCCAAAGCCGAGGCCGCGCCGCTTGCCGCGACTTTTAGCGTCTTCCTTGCGGGCCGCAAGGCCGGCCCAATCGGCCGCAGCCAAATTCTGGTCCATGATGCTTTCAAACTCGCCGCAGTCATAGATCAGCCCGGCCGCCGAGGTGTAGGGCATGGCGCTCGGCGGAATGATATTGCGGCGCCGTATCTCGGCCCGGTCCAGCCCCATCTCGCGGGCCGCGATATCGATCAGCCGTTCCATGTGATAGACCGCTTCCGGGCGTCCGGCGCCCCGGTAGACGCTGATCGAAACGGTGTTGGTGAGTACCCCCTGATAGCGCACGTGGAGCGCCGGTATATCGTACACCGTCGGCACCAGCCGCAGCCCGTTGGAGAGCGGCACATAGGATACGGCGTGGGCGCCCACATTGGTGATCAGGTGCACGCGCATGGCCAGGAAGCGCCCGTTCTTATCCAGCGCCAGGGCGGTGCGGGCCACCAGATCCCGGCATTGATGATCGCTGACGAAGGCTTCGGTGCGGTCCGACGTCCATTTGACGGCGCGGCCGATCCGTTTTGCGGCCCAGGCTGTCAGCACATATTCCCGGTACAGCGATCCCCTCGGCCCGAAGCCGCCGCCCACATCGCGGGTCACCACGCGGATATTTTCGGGCGCCATGCCCAACAGTCCGGCGAGCCCCATCTTATAGACGAACGATCCCTGGCTGCCGGTATAGAGGGTCAGGTTCCCGCCGGAAAACTCGGCGACGGCGGCGCGCGGCTCCAACTGGGCGTTGGCCACCCGGTTGGTGACGAACACTTGCTGGACGATATGATCGGCGGCATCGAACGCTTCGGTGGTTGCGGCGTCGTCGCCGTGCTCGCCATCGGCGCCGATATTGCCGGCGGCGCCGTCCCAAACGGTCGGGGCGGATGGATCGAGAGCCGCCGATATGGTGGTAATTGCATCCAATATTTCATAATCCACCTGGACCAGTTCGGCGGCGTCTTGTGCGGCGGCGAGGGTTTCGGCGATCACCATGGCCAGCGGCTCGCCGATATGGCGCACCTTGTCCGCAGCCAGGGGCGGGATCAGGGCCGAAAATATCTCCGAGCCGTCGGAATTTGCCAGCGCCTGTTTTTTGTAATCATAGGTGTGCGCCGGGTTGGCGCCGGGGCTGGACAAGGGGGCATGGCCGTCCGCCTGATAATCGGCACCGGTCAGGACGGCGGCGACGCCGGGCGCTGCTCGGGCGGCTTCTGCGCCGATGGATTTGATGATTGCATGGGCGTGGGGGCTGCGCACCAGTACGGCGTACAACTGGCCGTCCAAATTGACATCGTCGGAATAATTGCCGTTCCCGGTCAGCAGCCGCCAGTCTTCTTTGCGCGGCGGCGACGCGCCGATGCCGACAATCCCATCCCCATCCATTCCGCCGCCCCTCGCCGCGATTGTGTGTGTATTTTTCAGCTTAAGTCTGCACGCTCCGGCACGGAATGCCAAGGCTACGAATTCGGTTTAGCGGCTCCAATTCTCGACGCGAAGGCCATCTACCCGGCTGAACTCGCGCTCGTTGTTGGTGACTAGTATCAGGCCTTCGGAGCGGGCGTGGCCGGCGATCATAAGATCATAAGGTCCAATGGGTGTGCCCGCTCGTTCAAGCGCGGCGCGTATTTCGCCATAATGTGCGGCGGCCGTATCCTCGAACGGCAAAACTGAAAGACGGGCAGCAAAACCTTCGACAGTTTCAAGATTGCGGTCTAGCCGAGATGATTTTTCCGCACCGAATAACAATTCGGCGAACGTTACACAAGAAATGCAAAGCTGTTCGACATGCTCGTTAAATATGTTGCGCAGTTCTACCGGGCGGTTCTTGATCACGTAGATGCAAATATCGGTGTCCAGCATATAGCGGAGCACTAAAATGATTCCCGTTTTTGTTGTTCGGGTTGGTTGCGATCAGCCAAGAAATCTTCGGAGGAGCCGGGGGCGTCGAAAAATGTGTCCCACGCGGTGCCCGCAGGCGTAATCAATCGCGCTTTTCCAAGCTTTACGATATCCACCCGTTTGACAGTGTCTGGTAACGCCACATCTTTGGGCAGGCGAACGGCTTGGCTTCGGTTGGATTTGAAAACGCTGGATTGGGTCACGGCATCCTCATAAGTTGGGATATACATAAGGGATATACGTTAAAATTAGATCGCAAATTGGGATATGTCAATGGGATATACCGCCTAAACCACCCGCCCGGCAATCATCGCGCCGAGCAGGAGCCAGCCGAACAGGCGGTTGGATTTGAATTTCACCAGACAATCCACCGGATCATCAAGATCGATATTGCGCGCCTGCCAGGCCAGCTGCACGGCGCCCGCCGCGACGAATGCATAGAACGGCCATGACAATCCCGCCGCCCAGCCGGACGCGGCGGTCAGGGCGATGGCGGCGGCGTAGAAGACATAGAGAAAGGGCCGCGTGGCGGGTCCGAATTTCAAGGCCAGGGACTTGATGCCGACCAGCGCATCGTCTTCTTTGTCCTGGTGGGCGTAGATGGTATCGTAGCCCAAGGTCCAGAAAATGCCGGCGGCATACAGCAAATAGGCCGGCAACCCCAGATCGCCGCGCACCGCCGCCCAGCCCAACAATGCCCCCCAATTGAAGGCGAGGCCCAAAAAGAATTGCGGCCAGTAAGTGACGCGCTTCATGAACGGATAAATGACGATAAGCACAAGCGACGCGGCGCCGACGATGACCGCAAAGCGGTTGAACTGCAAAAGGATGGCGAGGCCGATCAACGCCAAGGCGCCCATATAGATCACCGCCTGCAGTACGCTGACGGCGCCCGATGGGATCGGCCGGTCGGCGGTGCGCGCCACGCGGCCATCGAAATCCCGGTCGGTGATGTCGTTGAAGGTGCAGCCCGCGCCGCGCATCACCAATGCGCCGAGCCCGAACAATACAAACAGATAGATATTCGGCCAGCCTTCGGCGGCGAGGGCAAGGGACCACCAGCAAGGGAACAGCAATAGCCAGGTGCCGATCGGCCGGTCGAAGCGGGCCATGCGTGCATAGGGACGCGCCCCAGCCGGCAATAGCCGTTCGACCCAATTGCCTTTGGGGATGTCGCTGGCGGATATTTCGCTCATGGCCGCATTATCCCGAGGTTTCGCCTTTGTTGACAAGCGTGATGGCAAATGCACCCGAGGAATGAGATTATGCGCTCATGAGCGAAGCCTCCAAAATCCGCCTCTATACGGAATCCCGGCTGGCCGCCGACGCCGGCGCGCCCCTGGATGCCGAGCAGGCCCATTATCTGAAAAACGTCATGCGCCGGGAGACCAGCGACATGGTGCTTTTGTTCAATGGCCAGGACGGCGAATGGCTGGCCGAGATCGCCGCCCTGGAACGGCGCGGCGGGCGCCTGCACGTACAGACCCAAACCCGCCCCCATGTGGATGAAAGCGCCGCACCGTGGCTTTTGTTCGCACCCGTGAAGCGCCAGCAAAACGATCTGATCGCGCAAAAGGCCACCGAGCTGGGCGCCGCCGTCATTTGGCCGGTGATCACCCAGCACACCAATGCCGACCGTCTGCGCCTGGACCGAATGGGCGTCATTGCACGCGAGGCGGCGGAGCAGTGCGGCCGCCTGGGCCTGCCGGAAATTCGCGAACCGGTTCCCTTGGGAGCGGCCCTCGAAGTCTGGCCCGAAGACCGCGCGCTTCTGGTCATGGACGAGACCGGCGGCGGCGCGCCGATCGCCGAAGTGGCGGGCCAAATAGCCGCCGATGGGGACACCGGTATCGCCATCTTGATCGGCCCGGAAGGCGGCTTTGCGAAGGTAGAGCTTGACGGCCTCGCAAATCTCGCCTTTGTTAGGCGCGCTGGTCTCGGGCAGCGGATTCTCCGCGCCGAAACGGCGGCGATTGCGGCGCTGGCCTCGGTTCAGGCCATTGCCGGCGATTGGCGGCGGTAAGTTATGGCGGCGGCGTAGGTTTCGGACGTAACGATGGATTCCACTAAATTGGACACCCAAAATAAGGTTGCGCCCGGCAAGGGCGACATCATCACCGGCACCGGCCAGCTGCACGCCTATATGGCGGCCGGCTGCAAACCGCCGGCCGACTGGCGCATCGGCACCGAGCACGAGAAATTCATCTTCGATCCCGATGGCTTCAAACCGGTTGCCTATGATGGGCCGAAAGGCATCGGCGCATTGCTCGATGGCCTCGTCCGTTTCGGCTGGGCGCCGGTTCTGGAAGGCGGCAACGTCATTGCGCTGACCAAGCCGGACGGCTCGTCGGTCACCTTGGAGCCCGGCGGCCAGTTGGAGCTTTCCGGCGCGCCGGTGGAAACCATTCATCAGACCTGCGCCGAGCTGACCGGCCATCTGAAACAGGTCAAGAAAATCACCGGCGAAATGGGTACCGGCGTCATGGGCATCGGCTATGCGCCCACCTGGGACATCGGCGACATCAGCTGGATGCCCAAGGGCCGCTACAAGATCATGCGCGACTATATGACCAAGCGCGGCAGCCTCGGCCACCACATGATGCTCGCCACCTGTACGGTGCAGGTCAATCTGGATTTCTCCGACGAGGCGCGCATGGTTGAAATGTACCGCGCCGCCTTGGCCTTGCAGCCCCTCGCCACCGCGCTCTGGGCCAATTCGCCATTCAAGGGCGGCGCCAAGAACGGCTTTGCCAGCTATCGCAGTCACATCTGGACCGACACCGATCCGGACCGTTGCGGCATGCTGCCCTTCGTTTTCGAAGACGGCTTCGGGTTCGAACGCTATGTGGAATATATCCTGGATGTGCCCATGTATTTCGTCTATCGGGACGGCGCCTATATCGATGCGTCGGGCCAGTCGTTCCGGGATTTCATGGACGCCAAACTGCCGGCGCTGCCCGGCGAAGTGCCGACCATCAAGGACTGGGAAGACCATATGACCACGGTTTTTCCCGAAGTGCGCCTGAAGCAGTTCCTCGAAATGCGCGGCACCGACGGCGGGCCGTGGGGCAATCTTTGTGCCCTGCCGGCGTTTTGGGTGGGGCTGCTTTACGACGATGATGCCCTCGCCGCGGCTTCCGACCTGATCGGCGACTGGACGTTCGAAGAAATGGAGGCCTTGCGCAGCGCTGTGCCCCAATCCGCGCTGCGCACCAAATTTCGCGGCGGCACGGTGCAGGATATGGCGCTGGAAGTTTTGGCCATGGCCAAGGGCGGCCTCGCCCGGCGCGCCCGGCCCGACGGCAAAAGCGCCGACGAAACCGGGTTCCTGGATCCGTTGTTCGAGATCGCCCAGTCCGGCGTCACCCCGGCCGACGAAATCCTCGCCCTCTATGACGGCGCCTGGAACGGCGACGTAACGCCGGTGTTCGAAAAGCTGTCCTATTAGACCACTCCATCTTCGCGCATCGCCGCGATATCTGCTCCTGAAATTCCGAGCGCGTTCAGCACTGCGTCGGTGTCGGCGCCGAGGATCGGCGGCGGGCCTTGCAGGTTGGCGGGGGTGTCAGAGAATTCATACGGGATGCCGAGGGCGCGGAAGGCGCCGGCCGTCGGATGATCCATTTCCACCACCATATCATTGGCGGCGGCCTGTTCGCTTTCCAGGGCCTGATCGACCGGGTAGATCATCGAGCACGAAATGCCGGCAGCTTGTAATTCCCCGATCCAGTCTTCCGCCGGTTTGGCGGCCAAGGCATCCCGCACCATTTCATCGACCGCGTCCCGGTTGACCACCCGCCCGGCGTTGGTTTTGAAGTCCTCGTTCGCGCACCATTCCGGATGGCCGAGGAGGCCTGCGAGCTTGGCGAACTGGGAATCGTTGCCGACCGACAGCGCGATCTCGCCCTCCTGACACGGGTAATCCCGGTAGGGCACGATGTTGGGATGGCCGTTGCCGTAGCGCCCCGGCGCCTCGCCGCCGACCAGGTAATTGGCAGCCACATTGACCAGCATCGACAGGCTTGTATTGAACAAATTGACCGACACCTTTTGGCCCTTGCCGGTGCGCCCCCTGGCGTTGAGGGCGGCGAGGATGGTCATGGCCGCATACTGGCCGGTGCACACATCGACGATGGCGACGCCCAATTTGGCCGGCCCGCCGGCCTCGCTGCCGGTGATGCTCATCAGCCCGCTCTCGGCCTGCAACAAAAAATCATAGCCCGGCATGCCGCCCTTGGGCCCCTTTTCGCCATAGCCCGAAATCTGGCAATGAATGATTTGCGGCGCTTCGGCGGAAAGCCAATCGGCGTTGATGCCCAGTTTGGCCAAGGTGCCGGGCTTGAAGTTATCGATCAAAACATCGCCGCCGATGATCAGCCGCTTCAAGACATCGAGTGCGCGCGCATCTTTCAGGTCCAGGGTGACGCTCTTCTTGCCCCGGTTGATGCCGAGGAAATAGGCGCTTTCGCCGCCGGCGAAGGGCGGGCCCCAGCCGCGCGTGTCGTCGCCCTTGCCGGGCTGCTCGATCTTGATGATCTCGGCGCCCATGTCGCCCAAATTCATGGTGCAGAACGGCCCCGCCAGAATGCGGGTGAGGTCAATAACGCGGATGCCCGCCAAGGCGCCTTCGCTGCCGGTCATGTCAGCCGCTTGGCCGCCGGTTGCGGTCGTTCGTGAAGTCATCCATGTAGGCATCCATCTTGGCTTTGCGCTCCAGGCGGAATTTCTGGAAGTTGGGGGCCCGTTTTTCCATGAACGCGTTCATGCCTTCCAGGCTTTCCTCCGATCCCCAAATCTCGGCCAGCAGTTCCATGCCTTCCTGCCAGGAGGCGTATAGCGCGTCCCCTTCGTGGTTGAGGCTTTTCTTGGTGGCGCGCAATGTTTGCCCTGAAAAGCCCTTGATACGGCGGCACCACTCTTCGGTCTCGCTTTTTAAATCCGCCTTCGCCACCACCCGGTTGATGAGGCCAATGCGCACCGCTTCTTCCGCCGGGAACGTGCGGCAAAGAAAGATCATTTCCTTGGCCAGCCGGTCGCCGATCAGGCGCGGGATATATTGCGTCGCGCCCACCGTGGGACAGGCGCCGACCTTGGCGCCGGTTTGGCCGAAGATTCCATCTTCGGCGGAGATCACCAGATCGCACCACAATGCAAGCTCGTGGCCGCCGCCCATACAGGCGCCGTGCACCATGGCGATCACCGGGATGGGGGCGCCGCGAATGGCCATGGCGAGGCCCAGCATGCGGTCGTTCCACATGACCGCGTTGGCCCGGTTGAGCTTCATCATGGCGTGGAAATCGCCGCCGGCGGAAAACGCCTTGTCGCCGGCGCCGGTGATGACGGCGCAAACGATGGACGGGTCTTCCCGGGTTGCCTTCACAGCATCGGTCAACTCGTCCAATGTCTGTTCGCGAAAGGCGTTGCGCACTTCCGCGCGGTTGATGGTGATCCAGGCGGCGTCTTCGCGCACCTCGAACAGGATTTCCTTATAGTCTCGTCTCAGCGCCACTTTGCGTTCTCCTCGATAAAATTAATCCGCGTCTTGTTCGACTTCGATAAGCGTTCCCATGCAGTCCTTGGGGTGCAGGAAAAACAATTCGTGGCCGTGATGGCCGGGTTTTGGTGCCCCATCGCCAAGCACCCGAAGGCCCGCATCCGCCGCTGCCTTCGCCGCCGCGCCCGCATCGGGCGTTGCCACGCAGATATGATGCAGGCCGCCGGCCGGGTTACGGGCCAAAAACTTGCCCGCCGCCGATGCTTCGCTTGCGGGCTGCATCAATTCGATCTTGATGTTGGCGAGTTGCACATAGGCAATGCGCATGTCCTCGCCCGGCACATCGATAGGCGCGCTTACCTCACAGCCGAATGTTTCCCGCCAGAACGCCGCCGCCGCGTCCAGATCGGGCACGGCGATGGAGATATGATCCACATGATTGGCCGGGATCGGCGCTGCCTCGTCGCCCATGTTCGGACCCTCCCCAATGGTTGCGGCAATCTCGGATCGGCGCTCAGATTTTAATCAACTGCTTGCCGAAATTGTCGCTGGTCAACAGTTTCAAAAACGCCGCCGGCATGGCCTCGATGCCATCCATGACGTCTTCGCGGAATTCCAAATGCCCCGCATTGCGGGCCGCGGCCAGGGCCTGATTGGCCTCGTCGTAATGATCGGCGAAATCGGTCACCAGAAAGCCCTGCATGCGGGATCGGTTAATCAGCAGCTGGCGGTTGAGGCGCAGCCCGATATCGGGCTGACCAAACGTCGCCGACAGCGCGATGGTGCCGCAAAGCGCGATGCGCGCGCCCAAGGCCAGGTTCAGCATCACCGCATCCTGGATCGGACCCGACGTGTTGTCGAAATAAACATCGACGCCATCGGGGCAGGCCATACCCATGGCGGCGGGTAGATCATCGCCGGCTTCCCGGTAATTGACGCCGGCATCAAAGCCGATCTCGGCGCACCAATCGAGCTTGGCTTGGGAGGACGCAACGGCCACCGTGCGGCAGCCATGATGTTTTGCGAGCTGCCCGGCCACCTGACCGACGGCGCCGGACGCCGCCGAGATGACCACGCAATCGCCGGGCTTGATCTGGGCCACATGAAACAACCCGAAATAGGCGGTGCGTCCGGGCATGCCGAGCCAGCCGAGGGAACTTTCGATGGGGGCAAGATTTGCGTCCACCCGGGCGATGCCGTCGGCGTCTCCGTCGAGCACGGCGAATTGCTGCCAGCCGAAGCCCATGGTCTCGGCGAAATCGCCCACCTTGAATTTGCCGGAGCGGCTTTCGATCACCTCGCCGACGCCGCCGCCGGTCATCAACTGGCCGGGCTCGATACCGGGCGCGTAGTTTTTGGCAGGCGAGATGCGCCCCCGCATATAGGGATCGACGGAGAGGAAGCGCGCCGCCACCAATATCTCGCCGTCTTTGAGATCGGGTAGCGCGATATCTTCTTCCAGGCGGAAGGTGTCTGCATCGGGCATACCGCCCGGATATTCCGCCAATACCCAGCGCCGGTTTTTGATGTTGCTCATGACGAGGTCTCCCAATGATTGCGCCCGGATCGGCGGGTGCGGGATTTTAGTGCGGGGGCGGTGCTTTGCCAACACGAGCCCAGCCGGTCTGGGGATGGCCGGGTCGGCCAGACCGGCGTCGTACTAGGCACCGGTCCGTGCTCGGAGCACCCTACTGCGCGAAGAAAAAGGATTCACCACAGAGGCAGTGAGACGGTGAGAAGATACGTGCAACGGGCGAGACGACAAGCACCGGCCGAGGGCGGGGGATGGCATGGTCGGCCAGCCGGGCGTCGATCTTGGCACCGGTCTGTGATCGGAGCTCCCGCTGCCATCAAGAAGAATTTTTCACCACAGAGACAGTGAGACGGTGAGAAGAAGAAAGAAAAAGGTTTTTCAACACAGAGGACACAGAGGACACAGAGGACACAGAGGAAGCGTGCCGCGCGCAGCGCAATATTTCCTTCTCTTCTCATTTTCGTTCTTCTCTGTGATCTCTGTGTTAAATCCCCTTCCTTCTCACCGTCTCAGTGATAATTCACCTATTCCGTAAAACGTGTAATGCCGCCAATAACTCGTGCGACATGCTTTTGACCCCCCTTACGGTTATGACTGTTTATGACGGTTTGTTACGCTAATCGGCCCGCCATACCACCCGTGGTATGCCTCTCCCTTATGGAACACATGACCGCGACATATTCGCCGAAAACGACCATACCGGTTCACGCGCTTTCCTAACGGTTCCTTACGGAACCTTACGGTTTTTACGCATAGGGCGCACAAAGGTAACGGCCACGATCCGAGGGCACGGCCTAGCGTGGGATCAAGTCTGCGTATTCACAATGTCCAAGAGCACGAGCGCTCGCATGCGCTGATACTTAAGTAGTCTGCTGGAGTTTCGATGCAAGCGGGTGAGGCGAGATAAATTATAATTTAATTAAGTAAACTGTCCCGAAACTCTGAAACTCTTGGACACCGCGATGGCGGCGGGACATCTAGAGCTTTTTCATGGTAAACTGCGCCGATTAAAATTGAGGAGGCGCGACACAAATTGAACAAAATATCCGACCACCGGCCGCCGGTCGCCATCGGTCATGTGCGGCTGCTGGTTAATGACGTAGCGGCGGCCAACAAGTATTTTGAGGAGTTGGGT
>CAUZTZ010000004.1:0-38971 GCA_963582805.1 Alphaproteobacteria bacterium
AAATATGAATCACTTCAGGTGTTTATCCCGTTAAGTCGGGTACTGTGGCCGCTTGCATCGGTTCGATAAAGCTAGATACAAAGGTCGGAATGTCATCGAGCGTATGTTTGGGCGTCTCAAAGACTTTCGCCGCATCGCCACCCGGTACGACAAAAATGCAAACAACTTCCTTGCCGCTCTGTGTCTCGCGGCCCTAATCTGTTACTGGATTTGAATGAGTCTGGACCCTAGAAGGTTCGAGCAACTAACCAAAGAAACGATAACGTTTGTTCAGGAATTGGAAAGAGTAGCTAAGGCACCAGTTTCGCTAATTAATACCCGATTTCCACGAGACACATCCCAACGCGACAAGCGAAGTGTAATTGACCGTCGCAATTGGAAGGCAACAGTATCTACCGTTTGACTAGCCAAATTCCGGAAACAATCCGCTCAGCCCGTCGCGGCTGGCTGCGCAGACGCCGCGCTCGGTGATCAGGCCGCTCACCAACCGCGCCGGGGTCACATCGAACGCATAATTTGCCGCCGGGCTGGTGTCCGGAACCACGGATATCTCGGCGATGGCGCCGCCTGCCGTGCGGCCTTTTAGATGGGTTACTTCGCCCGGGTCGCGTTCTTCGATGGGGATATCGCGCACGCCGTCGTCGATGGTCCAATCGATGGTTGGCGACGGCAATCCCACATAGAACGGCACGTTATTGTCGGACGCGGCCAGGGCTTTCAGATAGGTGCCGATCTTGTTGCAGACATCGCCGGACGCGGCGGTGCGGTCGGTGCCGGTGATGCAAAGATCGACCTTGCCGTGCTGCATCAGATGGCCGCCCACATTGTCGACAATCACGGTATGCGGCACCCCGTGCTGGCCCAGCTCCCAGGCAGTCAGGCTGGCGCCCTGGTTGCGGGGCCGGGTTTCGTCCACCCACACATGCACCGGCAGCTGCGCATCGAACGCCTTGTAGATGGGCGCGAGCGCCGTGCCCCAATCGACGGTGGCCAGCCAGCCGGCATTGCAATGGGTCAGGATGTTGACCGGATCGCCGGTGCCCCTTTTGGCCGCAATATCCTGGATCAGCGCGGCGCCGTGATCGCCGATGGCCGAACAGATGGCCACGTCCTGGTCGCAAATCTCGGCGGCGCGCCGGTAAGCGGCATCGGCGCGGGCGGCCACGTCCAGCGGCTCCAACAGCGCCTTCAGATCATCCAGCGCCCAGCGTAAATTGACCGCCGTCGGGCGCGTCGCCAACAGCGTCGCAACGGCAGTGCTCAGCCCGCTATCGGAGGCATCTTCGCGCATGGCAAGGGCCATGCCGTAGGCAGCGCAGGCGCCGATCAGGGGCGCGCCGCGCACCCACATATCGGCGATGGCGGTGGCCGCGTCGGCCATGGTTTCGAGCCGCAGCGTAACGAACTCGTGGGGAAGGCGGGTCTGATCGATGATCGCGACCGCCCAGCCATCCTCGGCCAGCCAGATGGTGCGGTAGGGGGTGCCGTTGACGTTCATGATAGCAGCCTCTTTTCGAAAAATGCGCGCTCGAAGCCCTTGTGCAGGGCGCGTTTGTATTCCTTGTAACCGAGCCTGGAATAATATCCGAGGTTTTCCGTCATCGCCACATTGGTATAGAGGGACAGCTGAGAAAGGGAATTGCGCTTGGCTTCTTGTTCGGCGAATTGCATCAGCCGGGCGCCCAATCCCTGACCCTGAAATTGGGGCGCGACGGCGATGTTTTCGATCAATTGGGAGCCGCCTTGTTGATAGGTGATGATATAGCCGGCAATGCCGTCGCCCGTTTCCAGCACATGGATTTCGCCTTGCGCAATCTGGCCGGAGACGTCTAGCCCCATGGGCTCCGGAGGTTTGCCAATACGGTCGATATAGATTTCATAGGCCGCCTGGGTTATCGCATCGATGGCCGCGATGTCGGCGGCTACGGCTTTGCGAATGGCCGCCTCAGCCGCCATTCAGCACCCGGCCCGCCACCGCCGAAAGCTTTTCCGCCATGGCCGGATCGCGGGCGTCGGGCGATGTGATCAGGGCGTTGTCGAGGGCGGTGTGGCAGCCGGCGTGGCATAATTCGGTGCGCCCTGCGAGGCGCGGGGCGGTGTCTTTGACCAATTGGCGGGCGCTGTCGGCGTTGCCCAAAAGTACTTCGATGATGGCGTCGACGGTGACATGGTCGTGGTCCGGGTGCCAGCAATCGAAATCGGTGACCATGGCGACGGTGGCGTAGCAAATCTCGGCCTCGCGCGCCAGTTTGGCTTCCGGCATGTTGGTCATGCCGATGACATCGCAGCCCCAGGACTGGTACAGGCGCGATTCGGCCAGGGACGAAAATTGCGGGCCTTCCATCGCCAGGTACGTGCCGCCGCGCTGGGTCTTGATGCCGAGCGCCTTGGCGCCTTCCTCCAGCGCATCGCCGAGCCGTGCGCAGACCGGATGGCCGAAGCCGACATGGGCCACAAGGCCGGTTCCGAAAAATGATTTGTTGCGGGCGAATGTGCGGTCGATGAACTGATCGACAATGACAAAGGTGCCCGGATCAAGCTCTTCTTTGAACGAGCCGCAGGCGGACAGCGATAATATTTCGGTCACACCGGCGCGCTTCATGGCGTCGATATTGGCGCGGAAATTCAGCTCCGACGGCGGGATCTTGTGGCCGCGGCCATGGCGCGGCAGGAACACCAGCTGCAGACCATCCAGATCGCCGAACAAAAATTCGTCGGACGCCTCGCCAAAGGGGGAGGCCACCCGCTCCCAGCGCGTGTTTTGCAGCCCGTCGATATCGTAGACGCCGCTGCCGCCGATGATGCCGATAACCGGTGTGCCTGCCCTATCCGCCATGCCTGATCCCCTTAACCTTTATTCGCCAACAACGCTGGCCGCTTCGACGATGACCGGATCGACCGGCACGTCCTTGGAGAACGGCCCGCCGGGGCCGGTTGGGGCCCTGGCGATGCGGCCGACGATATTCATGCCCGATATGACCTTGCCGAATACCGTATAGCCCCAACCCTGTTGCGTCTTGGAGCGGTGGTTGAGAAAGCCGTTGAATTTGAGATTGAAGAAAAACTGATCGGTGGCCGAGTTGGGATCGCTGGTGCGCGCCATGGCGATGGTGCCGCGCTCGTTGGACAATCCGTTATCGGCTTCGATGGCAATGGACGCCTGGGTCGGCTGGCGCTGATAGTCCTTGTCGAAGCCGCCACCCTGGGCGACGAACGAGGCGATCACCCGGTGAAAGATGGTGCCGTCATAATGCTTGGCACGTACATAGCCTAAGAAATTGGCCACCGTTTTCGGCGCTTTGTCCGGGAACAACTCGACGGTGAAGTCGCCCTTGTTGGTCTTGAAAAGAACTCGGGGGTTGTCCGCCGCCGATGCGTTTGCGGTCACAAACAGCGCCATCACAAGCCCCGAAATAATGCGGGTAATCGCCTTCATTTATTCCTCCCAGATCGCGTGGGTTACGGCTGGAACCCGCCACACAGGCCGGATTCTTAAATCCAGGGATTTATAAACGATTGACCGGCAACGGCAAGACACACCCCGGTGAAATTGGCGCGAATTAGTGCAGCTTTGCCCAAACCCGGCGTTTCACCGCATACAGCATGGCAGTAAAGATGAGCAGGAAGATCATCACCTTGATGCCGATGCGCTTGCGCTGTTCCAGTTCCGGCTCCGCCGCCCAGGTCAGGAACGCCGCGATGTCGCGGGAAATTTGATCCTTGCTCGCCTTGGTGCCGTCGGCATATTCCACCGCGTCATCGTCGATGGGCGGCGCCATGGCGATCTGGGCGCCCGGGAAATAGACATTATAGCTCATGCCGTCCTGCAGCTTGAAGCCTTCCGGGGCTTCCGAAAACCCGGTCAGCAGCGCATGCAGATAATTGGCGCCGCCCTTGCGGGCTTTGGTGACCAGGGACAAATCGGGCGGCAAGGCGCCGTTGTTGGCGGAGCGGGCCGCTTGTTCGTTGGGGTACGGCTGTACCATTTTATCGAACGGCTTGGCCGGGCGCATGATCTCCTCGCCATCGTCGTGGGTTTCGCCTTCGTCGTCGGGGCCCCTCGGCACTTCAAACTCGGCGGCGATTTTCTTGACCTCGTCCGCGGAGAAACCGATCTCGCTTAAGTTTCGGTAATAGATCTGGCGCAAGGAATGGCAGGCGGCGCAAACCTCCTGATAGACCTGATAGCCGCGCTTTAACTGGGCCCGGTCGTAATTGCCGAACACGCCGTCGAAGGTCCATTCCTGGGACGGGGCTGACTTGCCCGATGATGCGGCGGCGTCATTGACGATGCCGCCAAAGGCCAAAGCCAATGCCAAACCGGCTGCGATGAAAAATTTGCCCATGGTTACTGCCCCTCTTCCGGGCCGGCGTTGGTGACCGAGGCAGCGATGCTTTCGGGAAGTGGCCGGGTTTTCTCGTACTTGCCGAGCAAGGGCAACAGGATAAGCAAGTGGAAGAAATAATAGGCGGTGGCGATACGCCCGATCAGCAGAAAATGCCCTTCCGGTGGATGCGCGCCGATATAGCCGAGCACGAACGTGTCGGCCACGAATATCCAGAACAGCTGCTTGTAGATCGGGCGGAACCTGGCGCTGCGCACTTTGGATGTATCGAGCCAGGGCAAAAACGCCAGTGCGATGATCGATGCGAACAT
This sequence comes from Alphaproteobacteria bacterium, assembly GCA_963582805.1. Classification (GTDB taxonomy): domain Bacteria; phylum Pseudomonadota; class Alphaproteobacteria; order Rhodospirillales; family UBA2165. Next base: position 4,658 of record CAUZTZ010000004.1, read on the forward strand.
CAAAATCACGCCCGCTTCCTTGGCCGTGATGATGACCGGCAAGATGCCCCAGGCGTCGATGAAGTTGTCCGGCACGGCGCGCAAAATTGCGTAATAAGGCAGGAAATACCATTCCGGCACGATCTCGGCGGGCGTCACCAGCGGGTTGGCCTCGATATAGTTTTCCGGCTCGCCAAAAAAGTTGGGTGCGAAAAATGTAAAGCCGAGGAAGAAAATCAGGAACACGCCGAGCCCAAAGGCATCTTTCGCGGTGTAATAGGGATGGAACGGGATGGTGTCCGCATCGCCCTTAATCTCGACGCCGGTCGGATTGTTGGACTTATGCTGATGCAGCGCCCAGAGGTGCAGGAACACCAGCGCAAAAATCACGAAAGGCAACAAAAAGTGGAACGAGTAAAAGCGGTTGAGGGTCGGATTGTCTACCGAGAACCCGCCCCAAAGCCACTGCACGATATTTTCGCCGAAGAACGGAATGACCGAGAAAAGATTGGTGATCACGGTGGCGCCCCAAAAGCTCATCTGTCCCCAAGGCAGCACATAACCGACAAATGCGGTCGCCATCATGGCCAGGAAAATGATGATGCCGATGATCCACAGCAATTCCCTGGGCTCTTTGTAGGAGCCGTAATACATGCCCCGGAAGATATGAATATAGACGGCCATGAAGAACATGGTGCCGCCATTCATGTGCACGTAGCGCATAAGCCAGCCGTAATTCACGTCGCGCATGATGCGTTCCACCGAATCGAATGCCATATCCACATGCGCCGTATAATTCATGGCCAGGAAGATCCCGGTGGCGATCATAATCACCAGCGTCACGCCGGCCAGGGAGCCGAAATTCCACCAGTAGTTCAGGTTGCGCGGCGATGGATAGTTGGAGCCGACCGAATCGTCGATGAAGCTGAAGATCGGCAGCCGGTACTCGATCCAGTTGATGACCGGGTTTTTAAATTCTCGCGTATTTTCGCTCATGACGGCTCCTATCCAATCCGGATGTTGGTATCGTCGAGGAAGCTATAGGGCGGAACCGCCAAATTCTTCGGCGCCGGGCCTTTGCGGATGCGTCCCGAAGTATCGTAGTGCGATCCGTGGCAGGGGCAGAACCAGCCGCCAAACTCACCTTTCGGATCGCTCCCCTTCTGGCCCAGCGGGATGCAGCCGAGATGGGTGCAGATGCCGATCATGACCAGCCATTCCGGCTTTTGAACGCGGGTGCCGTCGGTTTCAGGATCCTTCATGGTCGCGGCGTCATCGGTCTTGGCGGTTTCGATCTCTTTCGCCGTCCGTTTGCGGATAAAGACCGGCTTGCCGCGCCAGACGATGGTGATCGACTGGCCTTCTTCGATGGGCGTGAGGTCAATCTCGGTGCTGGACAGCGCCAACACGTCCCGGGACGGGTTCATCATAGAGATAAACGGCCACGCCGCCACGGCGGCGCCGGCGGCGCCCACGGCGATGGTGGAGATCAGAAGAAAGTCGCGGCGGGTTTCTTCGTCTTCGGGTCCGTCATGGGTATCGGACGCTGTTTCGGCCATGGTGAGATCCTTTATTTTACCGATGATCCAGTTGCAAATTCACGGGCAAATTTCACAAAGTTGTAAATAGGGATTTTTGTATGAAAAAACAGGGGTTTAACCTTATTTCGCTTCCGAATTCATTAAAATGCGGCCTTGGGCGGAACTCGGAAATCGGAAATTTCATTGGTTTCGGTGATTGAAGACGGCCTTGGTATAGTCGATAAACATCAGATTGCAAAGGATATATCCCCTGAATGTGAAGCCAAAACCGCGCCTGGCGCTGTTCCAACCGGACATCCCGCAAAATACCGGCGCGATGCTGCGGCTCGCTGCCTGCCTGGATGTGGCGGTCGATGTGATCGGGCCTACCGGCTTCGTTTTTGGCGAGCGCCGCATGAAGCGCGCCGGCATGGATTACGCCGATCAGGTGGACCTGCAGCGGCACGATTCGTGGGAGGATTTCATGGCCGCGCGGGCCGGCCGCCGCCTCATCCTGGCGACCACCAAGGGCACCGGCAGCTACACCGATTTCGCCTTTGCGCCCGGCGATGTCATCATCATGGGCGCCGAAAGCTCGGGCGCGCCGGACTTCGTACACGCCGCCGCCGCCGCGCGGCTGGTGATACCGCTGGCGCCGGGCATGCGTTCGCTCAACGTGGCGCAAGCCGCCGCCATGGTTCTTGGCGAAGCCTTGCGCCAAATCGGAACCGGCGCCGCCTGGGCCGCCGCCGAAAATCTGGAATCCACGACATGACCACGATTGACGAAGAGCTTAAATCCCGCGCCGTCCAATGGTTCGCCCAACTGCGCGACGAAATTTGCGCCGCCTTCGAGCGTTGCGAAGACGACGTCGCCGCCGCCGGCAATCCGGGCGGGGCGGCGGCGGGCCGCTTTGAGCGCACCGAATGGTCGCGCCCGGCCGCCGATGGCGCGGCTGGCGAAGGCGCGGCCGAGCAGGGCGGCGGCGGCACCATGTCGGTTTTGCGCGGCCGCGTGTTCGAAAAAGCCGGCGTCAATATTTCCATCGTCCATGGCGAGTTTTCCGAGCAATTCCGCACCCAGATACCGGGCGCCGCCGAGGACCCGCGCTTTTGGGCGGCGGGCGTCTCGCTGGTGGCGCACCCCAGATCGCCCCTTGTGCCCATCGCCCATATGAACACGCGCATGATCGTCACCACCAAGGGCTGGTTCGGCGGCGGCGGTGATTTGACGCCGGTGTTTCCTGATCAGGCGGATACCCACGATTTCCACGCCGCCTTCAAAGCCGCCTGCGATGGCACCGATGCGGACTATTACCCCAAATACAAAAAATGGTGTGATGAATATTTCTTTTTGCCGCATCGGGATGAGCTGCGCGGCGTCGGCGGCATCTTCTATGACAATCTGGACAGCGGCGATTGGGAGACCGATTTCGCCTTCACCCAGGATGTGGGCAAGGCGTTCCGCGATATCTATCCCGCCATCGTGCGCCGCCATATGGATAAGGGCTGGAGCGATGCGGACAAGGAAAAGCAACTGATCAAGCGCGGCCGCTATGTGGAGTTCAACCTGATCCACGACCGGGGCACCAAGTTCGGGCTAATGACTGGCGGCAATATCGAGGCGATTTTGATGTCAATGCCGCCCCTGGCAGCGTGGCCCTAGATGTCTAGCCCAAGCGACATAGTTCTGGTCCATTCCTCGGACCTGCATATCGATCATCAGTACGGCCCTGAGATTTATGGCGGCGTCGCCACCATGGGGCTGCGCGTTGTGCTCGGCGCCGCGGCTGCGCTGGACGCCGATGCGGTGCTGGTGGCCGGCGACATGTTCGAAAACAACCGCCTGCCGGAAGCGGTACTGGAGGAGACCGCCCAATTGCTGGCGGCGGCAACCGCCCAGGTGGTTATCCTGCCCGGCAATCATGATCCGGCGATGCAAGGCTCGGCCCACGAGCGCGGCGGGCTGGGCGATATCGACGGCGTTCATGTGCTTGGGCTGACCCACTACAAGGCGGTGCATCTGGAAGCGCTGGAGCTCGAGGTTTGGGGCCATGCGCACCGTGATTACGGCGACATGACGCCCCTGCGCGAGCCTCGGCGGCGCAGCACCCGCTGGCAGGTGGCCATGGCCCACGGCCATTACGAGCCGGTCCCGGACCGGACCAAAAAGCACAATCCCGCCTGGCTGATCGGCGACGACGAGATCGAAGCCACCGGCGCCGACTATGTCGCCCTCGGCCACTGGAACCGGCCAGGCCAGGTCGGCAATGGGGTTGTGCAAGCCTATTATTCCGGCTCCCCCGATCTGGCCAAAACCGTCAACGTGGTGCGCCTTGGCGATGCCGGCGTTGCGGTAACGCTGGAGCCGGTGCGCTTTGATAACGAGCCCCAGCATTGCTAAAGTTGTCAATACCGCTCATCAAAGTTGACAATAACTTGCGCGAAACGTGACAATGTGCAAGGTTAAAGTTCACAATAATTTGGTGAACGTTGACAATGCCGCCCAAAAGCCGCCAGAACCCAAAAGTTAGAGAGTTTATTCTTCGCAAGGTCGGTGCCCACCCGGCGGATATCGGGTCCCTGACTATTCAGGAATTCGGTCTCTCGCGAACCGCCATCAACCGTTATATGCGCCGGCTGATAGACGAAGGTTTACTGGAAGCGGACGGTAATACCCGTGCGCGCCGATACAAACTTCGAAATATCGTCAGCGTTAAATTTTCGATCAAGTTGAGTTTGGGCATGTTCGAGGATGCCATTTGGCGGGGCAGAATTTTGCCGGAAATGAAGGATGTCCCGCAAAATGTTGTCGATATCTGCCAGTATGGATTTACCGAAATGCTCAACAACGCCATCGACCACTCCGCCAGCTTCGATTGCCTGATCACCTATGAGCAGGATTATTGCTCGATCAAGATGATGATTGCCGATGAAGGAATTGGCATCTTCAGAAAAATCCAAAAAGACTTCAACCTGGCGGATGTTCAGAGCGCTCTTCTGGAATTGTCGAAGGGCCGATTGACGTCTGATAAGTCGAAGCATACCGGCGAAGGCATCTTTTTTACGTCCCGCATGTTCGAGCAATACAGTATTTGGTCGCACGGATGCTACTATGTCAAAACCCGGGAAGAAGGTGATCAATTGCTCATGCAAACCGGCGGATCAGAATCCGAGGTTCCGGGCACGATCATCAATATGACGATCGCAACGGATGCCGGCTGGACAACGCGGGATGTGTTTAATCAATTCCAAGGTGATGGTCTGAGGTTCCGGCGAACCCATGTGCCGGTCAAACTTGGCGCATATCCGAACGAACAATTGGTTTCGCGCTCCCAAGCAAAACGCATTTTGGCACGCTTCGATCAGTTCTCCGAGGTACAGTTGGATTTCGAGGGCATCGCCGATATCGGTCCGGCATTCGCCGACGAGATATTTCGCGTCTTCCGGATCGAGCATCCTGATACCAAACTTTCATGGGTTAACACGTCGCCCGAAATCATCCAATTGATCTGGGAGGCCATGGCGGAAGACGGCGATCCCCCCGCCTCTGCTTGACCCCCCGCCGGGCGGCTGATTAGTTTCATGTGTGAACGGATTCTGTAACCAGGGAGATTAAGGACATGGCGCTCGGTACATACGAAACAGTATTGGTGGAGAAGGAAAACGGCATTACCTGGGTGAAATTAAACCGCCCGGAAAAGCGCAACGCCATGAGCCCGCAATTGTGCTACGACATGGTCGATGTGCTGAGGGAATTGGAAACCGACGAAGATACCCAAATTCTGGTGCTTACCGGCGAGGGCGAAGCCTTTACCGCCGGCATGGATTTGCGCCTGTTTTTTCGCGATCTCGACGACAAGCCGGTCGAGCGCGCCCGCGCCCGCGCCGCCGACCGGAGCTGGAACTGGTATCAGCTTTCGAAATTCCCGAAACCGACCATCGCCATGGTCAACGGCTATTGCTTCGGCGGCGGTTTCATTCCGCTTTGCGCCTGCGATTTCGCCATTGCCGATGAAGACGCGACCTTTGGCTTGTCGGAAGTGAACTGGGGCATCCTGCCGGGCGGGCTGGTTTCCAAGGTAGTGACCATGACCATGAACTACCGGAAATCCATGTATTACGCCATGACCGGCGATCCCTTCGATGGCAAGACGGCGGAAGAGATTGGCCTGGTTACCTATTCGGTGCCCGGCGACAAGTTGCGCGAAGAAACCATCAAGCTGGCCGAGAACCTGATGAGAAAGGCGCCGGCGGTTTTGCAGATGACCAAGGAAACCATCCGCAACTGCGCCACCATGAGCGTCGAAGAATCCTACGAATATATTATGGCCAAACAGGAGCAGCTTCGTTGGCGCGACACTGAAAACACCCGCCACCGGGGCATGCAGGATTTCCTCGACGACAAAAAATACCGCCCCGGCCTGACTTCGGTCGAGCGCGCGTCGGAGGATTAGGGGCTGTCTAAATGGGCTCGATCAAAGCATCGAGCCGGATCTGCCCTATTTGGGCTCGATCAGCGCATCGAGCCCAAGGGCCCCCTTGCCCTTCGCCATCACCACAAACGGGTTGATGTCGATGGAGGCGATGGTGTTTTTGTTGGCGGCGGCAAACAAGGACAAATTGTGCAAGGCGTCCACCAAAGCATCCAAGTCCGATGGCGCCTGGCCGCGGATGCCTTTGAGGATCGCGTGGCCGGCTACCTCGGCGATCATGGCGCGCGCCTCGGCCTTGGAAAACGGCGCCGCGCGAAAGGCGACGTCTTTATAGACCTCCACAAAAATGCCGCCCATGCCGAACATGACCACCGGACCCAATCCCGGATCGTTGTTGACGCCTAAGATAGTCTCAACGCCGCCCGAGATTTGCTTGGCGATCAGCACGCCGTCGAGGGCCGCCTTGGGTGCCGCCCGTTTGGCCCGGCGCAAAAGCCCGTCATAGGCTGCAGCAACGGCGCGCTTGTTCTCTAATCCCAGCGCGACGCCGCCGATTTCCGATTTGTGCAATATCTCGGCGGACGCGATTTTGGCGACCACCGGATAGCCGAGTTTGCCCGCCGCATCCTGGGCCGCCTTATTGCTGGTTGCCAGGCGCCGGCGGACGAACTTGATGCCGGCTTTTTGCAAAGCTGCCATGGCGGCCGCTTCATTGAAGGCGCGCCCCGATTTGATCGCCAGATTCGCGGGCACGCGCGGGCGGGCCGGGTATTTACGGGCTCCCGCCACAATGGGTGCGAACTTGGCCAGCGCCGCCGTCACTTCAATGGCGCGGCGGGCATCTTCGTAGATCAAAAAGCCCTCATCGCGCCATTTCTGGATCAAGTCGGGCGCTCCCAACAGGCTCAGCACCATCAGCGGTTTCGGAAACTTTTTGCGCAACGGAATAATGTGCTCTTCGAAGCGCCCCCGGTTGATCTCGTTGACGCCGATGGTCGAGCCGAACAGCACCACGGTGTCGTGGCGCCCCTCCTTCAAAAGTGCGATCATGGAGGCCGAAAGGACGCTCATATCCTGGCCCCAAAGGGCGGTCGGATCGATCGGGTTGAGGGCCGAGCCGAACGGAAACAGCTTCATCAATTTGGCCTGCGCCGGTTTCGGCAGGGGCGGCACGGCCAAGCCCAACTCTTCGCAATAATCGGCCATCAGGGCGCCGGCGCCCCCCGATATGCTGACCAGCCCGGTGCGCGGGCGGGCGGGAAATTTGCCGGCCGCCGCAGCCACCGCGATATCGATCAACTCGCCCACGGTATCGGCCCGGTGGACATCGAACTGGCGGCAGAAGCCGTCAAAGGCGGCGTCCGATCCGGCCATCGAGCCGGTGTGCGAGACCGCCGCCTTGACGCCGGTCTCCGAGCGCCCGGGCTTTAGGAGTACCACCGGCTTGCCGTTTTCGCGGGCTTTCCTGAACGCCGCCATCAGCTTGTCGGCGTCCCGGTTGCCTTCGAAATAGACCATGATCACGTCGGTGGTCTTGTCGTCGGCCATATAGGCGACGAAATCGGAAACCTCTACATCGCATTGGTTGCCGGTGGTTACCCATTTGGAAAAGCCGGCGCCGCGGGCGCGCACCAACTCGTAGGCGTGGGCGCCGAACGCGCCGGACTGGCTGACCAGGGAGATATTGCCGGGCTTGGGGCGCGCCTCGCCGTTGAAGCCGAAGATCGGTGCGAAGGTGGGAAAGAAATTGCGCCTTATATCCATCAGCCCCATGCAGTTGGGACCGACCAGGCTCATGCCGGCTTCGCGGGCGATAGCGGTGATGCGTTCCTGATAGCGCCGGCCTTCGGGCCCGACCTCGGCGAAACCGGCGGAGATGATGACGGCGGCGCGCACGCCTTTTATCACGCAATCGGTGACCGCCGCTTCCACCGCCGGCGCCGGCAGCGCAATGAACGCGCAATCGACGCGACCCGGAACATCGCTTAAAGACGCATAGGCCTTGGCCCCCTGCACCTCGTCGGCGCGCGGATTGATGGGATAGACGCGGCCATTGTAATCGCTCATCAGCGAATAGCGGACCGGGCGGCCGCCTTGCTTGACCGGGTCCGTCGAAGCGCCGATCACGGCCAGGGATTTGGATTCAAAAAACGGCGCAATCGCCTTCGCATCGAACAATTCCGCCGATTTGGATTGATTTGCCATCGCCAGCCCCCTTGTTTTCAGAGCCTTATTTTAGCGGCGAAGGCCGTTCAGTCCAGCGCTCAAACGTGGCGGCGGCGCAATTCGGCCAGGCAATCAACGCGCCCGGCGTGGCAGCCGCCGCTCAGCCACCAATCTTCGACCGCGCCGAGCAGCACGGAAACTTCTGGGCCCGCATCGACGCCAAGCTCCAGCACGTCGCGGCCGCGCAAGGGAAATTCGATGGGCGACCATTCATCGGCGATGCGGATAATATTCTGCCAGCCGTCTTTTTCTTCGGCGCCAAGGCGCGGCGTCAGGATCAGATGCTCGGCCCAGGCGAGCAGCACCAGATCGACCACTTCCGCCGTGCCAAGACGGAACAGAACGGCGCGCAATTCTGCCTCGTCCACATCCCACGCCGCTTGCCAGCGGGGCTCGGCCAGGGCTTTGAGATGGTCCCGATCGGCACCGGAAAACATCAGCCGCCCGGCCATCGCCTCGGCGCCGGCGGCATCGGTATCGATCACGGCGGCCAGCCTGCGGATCTTGTCGGGGGTCACGGAATCAAACTTGATCGCCGAGGTTTCGATCCACATGAGCCGCTTCAGCCGCTCGGTCTTTTCGGCCTCGGGCAAAATATGGTGCATGATGCCGTGATCGATCATCAGCTTCAGGGCGTCGAACTGATTGGCCGATTCAAAAATTTTGAACAATTCCGAGCGGATGCGCTCCGCCGACAGCTCGCCCAGCAAGTGGGCATTATTGATGCAGGTCTGGAACTCATACTTGTCGGCGACGCGCATGCCGAGGACGGCGATAAAGCGGAAATAGCGGAGCACGCGCAAGTGATCTTCATCGATGCGCCGCTGCACGTGGCCGACAAAGCGGATCACCCGGGCGGCCAGATCCTGGATACCGTTGTAATAGTCATAGATCATGCCGTCGGGCGTCGCGCTCATGGTGTTGAAGGTGAAATCCCGGCGCCCGGCGTCGGTGCGCCAATCCTCGGTAAATTCCACCACCGCATGGCGGCCGTCGGTTTCGATATCTTTGCGTAAAGACGTGATTTCGTAAGACTGGCCGCCGGAGACGGCGGTCACGGTGCCATGCTCGATGCCGGTGGGGATCACATGGATGCCGGCGTCTTCCAGCAATTTGATCACCCGCTCGGGGACCTCCTGGGTGGCGATATCGATGTCGGATACGGCGCGCTTCATGAGCGTGTCGCGGACGCAGCCGCCGATAAACCGGGCCTCCTTGCCGCCCGCGGTGAGCGCGGCGAACACCGCCTTGACTTCGGGCGTTTCCATCCAGGGCTGCACCACCACCTGGCCGCCGGGATCAGCGCCCCAATCGACGATAATATCGTCCTGGACCAAGGCCGGTTTTTTGGTGGTGGATTTGCGGATCGAATTGCGCCTGGCGACCAGAAACATAAACAAGATGAAGCCGATCAGGGTGATGACCCACCGGTTGGTGGTGGTATCGAGCTCGATATCCAACAGGGCTTCAAACATAACCGGCTCGCCTATTCGATTTTGCCCGGTACTATTTTTCCATCTTCGTAGCGGGGCGCCTGATACCCGGAGCCGGGATCGCCGCCCCGGCTCGCCAGATACCCAAGCGATGCCGCAACCAGGATCGATCCTGCGATCATCACCCAGAACCAGTTGCCTTCTTCCCAATTGGGCTTGCCGCGGCCCTGGCGCCTGGCGTCCACATAGATCCATATCGCATAGATCGCGAACGGCGTTATGAGCGGCACGATGACATGCAGGAAAATTCGCATCAGGCGCTCCAGACAATTGATGAGAGGTGGCGCAGCATACCGGCAGTGGCGCCCCAGATGTAATATTCGTTCCAGGTGACCGCGTAAAAGAACCGCTCGGTGCCTTCATATTCGCGGCTATGGCGTTCGAAATTATCGGGATCGAGGACGTAATCCAAAGGCGCCTCGAACACCTCGGCCACCTCGCCGGGATGCGGTTTCAACTGGAACGGCGGCGCCACCAGCCCGACGATGGGACTGACCAGATAGCCGGTGCCGACCACGTAATCGGCCAGCCGGCCAATGACTTCGATGGCGCCGCTGCCAAGCCCGATCTCTTCTTCGGTCTCGCGGAGCGCCGTATGGCGGGCGTCCCGGTCGGCCTCGTCGACGCGCCCGCCGGGAAAGCTGATCTGGCCGGCATGGTGGTTGAGATGCTCGGTGCGCTTGGTCAGCAGCACCGTCAAGCCATCACCGTGGGTCACCAGCGGCACCAGCACCGCCGCCGGCTTTAACGGGCCGTCGCCGCGCACCCAGGGACCCAGGCCGGGCTCCAACGGGGCGCCGGCTTCGGCGTTATCGTTGGAAACCGGATCGCTCCCGGGCTCGAATTTCTCGAGGCGTTCAAGGATGATTTCTGGGGTCAGCATGGTTGGCTCATGACTATCGATTACTCTTCCGGCGCGCCTGTAGGCACCGGACCTATACGGAAAAAATGCCCGGCGCTCCATACACCATAGATTTGTGCCCCATCCAGCGTCAATTCCACGCCCAGATCGACCAGCTCGTAAAACACCGGGCGCGTCAGCCGGGCTTCCAGCCCGTCCCGTACCAGCACATAGGGCGACGGCTCCTGGGTATCGGGTTCGAGCGCGATGCGCAAAGGATGATCCCCATCGGCGATCACAATTTCGTCAGTATTTGTGCGGAATTCCAGGCTTTGGGCCTCGCCGCCGCCGCTTGCGTTCAGCGCCACCGCCATGAAAGCCGCGTCCTCCACGATGATCTCGCCTATTTCGGCCGGCGTCTCCAGCCAGTAGCGGCCGTCCGTATCGCGCTTTAATACCGATGCGAAAAGTTTCACGATCGCTTTGCGGGATATGGGCGTGCCGTGGTAAAACCATACTCCGTCACGGTCGATGCGCATATCAAGATCGCCGCACAGCACCTGCCCGGTGTTCGGATCCATGGTTTCGCCATGCCGGTTCGCACCATCGCCGGACAGTACCGGATATTGATTTTGCGCTTTCTCGTCCATGACCCGACCATATCGTTCCTGCTGGGGAGAAGTATACCGTGACCGAAGCCGCATCATCACCAGAAACATCGCCCGAACCATCACCGGACCAGGCCCAACTTGTCGGCGATCTGGAAAAAGTCGCCGCCAAATTGGTAGACGTCAAAAACGGCGTCGGCCGCATCATATTCGGCCAGCAACGGGTGATCGAGGAAACGCTTATCACGTTGCTGGCGGGCGGTCACGTCTTGCTGATCGGCGTGCCCGGCCTCGGCAAGACCAAGCTGGTGGAAACCCTTGGGCACGTTCTCGGGCTCGACGATAAGCGCGTTCAATTTACCCCCGATCTGATGCCCGCCGATATCCTTGGCTCCGAGGTGTTGGAGGAATCCGAGGGCGGCAAGCGCTCCTTCCGCTTCATTCAGGGCCCGGTCTTTTGCCAGCTATTGATGGCCGACGAGATTAACCGGGCGAGCCCGCGCACCCAATCGGCCTTGTTGCAGGCCATGCAGGAACACCGGGTTTCGGTGGCCGGCCAATATCACGGCCTGCCGCGCCCGTTCCATGTCTTGGCAACGCAAAACCCGTTGGAGCAGGAAGGCACCTATCCGCTGCCCGAAGCCCAGCTCGACCGTTTTCTGTTGCAGGTGGATATCGATTATCCGCAATTGGTGGCGGAGCGGGAAATTCTGACCAAAACCACCGGCGCCCACGAGGAACAGCCGGCCAAGGTCATGGAAGCCGACGACCTGATGAACGCCCAGCGCCTGGTCCGCCATATCCCGGTGGGCGAAAGCGTGATGACGGCGATTTTGGAGCTGGTGCGCTCGGGCCGGCCCGGTGGCTCGCCGCTCGCCGAGATCAACGAGCATGTGGCCTGGGGCCCGGGCCCGCGCGCTTCGCAGGGCTTGATGCTGGCGGTGCGCGCCCGCGCCGTCATCGATGGCCGCCTGGCGCCTTCGATCGATGATGTCCTGGCCCTCGCCCATCCGGTGCTGCGTCACCGCATGGCGCTCAATTTCGCGGCCCGCGCCGAGGGCGTGACCATGGCCCACATCATCGACAGCCTTGCGGCGCGCATCGGCTAAAGCGGAACGCGGTAAAAAATATGCCCACGCCCCTCGCCGATACCCAAGCCAAGGCCGAACTGTTATCGGCCAACCTGCCGCCCTTGATGGTGGCGGCGGACCGGGTGGCGGCGACCGTATCCCAAGGCGTGCACGGACGCCGCCGGGTTGGCCAGGGCGAAACCTTCTGGCAGTACCGCCATTATACCTGGGGCGATCCGATCTCGAAGATCGATTGGCGCCGCTCGGCCCGCTCCGACAGCGTCTTCATCCGCGAAAACGAATGGGAGGCGGCGCAAAGCGTCTGGATTTGGGCCGACGCCTCGCCGTCCATGCATTATGCCTCGGCGCGCAATCTGGTGGAAAAATCGGCGCGCGCCGATTTGCTGGCCCTGGCGCTAGCGTCGCTTTTGGTGCGCGGCGGCGAACATGTGGCGGCCTTAGGTCACCGCATGACGCCGACCACCGGGCGCAACGCGCTCCATCTGCTGGCCGCCGCCATGGAAGAACGAAATTTGCTAAGCGGTGATGGCGAGGCCGCCAGCCTGCCGCCGTTCGAGCCTTTGCCCCGCTATGGCCGCGCCGTCTTCATCAGCGATTTTTTGGAACCGAGAGACGCGCTCTATAAAGCCATCGGCCGTTTCGCCGACCGGGGCGTCGACGGCCATATCGTGCAAATCCTGGACCCGGCGGAAAGCGATCTGCCGTTCACCGGGCGCACCCGTTTCGAAGGCATGGAAGACGAAGGCTCGGCATTGATCGGCCGGGTCGAGGGGGTGCGCACCGAGTACCGCCAGACCATGGAAGAGTTGCAAGCGGGCCTGAAAGATATCGCCGCCGCCACCGGCTGGGATTATCAGGTGCACGTCACCAACCGCCCGCCGGAAAGCGCATTGCTGCGTCTGTTCACGGCGCTCGCCCAGCCGAGGATGCGGTAGCCGATGTTTACCCTCGGCGCCTTGTCCTTTGCCGCCCCGGTGGCGCTTCTGGCGCTGGCGGCCTTGCCCATCATCTGGTGGCTGCTGCGCATCATTCCGCCGGCGCCGAAACGCATCCGCTTTCCCGCCATCCGGCTAATCATGGGCCTGACCAACCCGGAAGAAAGCTCCGCCAAGACACCCCTTTGGCTGACCATATTGCGCCTCGCGCTGGTGAGCCTGCTGATCCTCGGCGCCGCCCATCCGCTCTTGAACGCCGGCAATCAGCTGACCGGAACGGGACCGGTGGTGATCGTCATCGACGATGGCTGGGCGGCGGCCAAGAACTGGACCCAGCGGCAAAACACCGCCGCCAACATTATCGATCAGGCGGAACGGGCCGGGCGCGCGGTTGCGATCGTCACCACGGCGCCCGGCGAGGGCAAATCCCGGGCGCTGGAAAGCCTGATGACCGCCGATGCGGCGCGCCAAACCGTGCAGGCATTGAAGCCCAAACCCTGGGCGGTTGACCGCAAGGCCGCCGCAGCGGTACTCGCCGCCATCGAGGCCGGCGGCGGCGCCCATGTGGTCTGGCTATCGAACGGGCTTGATGACGAAGCGGCGACCGGTTTCGCCCAAGCGCTCGGCAAGCTGGGAGCGGTCACGGTGCTCGCCGATCCCGCCAGCGCTTTGCCCAACGTCTTGTTGCCGCCGGTCTCGGACCGGGATGGGCTGACCGTTCGCGCCCTGAAAGCGCCGGGCTCATCGGCGCGCAATTTGACCGTCCGCGTGCGCGGCGAGGACGGCGGCGTGCTGGCGGTCAAGACGCTGACATTCGAGGCCGGCAAGTCCACGGCAAGGCTCAAGCTTCCGATGCCGGTGGAGATCCGCAACCGGGTCACCCATATAGAAATCGAAAATGCCGGCCACGCCGGCGGTCTGGTGCTGGTTGACGAGCGCTGGCGGCGGCGCCCGGTGGGCCTGGTGACCGATACCGGGCGGCGCGTCGATCAGCCGCTGCTCGACGATATTTTCTATCTGGAGCGGGCGCTGGATCCGTTCACCGAGGTGCGCACCGGCTCCGTACAAAAATTGCTGCGCCGGGAACTGGCGCTTTTGGTGCTGGCCGATCCGGGCCGCATATCGGGCACCAACCGGCGGCTCATACAAAATTGGATGGGCGAGGGCGGTCTGGTGCTGCGCTTTGCCGGCCCGCGTCTGGCCGCCGTCAAGGGGCCGATCTTGCCGGTGCGCCTGCGCCAAGGCGACCGCGAGCTCGGCGGCGCGCTATCGTGGACCAAGCCGGCCAGTCTGGCGGCTTTTCCGCCCACCAGCCCGTTCGCCGGTCTGGCGGTTCCCAAGGATGTCAAAATCAACCGCCAGGTTCTGGCCCAGCCGAGCGTCGATCTGCCCGACAAGACCTGGGCGCGGCTGACCGACGGCACCCCCATTGTCACCGCCGAGCGGCGCGGCAAGGGATGGCTGGTGTTCTTCCACACCACATCCAGCCCCAACTGGTCGAATTTGCCATTGTCCGGATTGTTCGTCGGCATGCTGCAAAATCTGGTGCGCCTGTCGCGCGGCGTCGGCGGCGGCGCCGATGACCGCCTGTTGCCGCCGGTGCGCACCATCGACGGCTTCGGCGCGTTGGGCCCGGCGCGCACCGGGGCGCGCGCCATCAAGGCCAACCGTATCGATGCGAGCCAACCCGGCCCCGATCATCCGCCCGGCTTTTACGGCGACGAGGCGGCGCGGCGCGCCTTTAACCTCTCACCGAAGCTGGCTTCATTGAAGCCCCTCGGTAACCCCGGCGGCGGCGTCACCCTGGGCACCTATCAGGCGACGCGGGAACAGGATTTTCGCGGGCCCTTGCTGGCCGCCGCGTTGTTATTGGCGCTCGCCGATATTATCGCCAGCTTTGCCTTGCGCGGTTTTTTCGCGCGCCGCCGAATGGTGGCCGGAACGGTTTTGGCGGCGGCAATGACGTTGGGCCTTATTTTACCGGCAGCGGCCCAATCGCCGCCTTTGACGGCGCCCGCCAATACCAGCGCCTTCGCCGCGGCGCTGACCGTGCGCATTGCCTATGTGCGCACCGGCGATGCGGTTGTCGACGGCACCAGCCGGGATGGCTTGCGCGGCCTCGCCTTCATCGCCAATGCCAGGACGGCGGCCGAAATGGGCGCGCCTGCCGGCATCGATCCGGCCCTTGATGATCTGAGCTTTTATCCGTTGATCTATTGGCCGATCACCGAGGACGCGCCGTCGATTTCCGCCGATACCGCCGAGCGCCTCAACAAATATATGAAATCCGGCGGCACCATATTTTTTGACACCCGCGATCAATCGGGCACCGGCATCGGCGCCAACCGGCTGGAAGAGATCGCGCAGCTGATCGATGCGCCGCCGATGCAGACCATCCCCCGCGATCATGTGCTGACCAAATCCTATTATCTATTGCGCGAATTTCCCGGGCGCTGGATCGGCGGCCAACTTTGGGTGGCGCGTAAGGGCGCCGCCAATGACGGTGTGTCGCCGATTATCGTCGGCTCGCACGATTGGGCCGGCGCCTGGGCCATTGATGATGCGCGCAAACCGATCTATCCGGTGACCCCCGGCGGCAACCGGCAAAGGGAAATGGCCTACCGGTTCGGCATCAATATCATCATGTATGTACTGACCGGCAATTATAAGGCCGATCAGGTGCATCTGCCGGCGATCCTGGAAAGGCTGGGGCAATGATCGGCTTTACCGGCATCGGCTTTGCGCCGCTGATCGATTGGCGCCTTGTGGCCGCCGCCGCCGCCATCGGTGTTCTCCTTCTGGCGTTCGGCGTTTTTCGAAGGGCGCGCGGCAGTCTGTTGCGCCTGTTCGCGCTTGCGGTGTTGGCGCTGGCCCTCCTCAATCCCCATCTGGAGGCGGAAAACCGTCGCAGCCAGCCCGATCTGGCGCTGGTGATGGTCGATGAAACTTCCAGCCAGAACACCGGTGAGCGGCGCGCTCAGGCGGCCGCTGCGCTTGAGGAGCTGACCGCTACCCTCGGCAAATTCAAGGATTTGCGCATCAAGGTGGTGCGCGGCAAGGAAACCAAGGATGGCACCGAACTGTTCGGCGAGCTGGAACGGGCGGTCGCCGATATCCCCAAGGGCCGCTTCGCCGGCGCCGTGCTGCTCACCGACGGCCAGGTCCACGACGTGCCCAAGATCGGCCGCAAAACCATCGAAGAAAATGCCAATAAGCCCGGCATCTACGGCGCGCCGCTGCATGTGCTGCTGACCGGCAACAAGGGCGAGCGCGACCGCCGTTTGGTGGTCGAGCAGGCGCCGGCCTTCGGCATCGTCGGCAAGTCGGTCAAGCTGCGCCTCCGGGTTCAGGACAACCCGAAAAAGGCGGCGCCATCCGCGGCGGTGACCATCCGCATCGATGGCGGCGAGGCGATCACCAGGAGCTTGCCTGTCGGCCGGTCCGGCGAGGTGGAAATTCCCATCGAACATGGCGGGCCGACGATTATCGAATTGGAAGTCCAGGAAATGGCTGGCGAGATGTCGCCGATCAACAACCGCGCCGTGGTATCCATCAACGGCGTCCGCGACCGCTTGCGGGTATTGCTGGTGTCCGGCCAGCCGCATCTTGGCGAGCGCGCCTGGCGCAATCTTTTGAAATCCGATCCGTCCGTGGATTTGGTACATTTCACCATATTGCGCCCGCCGGAAAAGAACGACTTCACGCCGCTCAATGAATTGGCGCTGATCTCCTTTCCGATCCGCGAATTGTTCGAGGTCAAGCTGCACGAGTTCGATCTGATTGTCTTTGACCGCTACGTGGTGCGCTTTGTGCTGCCGCCTAACTATTTCCAAAACATCGCCCGCTATGTGGACAAGGGCGGCGCCGTGCTGGCCGCCGTCGGACCCGATTTCGCCGGGGTGCGCTCCATGTTCCATACGCCCTTGGGGCGCATCATGCCGGGCGAGCCGTCGGGCCCGGTGATTGAGGCGCCGTTCCGCGCCCAATTGACTGACATAGGCCGCCGCCATCCAGTCACTTCCAGCCTGCAAACCAAGGATGGCAAAACGCCGGAATGGGGCCGCTGGTTCCGCCAGGTGGAGGCCCGGGCCTTGCGCGGCAATACCGTCCTGTCGGGCGCCGACGGCAAGCCGCTATTGATCCTTGATCGCTTCGGCAAGGGCCGCGTCGCCCAGTTTCTGTCCGATCATGTCTGGCTTTGGGCGCGCGGCCATGATGGCGGCGGCCCGCACGCCGAGTTGATGCGCCGTCTGGCCCATTGGCTGATGAAGGAGCCGGACCTTGAAGAAGAAGATCTGCGCGCCACCGTCGATGCCAGACAACTGACCATCGAGCGGCGCAGCTTGGATCCGGACATTCCGCCGGTGACGGTAACCGCGCCATCGGGCGCCACCGAAACCGTGACGTTGACGCCGGACAACCGGGGCGGCGCCAAAACCACTATTACCGCCAAGGAAACCGGGCTCTACCGCATCGCCGACGGGCGCCGCCACACCATGGCGGCGGTGGGCCAGCTTAATCCGCCGGAACTGTCGGATTTGCGCGCCACGCCGGAATTGCTGGCTTCGGTGGTCAAGGCCAATGGCGGCGGCATCGCCTGGATCGGCGACGGGCTGCCCGGCATTCGGCGTACCAAGCCGGGCCGGGGCGGCGTCGGGCGCGGCTGGTTCGGGCTGGTCCGCAACGGCGCTTACGTGGTCACCGGCGTCCGCCAAATCCCGCTATTGCCGGCGCTTTTGTTCCTGCTGCTGGCGGCCGGCGGCATCATGTTCGCCTGGCTGCGCGAAGGCAAATAGTACAACTGGTTGGCGCAATCCAGCCTTTTCAATTATGCTGGCCATCCACCAACCCGGAGGACAGGCCATGCCCTTTGTCAGACGTGACGCAGACGGCGTAATCGACGCGGTCTTCGCCCATGCGGAGGGCGAGGCCGCCGAAGAGCTGCCGCACGGCCATCCCGAGCTTTTGGTATATTTGGGCATTGATGCGAATGCGATCATCGATGCCGACGAATGGTTGCGCGCCGATCTGGCGCTGGCCCGGGTTATCGAGGATTTGATCACCATCTTAATGGACAAGGGCGTGATCTCGTTCACCGATCTGCCGGCCGGCGCGCAGGAGAAAATCATCGCCCGCCAGGGCCTGCGCTCGGAAGTCTCGTACGTCGCCAGCCTGTTCGGCAACGACGACGAGAACTTTCTGTAAGGAATCGCGCCCTCCACCTTCGAGACGCTCGCTTGAGCTCGCTCCTCAGCATGAGGGTTGGGTGTTTGCTCTAAATAACGGCCTCATCCTGAGGAGGACCGAAGGTCCGTCTCGAAGGATCACCGGGCAGATAGCGCCTCGCCCTACCCCAGACCCGCCACGAATTCTTGATAGGCCGCGGCGCTCAGCAGGTCTTCGAGCTGGCTTGCATCGGTCACTTTAAGTTTGAAAAACCAGCCATCGCCCTCGGGCTCGGTGTTGACCAGCCCGGGATCGCCTTCGAGGGCGTCGTTGACTTCAACCACCTCGCCGTCGAAGGGGGCATAGATTTCGGCCGCGGCTTTCACCGATTCGACCACCGACGCCTGATCGTCCTTGTTAAGCTCGGCGCCGATGGAAGGCAATTCGACAAATACCACGTCGCCCAACTGTTCCTGGGCATAAACGGTGATGCCGATCATGGCGACATCGCCTTCGACGACGATCCATTCATGTTCTTCGGTATATTTGATTTCAGCCATTTGACATTCCAACCCATCAATTTTTGAAATAGCGATGCGCCACAAAAGGCATTTTGGCCACCTCTGCTTCTAAACGCTTGCCGCGAACAATCAACCCCAATTGTCCCCCCGGGCTCCCGTGGTCCCGGCCCACATAGACCATGGCGATGGCCAGCCCGGCTGTCGGGCCGAAGCCGCCTGAGGTCACGGCGCCAACCTCGGCGCCAGCCGTATCAACAATGGCGGCGCCTTGCCTTGCCGGAGCGCGCCCAGCCAGACGAAGGCCCACCCGATTTCGCGGCGCGCCGCAACTCGGCCTGGCCCATATGGCTGACATCGAACAAGACGGCACCGAACCGGGCATATTGGTGTTCGGCCAGAATGCCGGTTTCATAACGCACCGGCATTTCATAGCCGGAAAACGGCACCATCCTGGCGCCCAGTTCCAGGTGCAGATCATAAAGCGGGGTGCGTTGCAGCGCGCCGGACATTGCCGTTCACTCGCGCAGACGCGTCTTGGTATTGCTCCGGTTGAAATTCAATTGATCCCGCGACAGGGCAAAGGAGATGACCACCTTGGTATCCGGTCCCCGGCGGCTTTCGCTCAAGGGGATGGTGATTTCCAGGGGATCATCGGTAAAGGTCACCCGGTTGCGCCGGGGCGGAAATTTCACCGCCGCCGAAAAACCGGACTTGCCGTCCTGCCTTGGAAAGAAATCGGGCATAGCGACAAAATAGCCGAACTTGTGATCGCGCCCGCGGGCGGCGGGGCCGAGGAGCAGATCGAAGCTGACGCGCAAATTCAGGACCACCTCGGTGTAGTCGGGCGCGCCGCCCACATATTCGCATTCGCCCTTGAATCCCTTGATCTCAGCATCGAACACCACATCGGAAATATCGCGGCCCGGCCCGTCGCCGAACACCGTCATATGATCCGCATCTTTGAGCAGCCCGATTTGCGGGCAAGCGGGCACCACCACGGCATCGGTGAACGGATTGACCGCATCGATGGCGCCGCACCCCGACAGCGCCGCCGCTGCAAGTACCATCACGGCGGGCGCTTTATATGGTGCCTTTGTCAATCTCCAGCGCAATTTTTTGGGTCCTCTCTGGTAACGCTTTTGCGGGCGCCGACAGTAAATCAGGCGGTCGCGGGCGGCAAGGGCGCGCCCGGCCTAGCGCGAATGACAATTCGGTGAAAGCGGGGGAATTTACTGGATTTCGTGCAGGGCCGAGGCCAATCGCGCCAGCGCCCGCGCGCGGCCCCATCCGTTGTCGATGGTCTTGGCGATGGAGAGGGCGTGATCGAAGCTGCGCCGCGCCATTTTCTTGTTGCCGGTGCGCATGGTTTCGGCGGCGATGTCGCTCAGCATCCAGACGCGGCTAAGGGACGAGCCGATTTTATCGGTAGCGCGCCGGGCGAGGGCGGCGGTGTCGCGGGTATCGGCTTCAAAGCCCAGACGGGATTGGGCGCGCGATATGGACCAAAGGGCATAGGCGCGCAGGCGGTCGTTTTCAATCCGCTCGGCGGTATCGATGGTGCGCTTGAAGGCGCCGTCTTTCAGCTTCTCGTTAATATCGATCAAGGAGAGCACAATCTGGCCGGTGGCGTAGGATTTGGCGTAAGGCAGATCGATATTCTCGGTCTTCGACAGGGCGTAGCGGATCAGGGCGAAGGCCTTGTCGGTTTCCCCCTGGCGGGCGATCTGCGCCGCGAATTTGCCGATCATCACCGACTGGTAGCGGTCCGTATCGATACGCCCGGCGGTATCCAGGGCAGCATCGGTCTCACCGCTGTTCGCTTGCGCGCGCGCCACGCTCATCAAGACCGCGACCCGGTCATAATCGCCGGATACTTTTTCCAAAAGCTGCAGGGCCTGATCGGGGCTGCCGATCTGCGCGTAGGCGGAGGCCAGATGCCGTTGTGCGGCGCCGCGCTCGATTTCGCCCATGGACGGGGCGCCGTCTTCGCCCCTGATCACCTGCTCGGCGCTGCCGATGGCGGCGTTGGAGCCGGTGACGTCGCCGGTGCGCGCCAGGATCACCGCCATCTGAGTAAGGATCGTCACCCGCTGCAAGGGGTTCTCCAGCCCGGCGGCAATCTCGATGGCTTGGCGCGCGGTCTTGCGGGCGCCCTCCCAGTCGTCCTTTTCCTGCTGAATTTCGGCAACCGAGATCAGCGCTTCCAGGCGCTTGAATACCGCCGGTATGATCTTCGTGGTTTCCAGCGATTCTTCGATGCGGCCCGCGCGCGCCTGCGCCCGGGCGATATCGCGAAGGGCGACGATGATCAGCCTGGCATCGCCGATGCGGCGCACCGTCGATACCGCCTCGGCCAGCAATCCGGCCTTGGCCTGGGCGACCAGAATCTCGCCATAGGCCCAATCGCGCAGCTCCAGCTTGAAGACGCTCTTGGCGCTTTCGACGGCTTCGTGAAGCAGGCATCTTTCACTCGGGTCTTGAAAACAGGCCGATGCGTCGCGGGTCGGATCGGCAACTTCGCCACGCGCCTTCTCGTCGATAAATCCCTTGGTGGCGTCGCCGCCCAGCAAGGCCTTGCGGGCGGCGTCAATCTTGGCTTTGCGCACATCTTGCAGACGCCCGAGCATGGCGCCCACCTTGTTCTGGGTGCCCATGTTATCGACCAGATCCTCGGTGATCTCGCCGGTGGCTTCGCGGCCGATGGAGCGTTGGTAAATCTTGATCGCATCGGTCAGCCGCTTCGATTTCTGGCCGTCGATGGGGCCCCGGTAGATGCGCATGCGTTGCAGCGAATCCTGGGCGCGGCGGATCAATTCATCCTGGTCGCCGAACAGGTTTTCGCGGACATCCGGGATATCGCCGCGCGCCGCCAGCGCAGGCGTAGCCGTCCACAGCAAAGCCGCCGCCATTGCGAACAGCACCGCAATGGCGCTTAGCCCGCGCCGGTTTTTTGCATTCTTGAAGCTGATCATCGCTCCCAGACTTAAACGGATTTGGTGGAACGAACAATAGGTACAAATGACAACCCATGACGGCGGATTCCCCTAATTCCGCCGCTGGTTGCGCCTTATGCGTCATTTCGGATAGAAGCCATACATGGCCAGCGATGATCACATTGTCGAGATTTACACCGATGGCGCCTGCTCGGGCAATCCCGGCCCCGGCGGTTGGGGCACGATAATGCGCTGGCGCGGCACCGAGCGGGAGTTGTCCGGCGGCGCGGCGCAAACCACCAACAACCGGATGGAACTGGAAGCCGTCATCCAAGGCCTGAAGGCGCTGAAGAAATCGTCCGACGTGATTGTCTTCACCGACAGCCAATATGTGCAAAAGGGCGCCTCCCTATGGCTGGCAGGATGGAAGGCCAAGAATTTCAAAATCAAGGGCGGCGGCACCCGGCCCAACCACGACCAATGGCGCGAATTGGATGCGCTGGCATCGGAGCACCGGGTTCAGTGGCGCTGGGTGAAAGCCCATGCCGGGCATCCCGAGAACGAGCGCGCCGATAAGCTGGCGGTCGCCGAATCCAAAAAACTGACGCGCCGCTAATCACCAATGTCCGGTTTGTAGGCCACCAGACTGGCGATCACGCCGCGCATGGTGCGCACTTCTTTTTCGGTCAATTCCGCCCGGCCAAGCATGTTGCGCAAATTGCGCACCATGATGCTTCGCTTTTCGCGGACATGCAGGAAACCGGAATTATCGAGCGCGCCTTCCAGATGCTCGAACAAGGCGATCAGTTCTTTCTTGTTGGCCTGGCGGGTGCCGGTCAAGCGCAGTTCCGGCGCGCCTGCGTCCCAGCCCGTCTTGTGCCATTCATAGGCAACCAGCAGCACCGCCTGCGAGAGGTTGAGCGAGGAAAAGCCGGGGTTCAGCGGCACCGAAATCACATGCTCGGCGAGCGCCATATCGTCGTTGTTGAGACCCCACGCCTCGCCGCCGAACAGCACGCCGGAATTGGGCTCGCCCAGAAACGCCTTGGCCGCCTGTTCCGGGGTGTGGCTTTGCTTGATCATGTCCCGGTCGCGGGCGCTGGCGGCAAACACCAGGCTCAAATCATTGATCGCCTCTTCGGTGGTGGCGAACAGACGCGCCGCTTCCAGGACCAGATCGGCGCCCGACGCGGTGGCCGCCGCGCGTTCGTTCGGCCAGCCGTCGCGCGGGCGCACCAGGCGCAGATCGGTCAGCCCGCAATTGAGCATCGCCCTGGCCGCCATGCCGATATTTTCGCCCAATTGCGGATCAACCAGGATGATCGCCGGGCCGCCCGGACGGGCGCCATCGGGCTGGTCCGCTTCGAGGCGTCGATGGTCGGTTCCCGCCATTAGACAATGACCCGCTCTAGCCGGACGCTTTGGCGCCCAAGGCGGAAACGGCTTCGGCGCCTTCTTTATAGAGCTTGTAGACAATGGCGTCGCGCAGCGCATTGTAAGAGGCATCGATAATATTGGTGGATACGCCGACCGTGGACCAGTTCTTGCCCGAGCCATCGGCGCTTTCGATCATCACCCTTGTGATCGCGCCGGTGGCTTCCGACGGGGTCAGGATGCGCACCTTGTAATCGACCAGCCGCACATCGGCCAGTTGCGGATAGACCGGCAGCAAGACCTGGCGCAAGGCGCTGTCGAGGGCATCGACCGGCCCGTTGCCTTCGCCGACGATCATATATTGCTCGCCGCCCATGACCGCCTTGATGGTCGCTTCGGATAGGGTGATCAACTCGCCCTTGGCGTTCCAGCGGCGCTCGTCGATGACTCGGAAACTGTTGAGGCGGAAATATTCCGGCACCGTTTCCAGAGCGCGCCGGGCGAGCAATTCGAAGCTGGCTTCGGCGCCGTCATAGGCGTAGCCGTCAAATTCCCGCTTTTTCACCTCTTCCACCAGCCCCGCCACTTTCGGATCGTCGGCGGCGATCTCGATACCCACATCGCGGAACATGGCCAGAATGTTGGAGCGGCCCGATTGATCCGATACCACCACGTGGCGATGGTTGCCGACCAGTTCGGGCGCCACATGTTCGTAGCTGCGCGGGTCTTTTTCCACCGCCGAGACATGCAGCCCGCCCTTGTGGGCAAAGGCCGATTCGCCCACATAGGGCGCGCCCCGGTCCGGCTGGCGGTTGAGGCGCTCGTCGAGGGCGCGCGATACCTGGCTCAGCTTGGCCAGGTTTTCTTTTGAGACGCCCGTTTCCAGCCCCATTTTCAGCATCAATGTGGGTAACAGCGAGATCAGATTGGCGTTGCCGCAACGCTCGCCCAATCCGTTTAACGTGCCTTGCACCTGGCAGACCCCGGCGCGCACCGCGGCCAGGCTGTTGGCGATGGCGTTGCCGGTATCGTCGTGGCAGTGAATGCCCAGCTTTTCGCCTGGAATATGCTCCATCACCTTGGCGACGATTGTCTCCACCTCATCGGGCAGGGTGCCGCCGTTGGTATCGCACAAGACAATCCAGCGGGCGCCGCCGTCCAACGCGGCTTGCAAACATTCGATGGCAAATTCGGGGTTCGCCTTATAACCGTCGAAAAAATGTTCGGCATCGAAGGCTACCTCTTCGATATGGTTGTTCAAATGGGCAATGGATTCGCCGATCATCGCCACATTTTCGGCGCGTTCGATACCGAGCGCGACATCCACATGGAAATCCCAGGTTTTACCGACCACGCACACAACCGGCGTCTTGGCGTCCACAAGCGCCCGCAAGGCCGGATCGTTATCCAGCGAACGCCCGGCGCGCCGGGTCATGCCAAAGGCGGTCAGACGCGCATTATTCAGGTGCGGCGGATCGCCAAAGAAGGCGTCGTCCGTGGGATTGGCGCCCGGCATTCCGCCTTCGATATAGTCGATGCCGAGATCATCGAGATCGCGCGCAAGGGCGGCTTTGTCGCGGACGGAGAAGTCGACACCTTGGGTCTGGGCGCCATCGCGAAGCGTGCTGTCAAAAAGATATATCCGCCTGCTCATCTCAAATTCGCCGGATGGTTTGCGAGGCGCGGGAGAATGCACAAAAACGCATGTGAAAACAAGGGGTTCTCGGACGCTCGGGTTGGGATTCAGCTTTGCCTTTCAACCGCCGGGGTCAGGCGATAAGGTTTGGGCCACAAACCTGGGATCCAAGAAGATAGATAGCAATGACGGCAACCAGCGGCAACGGTGCGGATTCGGAACCGGGCCTGGAGGATATCCGGGCGCGCCTGGTTGGCACCAATATCAACGAGCAGACCTTGCTGGCGACCGATTATCTCAATCATTTCAACGAGATCGTCATGACCTTGGGGATGGTGCCCGATTTTCGGGACCTGATGGACGACGCCAAGCACTGGTGTCCCATATCCTACACCGAGCATTTTCAAAACAGCGCTTTTTCGGACAAGGATCTGGCCATAGAAGCCTATGACCATGTGCCCGAGCGGTTCCGCACGCCCTTTGAGCAAACCATAGGCCAGGTAACCCAGCTTATCGAAACCGTCATCCAGCGCCTGGACGCCCTCATCGCCAATGGCAGCGATGAGGAATTGCGCCACGTCGCCACCGAGTCGGCGCTGAATATTCGGCGGCTCCTGGAAATCGCATCGGCGATCATCAACGGCTCGGAAACGACCATGGATCAGGCCGAAATCGACGCATTGCTTGGTGATTAGCGGGCGCCGGCGGCGCCGGGGCTTGGTGATTAGCTGGCGCCGGCGGCGCCGGGGTCATTGATTGGCCGGGGATCAGGCGATCACATCCACTTTTTCGACGCGCAGATCGACAAAGGCGCGCACCTCGGTAAACAATCCGGTATTGCTGTCGATGCGGCCCTTGGCGCCGATGTCGCCGGTTGGCGAATCGCCGATGACGCCATTGATCAGCCCGAGAACGCCGATTTTGGCCACGCCGTCATAGGCGCCAACCTGGATGGTCTGATGGGCGGCCAAATTCGGATTGCATTCGACCCGGAGATTGACCAGCCGGGTGATGGCTTGCGCGTCCAAGGCCAAAGCCTCGTTCAAAACCTGTAGCGCCTTGGTCACCGTGTCGGCCACGTTCACCCTCCGGATTATCGGCTCGATGGGACCTGTATTTTAAACGCAGGCCCGGTCCCTTGGCCAGTCGTTTGCCATCCAATTCCGCCCGGCATAGGGTCAGGGCATGTCCGCTGCATCCCCCGGCGCCGGGCCGCTTGAAAAATACTTCGGCGGCTTTGGGCGCGCCCTTGCCAACCGCAACTACCGCATTTACTGGACCGGTCAGGTATTGCACGTGCAGGGCTGGTGGCTGTACCGGATCGCCGCCGGCTGGCTGATGTTCGATCTGACCCATTCGCCGGCCTGGCTGGGCGCCGTCGGTTTCGCCCTGGCGGCGCCGTTCCTGATCCTCAGCCCGATCGCCGGCGCCATTTGCGATAGGGCCGGACACCGGCGCATCGCCATTATCGCTATCCTATGCGGCTTCCCGATCATGGCGGCGACGGCGGCCTTGACCTGGTCCGGCGCCATGAGCCCTGAGCTTCTGTTTGTCCTGGTGATCGTGCAATCGATCTTTACCGCGTTTGAATCGCCGGCCCGCCAATCGCTGGTCCCGGTGCTGATCGGGCGGCGCTATTTGACCGAGGGCATGTCGCTCAATTGGGCCACCTTCAACGCCGCCTTCATCACCGGCCCGATGATCGCCGGGTTCTTGCTGGTGGCCGGCGGCGCGGCGCTCACTTTCACCGCCGCCACCTCCACCTTCATCTGGATGCTGATCATGCTGCTGCGCATCCGGGGCGAGGGCGATGCCCCCAAGCGGCGCTTTCATCTGCACGGGCTGATGACCGATGTGGTCTCCGGCATTGTCTACACCTTGCGCCATCCCCTGATCCCCTGGGTTATCGGGTTTCATATGATCCTCGGATTGTTGATACGCCCTTACATCGAGTTGATGCCCGGCGTCGCATCGGTGGTGTTCGGGGCCGGCGCCGAGGGTCTTGCCAAACTGTTGGCCACATCCGGCGCCGGCGCCCTGGTGGTTTCGCTCGCCATGCTGATGGCCGGGCGCGAGCGCTGGCTGATGCCGATCCTGGTCTGGACGCAAATCATATCGGCGCTCACCCTGGCCGCTTTCGCCGCCACCGACACATTATGGATCGCGCTGGTTGCCGTTTTTGCCGCCGGAGCTTTCACCACGTCGGCGGGTATTGCCGCATCGACCCTGGTACAGCAAAGCATCGATGCCGCCTATCGGGGCCGCGTCGTCGCCATCAGCCTGGCCACCAATATGGGCGGCCCGGCGCTCGGCGCGTTTGGCATCGGCTGGCTGGCCGAGGGGATCGGCTTTCAAGGCGCGCTGCTGGCGGCGGCGGCGCTGGCCATGGGCCTGATGGCGCTCACCGCGCGCCGCGTTTCGGCAGCGCGCTCAAGCCCGGAGGCGTAGCCCGGGCCATGGCCGAACGCAAAAAAATTGCGCCCCTATTCGGCGGCATCGGCCGCGCCCTGTCGGCGCCCGATTACCGCACCTATTGGTACGCCCATGTGGTGTCGTCGCACGGCGTCTGGATCTACCGGATGGCGGTTGGCGTGCTGATATTCCAACTGACCCATTCGCCGGCCTGGCTGGGCTTCATCGCGCTTGTCTATGCCATACCGCTGATGATCTTAGGCCCCATCGCCGGCGCTGTCGGCGACCGTTTCGGCGCCCGCCGGACGGCCATCATCGCGCTCGCCGGCGGCGCCTTCATATGTTTGTTGATGACCTACCTCACCTTCGCCGGATTGATCACGCCGGTCAATCTGGCGGTTCAGGTGGCGTTTCTGGGCACCTTGCATGCGTTCGATTTTCCGGCCCGCATTGCGTTGATCCCGAAGATGGTCGGCCGCGAACGCATTCCGGCCGCCGTTGCCCTCAATTCAACCACCTTCAACACATCGTCCTTTACCGGCCCGATGATCGGCGCCGCTTTATTGGCGTTCGGCAAGGTGCATCTGGGTGATCAGGCGACGGCGGTTGCTTTCCTCGCCTACGCCATTTCCATGATCTGGCTGTGTGCTGCGGTTGTGCGCATCAAAATCCGCGATGCAGCGCCCGAAGATGGCCGCCTGATGACGCTGATGGACGATATCAAGAGCGGTATCGCCTACACCTTCGGCCATCCGGGCATCCGGCAATCCTTGATGTTCTATTTTTGCGTATCGTTCCTGCTCAAATCCTACCTCGATCTTTTGCCCGGCTACGCCCTCGATATATTCGAGCGCGGCGAAACCGGGCTCGGAACGCTGATGTCGGCGTCCGGCCTCGGCGCCTTGTTCTTCTCGGTCGCCGTGGCTTTGCGCGGACGCACCAAGGGCACCACCTTGACGTTGATCGCGGCGTCGCTCGGCGGCTCCAGCGCCCTCGCGCTGTTCACCTTGACCGGAGATTTCCTGATCGCCACCGGGGTTCTCGCCCTGGTCGGCGGTTTCGTGGTGGCCGCCAATATCTCCTCCATGACCCTCGTGCAGAACGCCACCGATGGCAAATTCCGGGGCCGCGTGGTCAGTATCTATTTGGCGATGATCGTCGGCTCCCAGGCGCTCGGCGCGCAGACCATGGGGCTGATCGCCGAATTTACCGGCTTCCGGCTGGCCATGGGCGGCGGCGCGGTCCTGGCGCTGATCCTGGCGGCGGTCATGGCGCCCTATTTGTGGCGGCAACGGACGCTGCTCGAAGCCGAGATCACCGATAGCCCCAAGAGCACCACGCGCTAGGTTTTACCGCCCGCCCGGGTTTCGATAAGCTGTGTGCATGCCCCCATCGCGTGGTTTTGCATCCTATTTCGGCGGTGTCTCGACGGCCCTTGCGATCCGGGACTACCGGATCTATTGGCTTGGCCAGGCGATCAGCGTGCAAGGCGTCTGGATCTGGCGCATATCGTCTGGGGTGCTGATCTTCCAGTTGACCCATTCGCCGGCCTGGCTGGGTTTCATCTCGGTCATTTATTTTGTGCCGCTCATTTTTGTTGGCCCGCTGGCCGGCGCCATCGCCGACCGGCTCGGTCACCGGCGCACCGCCATTGCATCCCTTTGGGTGGCCATCTCGATATCCTTTACGATGGCGGTGCTGTCATTTCTGGGGCTGATGAACCCTTATATTCTGGCGGCATTGGTCGCCGTTCTCGGCGTCGGCCACGCCTTCGATTTTCCGGCGCGACAGGTGCTGATCCAGATTTTGGTAGGCTCTGAGCAAATGTCGGCGGCCATCGCCCTCAACTCCACAACCTTCAACACCGCCGCCTTCACCGGCCCGGCCATCGGTGCCGCGCTGCTGGCCTGGGGCAAGTTCCAGTTCGGCGAGTTTGGCGGGCCGGGCGTTGGCTTCCTCACCTACACGGCGGGCTCTTTGTGGTTCATGATATCACTGGTCCGCATCCGCGCCCGCGACAAACCATCCACCGGGGTCAGCATCGGCCATCTCTATGATGACGTGCTGGAAGGCTTCCGCTATATCGGGCGCCACCAGACCATCCGCACGATGATGGTGTCCTGGATCGTCATCTCGTTTCTGACGCGCGCCTATACGGACTTGCTGCCGGGATTTGCCGAGGACGTCTTCCACCGGGGCTCGGAAGGGCTCGGCATTCTTCTGTCCGCATCCGGCGGCGGCGCGCTGATCCTGTCCATCGTCATGGCGGTGCGCGGGCGCATCGATGGCATGGCGCGCCTGTTCGTGGTCGCGGCGGCGGTGGCGGCGGTTTCGGTCTTGGTGTTTGTTTGGGCCGACAATTTCTGGATAGCGACTGCCGCCATGGCGTTTGCCGGCGCCGCCATTGTGGTCGGCGCCATCACCGCGCAAACCTTGGTGCAATCCACCGTCGAGCCGGAATTTCGGGGGCGCGTCATCGCCGTCTATTTGTCGCTGGCGCCCAGCGCCCAGGCGGTGGGATCGTTCGTGGTCGGCTGGCTGGCCGAAATTACCAGCCTGCCGAGCGCGGTCGCCGCCGGTGCCCTCGCCGCGGTGGTGGTGATCGCGGTGGTGGGTCCCAAAATCTGGCGCCGGGGGCCGGCCATGGAAGCCGAAGCCCAACACCATGTCCCGGCGCCCGCGCCCGCGCCCAAAGCGGTGGAATGAGTGCCATGGAGAATGTAGATTTTGGCCAGGCCGCAGACGATTATGCCCGCCACCGGGCCGGTTTCCCGGACCAATTTTTTGCCGCCATGTTCGAGGCCGGCCTGGTGACAAGCGGCGCATCGCTCCTGGATATCGGCACCGGCACCTTGGCGCGGGGTTTCGCCGCTCGGGGCTGCCAAGTGACCGGGCTCGATCCGTCCCGAGAATTGTTGGCGCAGGCAAAATCCCTCGCTGGCGAGGCGGCGCTGGACATTGATTGGACCGAAGGCACTGCCGAACAAACCGGCCTCGGCGCCGGCGCCTTCGACATCGTGACCGCCGGTCAATGCTGGCACTGGTTCGATGGCGCCGCCGCCGCCGAGGCGCGGCGTCTGTTGAACCCGGTTGGGCGCGTGATTATCGCTCATTTCGATTGGTTGCCACGGCCCGGCAATATGGTCGCCGCCACCGAAGCGCTGATTGCGGAACACAACCTTGCCTGGACAATGGGCGGCGGTGATGGCCGCTATCCAAACTGGCAAGCGCATCTGGAAGGCGCCGGGTTTGCCGGTTTCATCGAAAAGGAATTTGAAATTGACGTTGCCTACAGCCATCAGGACTGGCTGGGCCGCATCCGCGCTTCGGCCGGTGTCGGCGGCACGCTGGCGCCGGCGGATGTCGAAGCATTCGATCACGCCCACGCCGCCATGCTCAAGGCCCGCTTCAACCATGAGCCGCTCGCCATTCCGCACCGGGTCTGGTGGCTGACGGCGGCGTCTCCCGGCTAGCCGGTTTATTCCGCCGCTTTCTTGGGTCCCGCCGTCTGGCCTTCGAGCCCCTTCATCATTTTCTCTCCGGCGCCGGGGATGATCATCTGGAACACCGTTTCGACCATGGTGTAGTCGTAATAGCCGAGCCGCGCCATGGGTTTGAGGCGCGGAATATCCAGCTTGCCGTCGGCGTCCAGGGCGTCGTCGGCCACGTGGATCATCTTCACCCGGCCGATGACAATGTCGGCGGCGCCGGCGCCGCCCTCGCCAAGGCCGGGCAGGCGCAGGGTCGAATAATATTCGCATTCGAACTGAACGGGCGATTCGGCGACCCGGGGCGGTTTGACCAAGATCGAGCGCGCCTTGGTCACCCCGGCCTCGGCAAATTCATCCACATCGGGCGGAAAGTCGCCGGCCGATATATTGACCGCTTCACGCAAATCATAAATCGCCATGTTCCAGACAAACTCGCCGGTATTTTCGGCATTGGTCACCGTGTCCTTGCGTCCGCCGCGGCCCGCCGGGCCGTCGCCTTCGTTGGCCGAAAACATCACATAAGGCGGATTAAAACCGAGATTCTGGAACTGGCTGAAAGGCGCCAGATTGGCCGCGCCGTCCACCGACAGGGTGGATATCCAGCCGATCGGCCGGGGCACGACGCAGGACTTGAACGGATCGTGGGGCAATCCGTGATCGGTGGAGTTGGGTTCATAATGCATGGCTGTTCTCCGTGGTTGCCAAAGACCGTAGCGCCCTTTATCCGCGCCGCCAAGTGGTGCCGCCGGCGCCGTCTTCGAGGATGATGCCATCCGCCGCCAACGCATCGCGAATGCGGTCGGCCTCGGCGAAATCCTTATTCGCGCGGGCGGCGTTGCGGGCATCGATGCGCGCCTCGATGTCGGCATCGGAGGCGCCGCCATCGCCGGATTCCGGCTGCCATTTGAACCAGTCTTCGGGATCGCATTGCAGGAGGCCCAGGAGCGATGCCCCGGCCCGCAACGCGCCGCCGGACGCTTCGTGCAACGTCGCCAGGGCCAGCGGCGTGTTGAGATCATCGGCCAAACTGTCCAACAGCCGGGCCGATGGCCCCGCATCTTCGCCGCCATCTGCTTGCAGGGTCCGGTAAAACCCATCCAATTCCGCCTTCGCCTGTTTCAGGCCATCGGCTGTCCAGTTGATCGGCTGGCGGTAGTGGGTCTTGAGCATGGCCAGGCGGATGGTTTCGCCGTGATGCTCGGCCAGCAAATCCTGCACGGTGATGAAGTTGCCGAGGCTTTTCGACATTTTCTCGCCCTCGACCATCAGGTAGCCGTTATGCATCCACACCTTAGCAAAGCTTTCCCCCGGGTAGGCGCATCGGCTTTGGGCGATCTCATTTTCGTGGTGGGGGAAGATCAGATCCTGGCCGCCGCCATGAATATCGAAGCTCCGTCCCAGATACTTGGACGCCATGGCCGAGCATTCCAGATGCCAGCCCGGCCGCCCAAACCCCCAGGGAGACTCCCAGCCCGGCTGGTCGCCGCTGGACGGTTTCCACAGCACGAAATCAGCCGGGTCTTTTTTGTAGGGCGCCACCTCAACGCGGGCGCCGGCGATCAGTTCGTCCCGGTTGTGGCCCGACAGGCGTCCGTAATCGGCCATCGATGTGACATCGAACAATACATGGCCGTCTGCCGTGTAGGCGTGGCTCTTTGCGAGCAAATCCTGGATCAATTGCAGCATTTCCGGAATATGGCCGGTGGCGCGCGGCTCGATGTCCGGCTCCAGCGCGCCGAGGGCCGCCATGTCGGTGTGGAACTGATCGGTGGTGCGCCGGGTGATATCGCCGATGGCCTCGCCGGTTTGTTCCGACGCATGGATGATCTTGTCGTCCACATCGGTGATGTTGCGCACGTAGGTGACGGAGCCTTCTCCATAGACATGGCGCAACAACCGATAGAGCACATCGAACGCGATCACCGGCCGCGCATTGCCGATATGGGCGACGTCATAGACGGTCGGTCCGCACACATACATGCGCACATTGGACTTATCGATAGGATCGAAAGTCTCTTTCTTGCGCGTGGCTGTGTTATGCAGCCGGATGGTCATGCCCGCATCCCCTACACCAAATTCGTAAAGCCGTTGGTGATCGGATAGCGGCGGTCGCGGCCGAAGGCGCGGGACGTGATCTTGACCCCCGGCGGCGCCTGGCGGCGTTTGTATTCGGCCCGGTCGAGCATCTTCCAGACCCGGCGCACGGTCTCCAGATCATGCCCCCGTGCGACGATATCCTCGATCGCCTGCTCGCCCTCGATCAGGCTTTTCAAGATATCGTCCAGATCGCCATAGGCGGGCAGGCTGTCCTCGTCGAACTGGTCGGGCTTCAACTCGGCGGACGGTTTTTTGGTGATGACGCGTTCCGGGATCACCATGCCTGCGGGGCCGAGGGCGCCCGCCGGATGGTTTTCGTTGCGCCAGCGCGACAGGGCGAAAACAGCGGTCTTATAGATGTCCTTCAACACCGAATAGCCGCCGCACATATCCCCATAAAGGGTCGCATAGCCCACCGACATCTCCGACTTGTTGCCGGTGGTCAGCGGCATGTAGCCGAACTTGTTGGAAATCGCCATGACGATCATGCCGCGCAGGCGGGCCTGGATGTTTTCTTCCGTGGTGTCCGACTGGGTGCCCTCGAAGACGCCGGTAAGCATGTGGTCAAAGGCGCCCATGGCGTCCTCAATGCCGATGGTATCGTATTTCAGCCCCATCAGGCCGGCGCATTCGGCGGCATCTTCCAGGCTGTCATCGGAGGTATAAGGCGACGGCATCATCACGCAATGCACTGCGTCCGGGCCCAGCGCATCGACGGCGACGGCCGCCGATAGGGCCGAATCGATACCGCCGGAAAGCCCGAGGATGACGCCGGGAAAGCCGTTCTTGCCTACATAATCGCGAAGCCCCAGCACCATGGCGCTATAGATGGACCGGAGCTCCTCATCGCCCGTCGCCGGTGCGACACTTGCGGCGGCGCAAGTCCAGCCATCGCCGCCGTTTGACCATTCGGTCAGGGTGACCGAGCTTTCGAATGCCGCCGCCTGGACGCAGAGCGCGCGGTCAGGCCCAAGCACGAAGGAACAGCCGTCGAATACCAGCTCGTCCTGGCCGCCCACCAGGTTCACATAGGCCAGCGGCAGACCGGTTTCGCTAACCCGCGCCACCGCCAGGTTCAAACGCTGGTCGGGCTTGTCGGTTTCGAACGGCGAGCCGTTGATGACGAGCAGCATATCGGCGCCCGATTCCTGCAGGCATTCGGCCACGTCGGGCTCCCACATGTCTTCGCAGACCATGACCCCGAGACGGAGCCCGCGGAATGGGATCGGACCCGGCGCCGGGCCGGCGGCGAACACCCGGTCTTCGTCAAAGACGCCGTAGGTCGGCAGATGATGCTTGGTGCGGACGGTGACGACCGCACCGCCGTCGAGCAGCAGGGCGGCATTATAGAGCGTGCCGTCTTCGCGCCACGGCGCGCCCAGCAAGATGGCCGGCCCGCCGTCGACCGTTTCGCCCGCCAGCAACGTAACCTGGGCTTCGATGCGGTCCAGGAAAGCCGGCTTCAGCACCAGGTCTTCCGGCGGATAGCCCGAGACCGCCAATTCGCCGGTTACCACCAGATCGGCGCCGCCTTTGGCGGCTTCGGCGCGGGCGCT
>CAUZTZ010000005.1:0-34330 GCA_963582805.1 Alphaproteobacteria bacterium
CAGGCGGATGGTGGTCTCGTTAACTTGCGTGATCTGCGTGGCGACGGCCAGCAGCGGCGTCACCGATTCCGGCGCCGGCTTGGTGTTGGTGGCGTGCTTTTGCTTGAAGTTGCTGGATTGCACGGCCTGTTGATGGTGCATGGACATCACTGCCTGCTTCACCTGGGGTCGCGGCTGTTCGGTAACCTCGGGCTTGGCCTCGAAGGATTTTACCGCCACCCCCCACAGATTGCGCACCAGACGCCGGGTCAGCCAGACCCGGTATTCGAGCTTATCCTGGGTGTTGACGCGAAACAGGATGCGGTCCTGCGCCGGGATATATTCCGCCGTCATTTGGTGCAGGCTGTCGGACATCGAGGCTCCATCCGTTGGTTTCGCGTGAGGGCGCAACTCTGGCGGCGGCGGGCTCGGATGTAAAGAATTTCTTGTCCCAGCAGCGCCTAGAGCATTTCCGGACAGATATGAACCATTTGACCGGGATGATTTTGCCCCGTGGCGAGGAGCGCGCCGCATGGCGATGCATTGCATCGGCAAAGGTGTGCGACGACGTCCACGGGGCAAAAACACCCGGCCTTCGGTGGGTCAAATCGGTCCCCCAGGGGCGTTGCGGCGCTTGCCCGATGCAAAGGCGTCGCGCGGCGCACCGCGCCTACCTGGGAAACCGATTTGTTCCCATCAAATTGATTCATATCTGTCCGGAATTGCTCTAGCGTTCCCGGCACCAGCGCCGCCAGACATCCCGGTAGGCGGCCTCCATCTTGGCGGCGAAGCCGGGCCCGTTCAGCAATGGCGATGCAAGAAGCCGGCCGCGAACGCCGCTCCGAAATGCGGCCAATCGCTCCGGCGCGCCCGCCAGCGCCTTCGCCAATTGCACATAACCGTCCGCCGTTTCCGGTATCTCCAGGTCCAGCTTGGCGTGGGCCAAAAGGCTGGCGCCAACGCGGCCCGAATGGCGCTGCCCGGCGAGGGTTACCACCGGCAACCCCATCCATAAGGCCTCGAAGGTTGTGGTGGTGCCGTTATAGGGGAAGGTGTCGAGGGCGATATCGGCGCGCCCGTAGACGCTTAGCGGGCTCTGGTCCCGGGGCACCCAGGCCAGGGTTTCGATGCGGCCCTCGGCCACGCCGGCGTCGGCGAACGCCGCCAGAAGACGGCTGCGAACCGGCGCCTGATCCAGCCCCCTTCCCTTGAGCAGCAGCCGGGAATTGGGCACCGCGTCAAGCACCGCCGCCCAAACTTTGATAACGCCTTTGTTGATCTTGGCCGGATTGTTGAACGAGGCGAAAGTGATATGGCCGCCTGCCACCACCGGCGGCGGCGTCACTTCGGGCGCGGCGGGCGGCTCATAACAATGAAAGCCGCCAGCCAGCCGGATCAAAGTTTCGATGTGCAAATCATCGGCGGCGCCTTCGGGATCGGCGATGGCGTCGGTTATCCGGTAATCCATGGCCCCCAGGCCGGTGGTGGCGGCGTAGCCGAGCCAGCTGATCTGCACCGGCGCCGGTTTCGCTGCGAACACCCCAAGCCGTCCGCCCCGGCTATAGCCGGCCAGATCGACCAGAATATCGATATTGTCGGCGGCCACCATCGCGGCGCCGGACTGATCATCGGCGTTGGCGAGCTCCCGCCAGTGATCCA
The DNA here is from genome assembly GCA_963582805.1 of Alphaproteobacteria bacterium. Lineage (GTDB taxonomy): Bacteria > Pseudomonadota > Alphaproteobacteria > Rhodospirillales > UBA2165. Next base: position 1,639 of record CAUZTZ010000005.1, read on the forward strand.
CCATGGCGCGCAAGCTATCGGTGACGTCATCGGAGCGCGCATTGTTGCTATAGGCGAAAATCTCGAACCGGTCTTTGTCGTGGCTGGCAAATAGCGGCGCCAGAAAATAGGCACACGAATGCGTGCGGAAATCGGGCGACACATAACCGATGCGGAGCCGCCGCTCCGGCTCTGGCGCGCCCTCGAAGCCTGCGTCCCCATTTCCGGCGGGGGCCCATTTTTGGTGCTCTTCGAACAGTGTGGCCTCGCTCGCCTCTTCATCATAAAGGAGGTTAATCAAATGATTGCCGCGCGCACTGGCGTCATCGGGATCGATCTCAAGGGCGTGCCGGAAGGCCGCCCGCGCCTCAGAGCTGCGCCAAAGATCGTTAAGAGCATTGCCCAGATTGTAGTGCCCGGTGGCGTAACCGGGATCAACTTCCAGCGCGCGGCGGTGCGCCGCCTCGGCTTCGATCAAATCACCGCTGGAGCCGAGCGCCGTGCCGAGATTGGTCCAGGCCTCAGGTATGCTTGCATCGGCGACCGTGGCCAGGCGCGCGGCGGCCACCGCTTCGCCCGACCGCCCGAGGGTTTCCAGCGCCGCCGATTTGGCAGTCAGGCTGGCGGCGTCGCCGGGCGATAAGCCCAAGGCGGTCTCCAGGGCTTGCAGCGCTTCACCCGGTTTTCCCGCCTGGCCGAGCACCGTGCCGAGGGAATAGGCGGCGTCGAAATGATCCGGCTCCAGTTCAAGCGCGCGGCCGTAGCATGCGGCGGCGCGCCCATAGTCCTTCATCGCGGCGTGAACGGCGCCGAGATTGTAATGAAAGGTGGAGCGCGCTTCGTCGATTTGGATGGCGCGCCCGATCAGTTCGGCGGCCCGGGCCGCATCGCCCCGCTGATGCGCGATGAGGCCAAGAAAATGCAAGGCGTCCTGGTTATCGGGGTCCTGGTGCAAAACTTGGTCATATTTTAGTTCGGCCTGGTCCAGCTTGTCCGCCTGATGCAGCGCCAGCCCCTGGTTCAATATTTCGCGCGGCTCCATTACGCGCCGCTCAAATGCAGGACCAGCCGGCGCCGGTGGGCTTGGCGCCGGTGTTCAAACAGATAGATGCCCTGCCAGGTGCCGAGCAGCGGCGCGGCATCGGCCACCGGGATATTGATCGACACATCGGTAAGCGCGGCCTTGATATGGGCGGGCATGTCATCGGCGCCTTCCGAGCGGTGCGCATAGAGGGACAAATCCTCGGGCACGGTGTTTTTGAAAAACGCCTCCAGGTCCGTCATCACGTCGGGATCGGCGTTCTCTTGGATGACCAGAGACGCCGATGTGTGCCGGCAAAAAATAGTCAGCATGCCGGTATCTATGTCCTGGCCGGCGCACCATTCGCGCACGGTCGCGGTGATCTCATAAAGCCCCTGGCCCCGGGTTTCCAATTCGATGCTGTGTTGCGCCTGTTTCATACCCGCCAAATTTACGCAATTGGGTCCCTTGCGCGCCAACCCAAAATTCCTTTATATTGGAACGGCGATGGAACATAAAATGAACAATCAAGGGTTATCGTCGATCTCGCCGACGCCGGGACCGTTGGACGCCGGCGACATCACGCGCGGCGTCTGCCGCTATTTGCGCGATCTGGGTTACAGCGCGCTGACCGAGTTCAAGCTGAAGACCAACCGGCGGGTGGATGTGATCGGCCTCGACAAGGGCGGGCGCTTTTTGGTGGCGGAGGTGAAATCCTCGGTCGCCGATTTCCGCGCCGACGACAAATGGCCCGAATACCAGCCCTTCGCCGATCATCTCTATTTCGCCGTCGCCAATGGCTTTCCGGTGGAAATTCTGCCGCCCGCCTGCGGCATCATCATTGCCGATTTCTATAACGCGGTGATTTACCGGGAAGCGCCCTTGAAAAAAGTGCACGCAACCCGGCGGCGCTCGCAAACACTCCGTTTCGCCAAGACCGCCGCCGATCGCCTGGGCCGCATCAAAGACCCGCGAATTTAAGTGTTAGCGGCGCGTTCTCTCGCCAGCAGTTCGCGCTTGCGCTTCAGCCCCCAGCGATAGCCGCGCAAATCGCCGCCAGCGCCGATCACCCGGTGACAGGGCACCGTAACGGCAGCCGGGTTGGAGGCGCAGGCGCGGGCCACGGCGCGGGCGCCGGTGGGGGTATCGAGGGCCGCCGCGATCTCGCCATAGCTACGTGTTTCGCCGGCCGGAATGGTGCGCAAGAAGTTCCACACCTTGGCCTGAAACGCCGTCGCCCTGATATCCAATGGAAGCTGTGCCGCCGGACCGCCCGCCCCTTGCAACTGGCGGCGAAGGACGCCGGTCAGCTCGGCCAGGGCGGCATCGTCGCGGCGGATTTGGGCGCGCGGAAATTCCTGTTGCAGCTCGGCCACGGCTGCGGCTTGGTCATCGGCGAGGGCGATCTTGCAGACCCCGAAACCGGTCGCCGCCAGCAACAGATAGCCAAGAGCTGTGCGTTCCAAGGCGTATGTTATGTCGGCGCCCTTGCCGCCCTTGCCATAGCTGGCCGGGGTCATGCCGAGGCGCGGCTTGGCGGTCTCGTAAAGCCCCCTGGATGATCCGAAACCGGCTTCGTAAAGCGCCTCGGCCACATTGCCGCCGGCGCGCACCGCCAGTTTGAAGCGCTGCAACCGGGTTGCCTCGGCAAATTCCCGGGGGGATATGCCCAACACTTTTTTGAACACACGCTGCATGTGCGATGGGCTCAACCCCACCGCCGCGCCCAATTCCGCTAGGCTCGGCACGCCTTCGTCAAAGCCCTCGATGGTCAGGCAGACGCGCCGGGCAACGTCGATGGCGGGGGAGATGTGATCGCTTACCATTTTATCCATGCCCGCATCATGACGCTCTTGGTCATCGCATTCTATCCGATCCTTGCGCCCTCATCCGATGCGCTGCAGGCGCTGGGCGTTGGCGTTGAGCCAGCGCCGGGCTGGCTTGGCATCGACGCCGAGATCATCCACCAAGCTCCAGAAATCGGGGCCGTGATTGGCGTGGCGAAGATGCGCAACCTCGTGCGTCACCACATAATCCATGATCCAGTCCGGCGCCATCACCAGCCGCCAGGAAAAAGACAGATTGCCGACCGCCGAGCAGGATCCCCAGCGCGACCGGGTATCGCGCACCGTGATGCGGCCGATGCGCTTGCCGATGCGCGTCGCCAGCGGCTGGGCGCGGGCCGTTATTTCGGTGCGCGCCTCGGCGCGCAGCCAATCGCCGAGCCGGCGCGGCAGATGCTCGATGCGTCCCGGCACCCGGACCACGCCGCCCTCGATGGTCACGCCGCCGCGCCTTTCGGGCGCATGCCGGATCAGGTGCGGCGCATCAAACAAAGGCAGCATTGCTCCGTCGGCAAAGTGGATGCGCGCCGGCAACGCATCCAGACGCGCCAGCACCCAGTCTTGGCGCGCGGCCAGCAATTCCATGGCGTCCTTTTCGGCTGCCCATTTGGGCAGGGTCAGCACAACCCCGCCGCTGTCCGTATCGATGCGAAGAATGATCCGCCGGGCCGAGCCATTGGGGCGAAAGCGGACCGGCACGTCGCGTCCCGCCATCTCGATCTGGCGGCCATTGCTCATTCGTAATCGTCTTCCGGCCAAGGGACGATATGGTCTTCCAGATTGCCGGCGCGGCTTTCGGTAACGGCGCGCCCGCGCACCGAGATGCCCTCTTTGTGGACATCCTCGCGGCTGCCCGAAACCAGATAGTGCCACCAATAGAGCTCCTTGCCTTCGTTGATCAGCCGGTAGGCGCAGGTCGGCGGCAGCCAGCGCAGCACGCTGAGATTAGTGGGCATTAATTCGATGCAATCGGGCACCACAAATGTGCGCTCGGCATAGTTCCGGCAAAGGCAGGCGCCGATATCGAGCAGATGGCAGGCCACATCGGTGTAGGCGAGATCGCCGCTGTCCTGGTCTTCGAGCTTATGCAGGCAGCATTTGGCGCAGCCGTCGCAGAGGGAATCCCATTCCTGCAACGACATCTCATCCAGCTTTTTGGATTTCCAGAACGGAAGGGTTTCGTCTGCCATGTATCGATGCGCGCTCCGCCGGTTCCTGCCGCCAAACTGCCGGCGGCAACTCTACAATCGTATGCCTTAGAAATCTAAAGGTGTTTTTTTAATTTCGCCAGCATCGCGTCGGCGCTGGCGCTATGGCGGACGAAGGTTTTGAAGACGCCGTCCGGCCCCATCAGGTAGGAGACCGACGAATGATCGACCAGATATTCGTCGGCGCCTCTTTTCTTATAGGCGCTATCGGCGCCGGCGTTCGGGTCTTTGGCGATTTGTGAATAGATGCGGAAGGTGCGCTTGGCCGCTGTCACCTGGCCGGCGGTGCCGGTCAGCCCGATGAAGGATTTGTGAAAGCTGGTAAGGTATTCCTTGATCACCTTCGGGGTATCGCGCCTTGGGTCCACCGAAACAAACACCGGGCGGATTTTGTCCGCGTCCTTGCCCATTTTGTCCAATACCTCGGTCAGCGTGTTGAGGGTCAGGGGGCAGATATCGGGGCAATTGGTGTAGCCGAAAAACACCAGCATATGACGGCCGGCGAAATCTTTTTCCGACACCGTGTTGCCGTTGTGATCGACCAGTGTGAAGGCGCCGCCGATGGACGCCGTGCCGGTGGCGCCCCGGTCCACCTGTTTGCTGGCTGGGGCCAGGGGTTGGTCGCCGAAGACGAAGGTGCGAAGGCCGAGGCCCAATGCCACCACCAGCACGGCGACGCCGAAATATAAATAGACGCTGCGAATTGGCATGCATGCTCCAAGCGCGGACAGGTTCCAAGCCCTGTTTATAAGCCACGAGGCGGCGCGATCAATACATACATCCTAACGATCCGGTGATGGCAGATCGGCTGCCCGGTTGACGCCATTCCGGCATGGCCGCATTCTGAGCCTATGTTTTTGTTCGCCATCAATAGCGCCAACGGGGCCTTCGATCCGTTGATCCTTCTTCTTCTGGCGCTGCTGCTCGACATCGGCATCGGCGGTATCGTCAATCGCTGGCGGCTGGCGTGGCATCCGGTGAACCTGATCCAGCAATTGACCGGCTGGCTGGACCGCAAGCTGAACCGGGAACACCGCCCGGAGATGGACCGGGCCATGCGCGGCCTGCTGGCGACGCTGCTGCTTTTGGCCATCGCCGCCGGTTTTGCCTGGGCGGTCTCCTGGGCCACCCAGAATGTGCCGTTGATGTGGATTTTCGAAACCGCCCTCATTCTTTTGTTGCTCGATCAGCGCGCCGTGCATGCCAGGGTGCGGCGCGCCGCTCAGGCCATCACCAACAACGAACCTGAAAAGGCGCGCCTGGAAATCGCACCGCTGACATCGGGGTTAAGCGCAACGATGGACGTGCACGCCGTCGGGCGCGCCGGTATCGAAGGCTGCGGGCGGGCCTTGGCGGCGGGCGTCGCGGGCCCGGTGTTCTGGTATGTGTTGTTCGGCTTTCCAGGGCTTTTGGTGTTCAAGCTGTTGTCGGTCATGGATATGGTCGTCGGCCACCGGACGGCGCGGCACCGGGCCTTTGGTTTCACCGCCGCCCGCACCCACGATATCTTGATGTATATTCCCGCCCGCCTGGCCGGATTTCTGGTGACCGTCGCATCGCTGTTCGTGCCGACCGCCAACCCCAAAGCGGCGTTCGGCGTTATGGTGCGCGATGCAAGCAAATACCGGTCCACCAATTTCGGCTGGCCGGTGGCCGCCATGGCCGGCGCACTCGGCGTATCCCTTGGCGGCAGCCGGGCAAATAGCGACGGCGCGCCGTGGCTGGGCGCCGGCTCGGCCCGGGCCAGCGGCCTCGATATGCGGCGCGGTCTCTATCTCTTCGCAGTCGCCTGCCTGATCAACGGGCTGGGGCTGGCGGCACTGGTCGTGCTGCGTCTTGTGGATGGGAGCGCGGGTTGAACGGCGGCACTCAGATTCGCAAGCGCTCCATCCTGATCGCCGGCCATTCCACCAGTGTGTCGCTGGAAGACGCCTTCTGGGCGGAATTGAAAACCATCGCTGCGGCGCGCGGCCAATCGCTCAATCAATTGGCGGAAGAGATCGATGCGGCGCGCACCGGCAACCTCTCCAGCGCGCTACGTGTGTTCGTGCTATCGGAGTTGCGCTCTACCGGGTAAGCCCGCGCAAAATGCCCTTCAAAAGATCTTCCACCTTCGGCTTTTCCCGGCGCGGGGCAGGCGCGGGCGCGGGCTGCGGGACAGGCGCCGGCGCCGATGCTCTGGGCGGCGGCGGGGCTGGGGCTGGCGCTTTTTGACCAGACAGGCCGGGAAGAATTTGATCGAGGATGCGCCCGACGCCGCGATTTTTCTTGCGCAATTTATCCAGCGCCGGAATCGGAATGCGGATGCCGCCGCCCGGCAACTTGCCGGTTTCCAGCTTCACCCGGGGCGCATCCAGCGCGCCCGAGATCGAGAACGGGATCGATGGCCGCCGCCTGGTGTTTTTCAGCAACAATGCGGTGACCAGGGTTTGCACCAGATCGAGCTGGCCATCGGCCTTGATGCGCCAGACCGGCAAATCAACGGTGCCGCGCATGGCGCCCTTGGCCAGATCGGATTTGAGGGTCAGATCGTTGAACGCCACCACGCCTTTGGTGATGGTGTAGGCGCCGTTGATGTCGGCCAAGCTGTTGCGGGCCTTAGCCCCGAGCACGGCGCCCAGCTTGTTGACCGAGCGCAATACCCCGGCGACGCCGGACAGCACCGAACGCCCGGCGCCCGAGCTATCGACGCCGATGCCTTTGAGCGCCACCGTGCCGCGCCCGCCCAAACTGGCAATCAGCGCCGCCTGGCTGCGGCCCGCCGCACCCAACTCGCCGCTGGCAGACAACCGCCCCCTTGTGATCTGGCGCCCGCCGAAGGCGGCTTGGGCGGCGGCGGCGTCCAGGTTGGCAAGGGTGTAGCGCAACACCAATTGGGCGCCGCTGCGGGCGCTCTCGAGCGTGCCGTCGAGGCGCAGATCACCGCCGAATACGAGGCCGGTCAGCTTGGCGATATTGAGGGTGCCGCGGTCGAGGGCGGCGGTCAGATCGGCATTGACCAGACGCAGCTTGCCGAATTTCATCGAATCCGATTTGACTGCCAGATGGCCGCCGAATTTGTTCAAGCCAGCCAGATCGATCGGCTTGGCGGACCAGCGACCGCGCACCGACTGGGCTGGAAGGATCCCCAACCGGCGGGCCAACGTGCGCACCGTCACGCCGGGCCACGATGCGCGCCACAACAACGGCGTTGGCGGCGGCGCCAGGCTGGCGCCCTTGGATGCGGGCAGGAAGCGGTCGATATCGATATCGCCGGTGTTCAGCCGGGCATCGACGCGGGGCACCGCACCGCTCAAATCCACATCCATATTGCCGTCGATGGCGACGCCGCCGATGTCGCCTTCGAGGCCGGAAATCTTCATCTTATCGGGTGTGCCGGTGACAAACCCGGATACCGAGAGGCCGCCGATGCGCCCTTTTTTGGGCCGGTAGTCGGTGCCCAGATTGCGCACCAGCCGGGCCAGATCCCGGTGCTGAATATTGAACCCCATTTCCATTCGGGGCGCCCCGATCAAGCTTTTGATCTTGCCGTCGAGGATCAGCTTGCCGCCGAAGGCTTGCGCATTGCTCTTGATCTGGATGCCCGCCAATCCGCCCGAGGCGCTGCCGTTTAAGCCAAATCGTCCAAGCCCGCGCACCGGGATCGGCGGGGTGATTTTGGACAGCTTGAAAAACCGGTTGAGGTCCTTGCCGGTTACCCGGAATTTGAAATTGTCCAGCCGCGGATTTGCGTTGCTCAACCCGGTGAGGGCGCCCGACAAGCTGGCATCGATGCCGCCGGCGTCGGCGACGCGCAAACGGTCGATGCGGATATTGCCGCCGGCCAGAACCATGTCAGCGCCGATGCCGCGCACCGGCAGGCCGTGGAAGATCAGCGTTTTGACTTCGGCGCGAAGCTGCGCATCGAACTTGGAAAGAACCCCCAACGTTGGCAGACCGGGGCGGTTGGCACTGGGTGCGGCCGTCGGCGCGGCCTTCGTTTGGGCTGTCGGCGGAGCGCTATTGGCCGGGCTCGCGGCACGCCTTGGCGAAGCTGGCGCCTTGCTCAAATAGGAATCCAGATTGATGCGGTCCACCGATATGCGGGCGTCGATGCCGGGGCGGGCACCGAGCAGCACCGAGGCATCGCCGCTCACCGTGGTGCCGTCGAACTTCAGTTTGAAATCCCGCAGCCGCGCTGCACCCGGGCGCGCCGCCAGCTTGGCGCCGAGGGTAAGCTGGCGCAAGCGCCCCGCCGCAACGCCATTGGTATCGATATCCAGCCAGCTCAGCAATTTCCGAAGATCGCTGGTGGCCGCGTCCAGATTGCCCTCGAACTGCGGCGCGCCGTCGCTTTGGGTGATGAAGCCGAACAGGGCGACATCGGTATTGCCGGGCAGCAGGGCGGAGAACTGGTTGAGGGTAATCTCCTGACCGGCCAGGGAATAGTTAAGCTTGGCCTGGCGGATCGGCTGGCCACGATAGGTGACCGCCTCGACCGACAGGTTCACCGTGGCGCTGAGATTTTTCGGCAGCTGAGTAAGATCGATCACTGGTACCGGCTTCGCTGTGCCAGATTTCGAGCCCGGGCTTTTGGTTTTGGGCGCTGGCGGCGGCGGCACCGCGCCTTTGCCGGCGGGCTTGGCGGGCGCTGCCGCCGGGGCCGCCAAAAATCCATCCAGATCGAGCCGGTTGGCGGCCAGGGAAATTTCAATCTCGGTCGCCTCGGCCGATTTGACCTTGATGGCGCCGCTCATCTGGGTGTCGGTAAAGCGGACGCCGATGCCGGTAATATCGGCGCCGCTGGCCGACGCTACGACGCTTGCGTCGATGCCGAAGGGCCGCGCCAGGGCGCCGCCGCTGGCCGGCAATCCGGCCATGGCGCTCAGAATCGCATCCAGGCTTTTGCCCGAGATGGCGATCTTGCCCTTGACGCTGGGCTCGGCCTGCAAATTGGTGAAGGCGCCGGAAAACTGGGTGCGGACGGTGCCGGGAATGGCGGTCAGATCGAAATTGAAGGGCAGCGTGCGGCCTTGGACTATGGCGCCGGTGGAGCCCAGGAACGACAAGGGAATGCCGCGCACGACGGCGCTTCCCGATGCCTCCCACGGGCCTTTCAGCGCCGCCATGGCAAAGCGGCCATTCAGGTTTTCGATGGTTTCGGTACGCCCGTTACCAGCGTTCTTGAACGATACCCGGCCGTCCTCGATGGTGAAATTGTCGATCGAAAGCTGCGGCCGGAAATCGAAAAGCGGGGCGTCGGGTGATGCGCCTGATGGAGTTGGCGCGGGCGATTGGGGTGCGCTGGGCGCGGCCGATGCCTTGGCGGCCTTCGGCACCGGCGTGAAGGTGAAATTGTTGCGCCCGTTCTCGAGGATTTCCAGGCGCAGCTCGGGCTCCACCAGGATCACCGATTGCACCCGGACGGCGCCGGAGAACAAAGGCGCCAGGGCCACATGCACTTCCAGGCGTTTGAGGGTCACCATGTCGGCGCTGGAGGCGCCCTCGATATTGGCGAGGCGCGCATTTTCGATCACCAGCCTGGGCGCCGGGATAAGCTGGATGCGGATATCGCCATCGATCTCGACGGCGCGCCCGGTCGCCGCCGCCGCTTCGGTTTGGATCATGCCGCGATACTGGTTCCAGTTCATGAAACCCGGAACGATCAGCACAGCCGCCACCAGCGTCACCAACAAACCGGCTACGATGATCAGGACCTTGTTCAAAACCTGTCTACTCCAGATATCTCAATGGGCGCGGCCAACAATAAAGCATAAATTGGCCCCGTTGAAAGCGCCTTGCCGGTCTTGTGATTGGGCGATCTGGACCCGATACTTGGCGGCGCGCCCGCAACAATAAAAATACCGGAATTCCTCCCCATGACCAGCGCCGCCGCCTTTTTTACCAATATCGCCACAAGCGGCATGGGGCGCGCCTTCCGGCATCGGGATTTCACCCTGTTCGCCCTGTCCGGATGGGTCGCCAATTCGGGCATGTGGCTGCAGCGCATCGGCGTGCAATGGCTGACCTGGGAGATCACCGGCTCCTATGGCTGGCTGGGCGCCATGGCCTTCGCCGACGCCGCCGCCATCATGATATTCCTGCCCATTTCCGGCACCCTCGCCGACCGCGGAAACCGGCTGGTTCTGTCGCGCATTGCCCAGTTCCTGCTGATGGGATTGTCGCTGTCGCTGGCGGTGGCGACCCTGGCGGGGTTCATAAATATTTGGGGATTGCTGGTCTTCATGGCCCTGCACGGCGTCTTCGAAGGCTTCTGGACGCCGCTTCGTATGTCGATCACGCCGAACCTGGTGCCCCGTGAAGATATGCCGTCGGCAATCGGCATCGGCTCGTTGTTTTTCAATCTGGCCCAGTTCATCGGCCCCGCCGCGGCCGGCATCCTGATCGCCGTTTTTGCCGACCGCCAGATCGGCATCGGCGTTCTGTTCGTGATCACCACGGTCAGCTTTTTCGGCTATCTGGTGGTGCTGTTTATTATCCAGTTGCGCCAGGATGAAACCAAGGCCGGACCGCGCGCCAGCTTTCTGGCCGATTTCCGGGACGGCGTTATCTATGTGGCGCGCCTGCGCGGTCTCGCCTGGTTCATGGCGCTCATGCTGGTTACCACGGTGATCATGCGCGCCTTTCGCGAGCTTTTGGCAGGCTACGCCGACGGCCAGTTTCAGGCGGGACCGGAAGGCCTCGCCATGCTGACCTCGGCGATTGGCGTCGGCGCCGTCGCCGGCTCGATCTTCGTTGCCAATTATAAAAGTTCCGCCGGGATGACCCGGCTGCTGTATTGGTCCTTCGCCCTGGCCATCGTTATGCAGACCGGGTTCGCGCTGGCGCCCACCTTCTGGTTTGCGCTGATCTGCACTGCCGGGCTCGGCGTCACCGTCGCCGTCGGCGGCATCGGCAGCCAAATATTGGTGCAAAGCGCCATCCACGGCGAGATGCGTGGCCGCGTCATGAGCCTTTGGAGCATCATCGTGCGCGGCGGCCCGGCGGTCGGCGCCTGGACCATCGGCACGTTTACCGACATCTGGGACTTTCAATTGGTGATGATGGTGGCCACCGCCATCTATCTGGTGTTTTACCTGGCCATGTTACCGAAGGCGCCGGTGATTACCGCCACTTTGGAATCGACGCCCGAAGACAGAGCCTAAAGCTCTTTGCGCAGCAACGCCGCGCCGGCGCCGAGGGCTTTCAGCTTTTCTTCGGTGACGCGCCGGGGCAAGGGCGCAAAGCCGCAATTGGTGCAGGCGACCAGTCTTTCCGGCGCGACATGCCCCATGGCGCTTCGCAATGCGGCGGCGACCTGTTCCAGGGTTTCGATTTCATTGGCGGCCACCGGCGCCCAGGCCAGGGAACTGGTCTACGGCTCGTGGGTTTCGCCCAAGCACGGCATCAATTCCGACGCCTTGCCGGTCTTGTTCAACGGCGTCAAGAAAGACACCAACGGTTCCATCACCTGGAAGCTGGTCGCCGGCGGCGCGCTGGTCAAGGGCCGCACGACCCTCGCCGGTATTCGCGACGGGCTCATTGATGCCGGTCTCGGCATTTCGGTGTTCTCGGCGAAAAAGACGCCGACGACGGCGATGATCCACTCGACCCTGATTGGCGGCGAAGACAATGTGGCGGTCACCGCCGCGCAGAACGAAGTTCTGATGCTCCACTGCCCCCAATGTCTGGCGGAGTGGAACAAGAACAACACCATCTATCTGGCCGGCTATGCGCCGACGCCGTTCCGCATGATTTGCCGGAAAAAGGTCGAAACCTTGGCCGATTTCAAAGGCATGAAGACCCGCGCATCCGGCGGCGGTGTGAACCTGGTGAAATTGGGCGGCGGCGTGCCGGTCAACATGACCCCGGCCGAAGCCACCACGGCGCTGCAGCGCGGCACTCTGGATTGCGTTCTTGGTGCGTTTGCCTGGCTCAAATCCTACTCCTACCAGGATGTGGCCAAATACGTGGTTAAAACCCCCTTGGGCATTATCGGCCCGGCCGTTTCTGTCGCCATGAACCGCAAGACTTGGCGCTCCATGACCAAGACCGAACGCGAAGCCCATTGGAAGTACCTGCCTCTGGTCAATGCCCATTCGGCGCTGTCGGCCTATTTGTTCCGCGATAACGCCATCCTCGCGGACGCCAAGAAAGTTGGTGTGCAGATTACGTCTGGCAAGAACTTCCAAAGCATCATGGACAAACGGGTTGCCCAGCAACGCGGCTCCAACATGAAGCGCTTCGCCAAATTTGGCGTCAAGAACCCGGGTAAGGTTCTCGATGCCTATGATACGGCGATCGCAAAATGGCGCAAAATCTCGAAAGAGGTTGGCACCGACATCGACAAGTATGCCGCCGCCATCAAGCGGGAAATCTACGACAAGGTTGATCCGCACAGCCTTTAAAAAAATCTATTGAAGCCATGCGGGCGGCGGTTCTCGCCGCCCGCCGACTTCTTTTTGGCCGCAAACAGAATTTTATGAACAAAATGCAATCGAAGATCGACGGCCCGGTGCGCATCGTCATGTATGTGGCCGGCGCCATCACCGTGTTGATGATGCTGCATATCACCCTCGACGTGTTTATGCGCCAGGTCTTCAACGCGCCCATCACCGGCACCTTTGAGATTGCCGCCAACTACTACATGGTCCCGGTGATGTATTTGCCGCTGGCCTATGTTTCGCTCACCGAAGGGCAGATTGTCGTCGAGTTGTTTACCCGCGGATTCAGCGAAAAAATCCTGCTCAAATGGGACACCGTTGTTCACGGGATAACGGTGATATACGTGCTGATCTTCACCTTCTATACGGGCGACATGGCGGTCGAGCAGACCGTGACCGGCGAGGTTATGGAGGTGGGTGATGATTTCATGGCGGTCTGGCCGTCGCGCTGGATGCTGCCCATCGCGTTTGGCATGATGGCGCTTTATCACATGGTGCGCATGCGCCAGGAATACCGCCGCGTCGTTGAGTTCAAGGTGCCGATCAGCGCATGAGCCCGCTCGCACTCGGATTTTGGTCACTCGCCGCGATTATGCTGTTCATCGCCTTGCGCCTGCCCATCGGCGTTGTGCTGGGCGCTACCGGCGTGCTCGGCATTGTTGGTTTGCGCGGCTTTGATGTGGGCTTCGGCATCATCAAGGATACGCCGTTTGAGTTTGGCGCGAGCTGGACCCTGACCGCCATCCCCATGTTCCTGCTGATGGGCTCGGTTGCCCACAATTCGGGCATCTCATCGGCCTTGTTCCGGGCGGCGCGATTGTGGTTCGGCGCCCTTCCGGGCGGCCTTGCGGTGGCCACCAACCTGGCTTGCGCCGGCTTTGCCGCGGCGTCTGGCTCGTCGGTCGCAACGGCGGCGGCCATGGGCCGCATAGCCATCCCGGAAATGCTCAAACAGGGTTACGAGAAAGGCCTTGCCACCGGCGTCGTCGCTTCGGCCGGCACCCTCGGCTCGCTGATCCCGCCGTCGATCCTGTTTGTGCTCTATGGCATATTTGCCGAGGTCTCGATCGTCAAATTGCTGATCGCCGGTATTTTCCCGGGGCTCCTGACGGCGGCGGTGTATACCATCATGATCGTCGTGCGCTGCAGCATCAATCCGGAGATCGCGCCGCGTTTGTCCAGCGAAGAAGTTGCCGAGTTAAAACCGGAACGCTGGCGGTCACTGGCCGAGGTCTGGCCCATATTGCTATTGGTGTTCGCCATCATCGGCGGGCTTTTTGCCGGCATCATGACGCCGACCGAGGCCGGCGCCGCCGGCGCGTTCCTGGCTTTTGTCATCGCTTTTATCCAAGGCCGCCTGAATTGGCATGTGTTCCGCGAAAGCGTGCTCGAGAGCACCTCGGCGACGGCGCGTATTTTCTTCGTCGCCATCGGCGCGGTGATCTATTCCAAGTTTCTGACTCTCAGCGGCATGCCCAATTTCATGGGTGAACAGTTGGGCGCCTTGGCGCTCAATCCGCTTCTGCTGGTGATCGCGGCTTCGGTCATCTACCTGATCCTCGGCATGTTCCTGGACCCGTTGGGGCTGCTCCTATTGACCTTGCCGGTGTTGCTGCCCATGTTCGAGGCGCTCGATCTCGATCTGGTCTGGATCGGCGTGCTGATCGTCAAATATTTGGAGATCGGGCTGCTGACGCCGCCGGTGGGCTTCAACGTTTACGTGATCAAGAGCGTCGTCGGCGACGAGATTTCCCTCGAAACCATTTTCCGGGGCGTCACCTGGTTTCTGGCCTGTGAAGTCGTGGTGGTGGCGCTGCTGATCGGCTTCCCGGAAATCTCGCTCTACCTGCCGAACTCGATGAATTGAATTAAAGGTCCAGCTTGAACAGTTTGATGGCGTTGTCGCGGCCGATCTGAGCGCGGTCGGCTTCGGTAAGGTCTGCATTGTCGAACCAGACGGCGCCTTCCTCGGTGGTCTCGAACGGATAATCGACCGAGAACAGGACCCGATCGATGCCGACCCTCTGAATAGTAAAATGCAAGGTCTCGTCGTGAAAATTTCCGGCCGTGGTCAGATGGACATTTTCGCGAAAATATTCGGTCATGGATTTTTTGGCCGGAATGCCTTGCGGTGATTTGGAAATACGGTGATCGACGCGCCACAGGTCAAACGGAATGCGCTCGCCCAGATGGCCGACGATAAGTTGCAGCTTGGGATGCTCGTCGAACAGGCCCGATGCCAGCAGGCGCAAAGTATGGATGGCGGTCTCGACGGCGAAGGCCCAGCCCGAATGCTCGAACCAGGGATGGCCTTCGTAACAGCGCCCCTGGCTCGGCAAGGTGTTGCGGGGGTGCAGATAGACCGGCACGTCAAGCTCTTCGATGGCCGCCCAGAGCGGGCGAAACTCAGGCAGGTCGTAAAAGATTTGGGTGTCCGCGTCGCCCTTTTGGCTGAAGCCGTTGAGGTTGACGCCGACGAAGCCGAGATCGTTAATGCAGCGTCGCACCTCGATAATGGCGGCGTCCGCATCCTGCATCGGCAGGGCGGCGAAGCCGGCGAAACGGTCGGGGCGCTTGGCTATCTCGCCGGCCAGGACGTCGTTGGCTTTTTGCGCCATCTCAACCGCCTTGGCCGGCTCCAGGATCGACTGGATGCCCGGCGAGTTTAGCGACTGGATGCCAAGTTCGATGCCGTACTGATCCATTTCGCCGAGGCGAATGTCGAGGATATCGAGCAAGCGGCGGCGGAGATCATCGGCCTGGCCAGCATTGGGAAAGCGCTTGGTATCGGTAAAGGTTCCTTCCAGCGCGAAATGCTCTTCGAGCACGATTTTGCCTTGCATGATTTGGGTCCTTTAGGCGGGTTTGGAGCGGCGATGGGACGCGGGTTACAAAATCGAGGGGCCGGGTCTTTGATATTGCTCAAGTCATTAAACCTTAATGCGGACACCGGGGCCACCGGCAATTGGAAATGCCGTCCAAATGTGTTCTAGTGTGCGCCATATTAATGTCATTCCATGAATGGGAGGGAAACCTATGTGCCAAGCCGCCGAGGCCGATAAATCGGCAAACGCGATCGACGCGACGGTCATGTATTCCATCGACACCGGCGTCAAGCCGGTCAACGAAACCTTCGCCGCCGGCGATATGCGCCGCCAGCAACGGGGCGGCCAGCGCCAAGGCCAGACGGTTACCATGGCCGACGGCCGCGCCGTCCGGGGCGATTTTGCGCTCGACCTGCAGGGATTTGAATTCGTCGATCACGCCACGAAAATGGCCGATTTCTTCGACGCGGACGAGCTCAAGACCGTCTATTACCCGGAAGTCGAGGCGCTGATCAAACAGGTCTCCGGCGCCCGCCGGGTACATATTTTCGATCATACGCTGCGCACCGGTGATCAGGCGGAGGCAGAGCAACGGGCGATTCGCGAGCCGGTCTACGCGGCGCACAACGATTACACCGAATGGTCGGGCCCGCAACGTGTACGCGATCTTTTGCCGGACGAGGCCGACGAATTGCTGAAAGGCCGCTTTGCGGTCATCCAGGTGTGGCGTGCCATCAACCAGCCAATTCTCAAGAACCCGCTGGCTATTGCCGATGCGCGCAGCTTGAAAATGGATGATTTGATCGCGTCGGAGCGGCGCTATCCGGACCGCCGCGGCGAGACCTATCAGGTCAAATATAACCCGGCGCACCAATGGTATTATTTTCCGAAAATGGCCCGCAGCGAGGCTTTGGTGTTCAAAGTCTATGAATCGGACACCGAGGGGAAGGCGCGCTTTACCGCGCACACATCGTTCGATGATCCGACCACGCCGGCGGACGCCTATGCGCGCCAGTCCATCGAAATGCGCGCCCTGGCGTTTTTTTAAGGGATCACGCCGGATATGAGCGCCTGCCCCTGCGGCTCCCAGCGGGACTATGACGATTGTTGCGCCCCAATCATCGGCGGCGCGCCGGCGACGACGGCGGAAGCGCTGATGCGGTCCCGGTATTCGGCCTATGTGAACGCCGAGTTCGATCATATCGAGGCCACCCACGCGCCGGAAGTTAAGGGCGATTTCAATCGCTCCTCGGCGGAAGCCATGGCCCGCGACGCCAAATGGATGGGGCTGGAAATTCGCGGCGCCACCGCCGGCGCTCCGGACGATGAGGAAGGCACGGTGGAGTTCGTCACCCGCTTCAAAAGGGGCGGCGAGAGCTATGTGCATCACGAGCTGGGCCGCTTCCGCCGCGAGGACGGGCGCTGGGTTTATGTGGACGGCGATATCAATCCGAAGCCGGAAACCCGCCACGTGGAAAAGGTCGGGCGCAACGATCCCTGCCCTTGCGGCTCGGGCAAGAAATACAAAAAATGCTGCGCCGCCTGAGCGCGCGGTAGCCGGGCCATGGAGCGCCGCTTTCACTGCACCCAATGCGGCCAATGCTGCAAGGGGTGGCTGCCGCTCACCCTCGAGGATGCCTTATCTCACGCCGGGCGTTTTCCGCTCGCGGTGATCTGGTCGCCGCTGCGCCAAGGCGCGTCCCTGTTCGATCACACCGCCCGGCTTGGCGCCCGCATCACGCTTGGCAATGGCAAGGAGCTGGCCGTTCGCATCGCGCCGACGGCCTACATTCCGCCGGTCATGGATTGCCCCGAACTGGCCGATGACGGGTCTTGCAAAATCTATGATGCGCGCCCGTCCCGCTGCCGCACCATGCCGTTCTCACCCTACCGGGGCGAGGACCAACAGGAGGATCTGCTGGTTCCGAGGGACGGCTGGGAATGCGATGTCTCAGATGCGGCGGAGCCGGTGTACCGGGACGGAAAGATTTTGGATCGTGGGGATTTCGATTTTGAAGGGGCTGCGTTGGAGCGCCAGGCGGCGATCATCCAACCCTACGCCGATTGGCTATTGCAAAGCGTTCCAAGTTTGCTGGCCGAGCTGACCAAGGTCTCCAAGAAGCGTCTCGGCGGTCATGTGGTGGTCAGCTTTGTCTCGCTGATACCGCGCATGGCGGACGTGGACGCGGCCGGGTTCGCCGCCCGCCAGCTGCCGGTGCTGGAGCGATTTCTGGAAATGACTGCCGGCAAGCCGGCGCTGCGGGAGTATCACCAGCGCTACCAGGAATACGCCGGCGAGCTGGCGCGGATTTCGGGTGCCGGTTAGCGCCAGGTGGCGAAGGCCATGCCGCTGCCGGTGCCGGCCTCCGAGCGATAGCAGGGCACATAGCCATGCAGTTCCATGGCGCTTGTCGTTTCCGACATGATGCCGGCCACGGTGATCCAGTTCTTGGTTTCCGACGAGCCCGAGCGGAACATGATATTGGGCTCATCAACCAGTGTCGCCATGTCGCCGCCCGCCATGGCGTCCAGCATCTTGTGGTCCCATTCTTCGTCGACCACGAAATGGCTGATGCCGCCGGACGCCACCACGGCGACGCGCTTGTCCGACTTCCAATCGTGGATCGCCTGGCCGATAACGCGGCCGAGCTCAAAGCAGCGCTTAGGCGCCGGCTGGTTGGGCGGATAGAAGGTGTTCTGCAAGACCGGCACGATGGGGATCGGCTTGTCCTGCAAAAGGCGGCGATAAATAAAGCCGTAGGCGTGGCCGATATTGCGGATGCCGTCCGGCCCGGTGGGTTGCTGCATGGAGGCAGCCACATCGATCTCGGCGTCCATGGCGGCGCCGACGATCAATTCCGCCAATTCGCGCTCCACCGGATAGGTCTGGTCGTTTTGGGGCCGATAGGAGTAAAGATCACCGCCGCGCCCAACCTTGATCCGCTCGGCGCGCGCGGCCTCGGTCCAGGTCAGGTTCTGCACTTCGTCGCCGCAATAGACGGCGAAGGCGGGCTGGGTATCTTCGAAAAACCATTCGCGCTGGTCATCGCCGACGATCAGTACCACGTCCGGATCGGCGGCCCGCAACTGGGCGCCCAAATCATCCAATTGGCTCTGGCATTGGGCGTGGCGTTCGCGCTTTACTTCGATGGCGCATTGATCGGCGAATTCGTCACTGCTACGTAATTCGGCCAGTTCGGGGAACGTATAGGTGCCGTCGCGAAAGGCAAGCTCCGGCTGTGCCCGGTCGAAATTGGCGCGCACCTCCCATTCCTCGGGCGGCAGGTTCAAAAGCGGCCCGTGCGAGGATCCGACGCCTAGAATAATTTCAGCCATGTCTCATCTGCCTTTATTGCTTGCCTCAATATCATTGATTGGCGCAATGGAAACGCAATTTGCGGGGCCAGTCAACCGCTCTGGCGGCTGCCGTTTTGCGCCTCGGCGCGCATCAACAAGGCCGCGCCGAAGATGATCACGGCGGCGCCCACCCACGACCAGAGCCCCGGAAGTTCTCCGAACGCGAAAAAGCCGATGGCCGCCGCCCAGATCAGGCGCGTGAATATCACCGGCTCCAGCGCCGTCACCTCGCCCAATTTATAGGCCTCGGTCGCCAGCACGTGGGCGATGGCGCCGACGATGCCGATGGCGATAAGTTGCAGCCATTGTCCGGGCTCCGGCCAGGTCCAGACGAACAGGGCCGGCACGAACGTGATGATGGTCAGGATCAAGCTCATATAGACAACAATCGTGGTCGGCGTTTCGGTGCGGGTGAGGGACTTGGTCATCAGCTTGACGGCGGCGCCGGTAATGGCGGCCACGGTGATCATCCAGACGCCGATATTGACTTCGCCAAAGCCGGGACGGATGAATATCAACACACCAGCCAGACCAATTCCGATGGCGATCAAGCGCACCCGCTTCGATGGCTCGGCCAGAAAGATGATGGCGCCGATGGAGGTGTAGACCGGCGAGGTAAAGCCCAGCGTCGTCGCCTCGGCCAGCGCCAGGAAAGCCAGCGCCCAGAACCAAAGGGTCATGGAAACCGCCTGCAGGATATTGCGCACCACGTGCAGGCCCAGGCGCCGGGTCAGCAATTGGCGGGGGCCGCCCCGGGCATAGAGCGGCAACAACGATATCAGGGCGAAGAAGTTGCGGAAGAACACCACCTCGAAGACATGCATGCCGTCCAGTTGCAGCGCCTTGATGAAGGAATCGTTGACGCTCAACAGGCCGCCCGAGAGGATCATGATCAGGATCGCGCGGGTATTGGCCGATGCGCCAACCGCGCCGCCGGCGTTCAAGCTGATCGGTCCCGGTTTGGGATGAAGGCCGAGTTCAGCTTTCGTCTTCCTTGAGGGTCAGGGACGCGGAATTGATGCAATAGCGGAGCCCGGTGGGCGCCGGGCCGTCTGGAAACACATGGCCCAGATGGGCATCGCAAGCCGCGCACATGGCTTCGGTGCGGATCATGCCGAAGCTGGCATCCTGTTCAGCGATGACGGCGGCGTCTTCGGCGGGCTGGGTGTAGCTGGGCCAGCCGGTGCCGCTATCGAACTTGTCGGTGGAACGGAACAAATCCGCGCCGCAGCAGATGCAGGCATAGGTGCCGGGCGTCTTGCAATCGTTATAGGCGCCGGAAAAGGCCTGCTCGGTGCCGTGTTCGCGGGTCACGTGGAATTGTTCGGGCGTCAATTGGTGCCGCCATTCCAGATCGGTCTTGGTGATTTTATCAGCCATGACAAGGCGCTCCCTCAGGTGTGCCGGTTCATTTGATCCTATCAACCGGGCGGTCTTTGGCAAGGCCCGCCGAGATCATCCTTGAGCGAAGCGGGCATTGATTTCATAATGTTTGTATAAAGCGTCTATGTACACCAAGGAGAGCCATCGATGATCAAGTTGCACACCGCGCCAACGCCCAATGGCCAAAAAGCCATGCTGATGCTGGAAGAATCCGGCCTGGAATACGAGCTGGTCCCGGTCAATTTCGGCAAGGGCGAACAGCGCTCGGAGGAGCATACGCGGCTCAACCTGAACCAGAAGGTGCCGGCGATTGTCGATACCGACGGCCCCGGCGGCGGCGAATATACGATGATGGAATCCAACGCCATCATCGTCTACCTGGCCGAAAAATCGGGCAAGTTCTATCCCGATGATGTGCGCGTCCGCTACGACATCCAGCAATGGATGCTGTTCCAGGCGGGCCATATCGGGCCCATGTTTGGCCAAGCCAACCATTATATCCGCTTTGCCAAGGAAGACGTGCCTTACGCCAAGGAACGCTATCACTCGGAGGTTCTGCGCCTCTATTCGGTGTTGGAAAACCGGCTGGGGCAAAGCGAATATATCGGCTTCGACGACTATTCCATCGCCGATATTGCCCACTATAGCTGGACCAAGGGTTGGGAGACCTATGATTTCGATCTGGACGAGCATCCCAATTTCAAGCGCTGGCTTGGTGCGCTGGAAGCCCGCCCGGCGGTGCAAAAAGTAAACGAGGAGGCGGTGCGTATTCGCGCCGAAATGCAGGTCTCCAACTGACCGCTATCAACTTACAAAAAGGAACAACAACAATGATTGAGCTTCATTCCACGCCGACACCGAACGGCCAGAAGGTTATGATCATGCTCGAGGAATGCGGCCTCGAATGGACCCATGTGGATGTCTCTATCCGCCTGGGCCAGCAGTTCACGCCGGAATTTCTGAAATTGAGCCCGAACAACAAAATCCCGGCCATCATCGACAAGGACGGGCCCGGCGGCGGCGATTATACGATGATGGAATCGGGCGCCATCCTTATTTACCTCGCCCACAAGACCGGCAAGTTCCTGCCCGAAGATGAGCGGGCGCGCTTCGAATGCCTGCAATGGCTGATGTTCCAGATGGGCCATATCGGTCCCATGTTCGGCCAGGCCCACCATTTCAACAACTACGCCAAGGAAAAAATCCCCTACGCCATGGATCGCTACAACAACGAACAGGCGAGGCTCTATGCGGTCCTGGAAAACCGGCTGGGCGCATCGGAATGGATCGGCTGCGGCGACTATTCGATCGCTGACATGGCCAATTATCCCTGGGTCAAGGGCTGGGAAAACTATGGCGTCGATGAAGCGGCGCATCCCAATTTCATGCGCTGGATCGGGGCCATGGAGGCGCGCGGCGCGGTGCAGCGCAACAACGAAATGGCGGTGGAGATTCGCGAGCGCATGGCCAAGGACGCCGAGGGCAAGCAGGAAATCAACATGTTCGACACCAAGGAAAACAAGGACATGCTGGCCAAGGCGACCGGCGGTTAGCGCGGACCGGGATTTTCTTGAACGCTGCGTCCGCGCCAGCTCCTTTACGGGTGCGGTGCTGGAGCGCTGGGCGGATATTGGCTTGCCGGACGCCTGGCTGGTGGCCGGGGCCATCGCCCAGACCGTATGGAACGCCAAATCCGGCTTGCCGCCGGAGCACGGCATCCGCGATATGGATATCGTCTATTTCGATGACACGGATCTGAGCGCCGAGGCGGAAGCCGCCGAAGAGGCGCGCATCCGGACCTTGTTTTCGGACATTCCGGTTAAGGCCGACGTGAAGAACGAGGCCCGCGTCCATCTTTGGTACGAAAGCCGGTTCGGCACCGCCATTCCACCCTATAAGTCCGCCGAAGACGCCATCGCGACCTTTCCGACCACCGCCACGGCCATCGGCGTGCGCCCAGGCGAAGGCGGCTTGGAGGTGACGGCACCCTTTGGCCTGGCCGACCTTTGCGCCATGGCGGTGCGCCCCAACAAGGCCCAGGTCAGCGCCGATATCTACGCAGCCAAGGTGGCCCGCTGGCGGGAATTATGGCCGGCCCTCGACATTCGGCCGTGGAACGGATGACGGGTCTGGCCGCCGCCGGGCGCGGGCGATGCTAATCTCTTCGCGGAGCAGCAACGTGGCGCCGAAGATGACGACGGCGGTGCCGGCCCAGGTCCAAATCTCGGGCACCTCGGCGAACAGGATGAAACCCACCGCCGCTGCCCAGACCAGCCGCAGGTAGCCGGTGGGCTCGACCAGCGTGATCTCGCCGTCCCGGTAGGAATAGGTCTGCACCACATGGGCGGCGGTGCCGAGCGCTCCCATGGCCGCCAACATCAACAACAGCCGCGCCCCCGGCCATTGCCAGACGAACAAGGCCGGCACCAGGGTATAGATGGTCAGGGTGATGCTCATATAGGCGACAATGGTGGCCGGCGTATCGGTGCGCGACAGCGACTTGACCATCAACTTGACGGCGGCGATGCAGACGGCGCCGGTGATCAACAAGGCGGCGCCCAGGTTCCAATCGACGAAGCCCGGCCTAAGAATAATCAACATGCCGGCGAAGCCGATAGCCACCGACGCCCAGCGGATCGGGCGCGAGCGTTCGCCCATGATCAGCACCGCGCCGATGGAGGCAAAGACCGGCGAGGAAAACGACATGGCGGTGGCCTCGGCCAGCGGCACCATGGTCAGCGCGGTGAACCAGCACAGCATGGAAACCGCGTGCACGGCGCCGCGCGCCAGATGCATGGTAAGGCGCGTCGTCTTCATGCCCGCCAATCCGGTGCGCAGGAAAAACGGCGCCATCGCCAGCATACCGAACAGGTTGCGGAAAAAGGCGATCATGAAGGGATGCAGGCCATCCGCCGCGACCGCCTTGGCGATGCCGTCCACCAACGCCAGCATGGCCACCGATAAGCCCATCAGCATGATGGCCCGTGCGTTGCGCGCCGCGCGTGGCGCAGGCGCCGGAATCATGGAACGATCGGACAGTTTCTATTTGTCCGCGTCGCCGCCATCGTCGCCGCCCTTGAGCCGGCCCTTGGGGAACAATTGGCTTTTCCACAGCCAATCGGACATGACCAAGGGCTCCTTGCGCGCGGCGGCACCAAAGCCGTCATGCTGGTCCTTGTTGGGCCAGACATGGTCGGAGACCACCGCCTTTCTGGTAACGATTTGCTCGGCGGTGGCGTTGACCACCATGAAATCGGTGGCCATGGCCAGGGGTCCGGAATAATGCTCGCGCACTTTGGTTTGCATTTCCGGCGCGGTGTCGAAATCGTTGAAAAAATGAAATATGACGGCGAGGCGGGGATCAACCGCGTTGAGCACGAAGCCGGCCTCTTCCGGCGCCGAATGGACATAGGTGCCGATGGCGCGCGCCGATTTTTCATCATAGCCGGAGCGTTCCACCAATTGGCCGACGGTGTTGAAGGTTTCGTGGACCAGAACATCGGCGCCCTTGGCGTGATCAATAAAAAACTGGCTCGGCGTGGTATCGCCGGAATAGACGAATGTCAGACCGTTCCATTCAAGGCGCAGGCTTACCGGCCCGTCATAGATATGGACGGCGGGAAAGCTGGTGATCTTGACGCCGTTCTGCTCATACACCACGCCGGGCGCGGCGCGGTAATCGAACTCGTGCACATTTACCTCGGCGCCAACCGCGGGCAAGGCGCCTACTCTGGTATCGGTATCCCAGGCGTAGGATTCCATCTGCTTTTCGATGAAATGCTTAAAGCCGTATTTGGTCTCTGGGCCCGACGGGCCGTAAACCTCGAGCGGTTTCAAGCGCCCGCCGGTCCAACTGCCAACCCAGACTTGCCCGAAATCGCCCACATGGTCGGTATGCAGATGGGTGGCGATCCAGGCGTTGACGGCGCCGTATGGAATCTCGAGGGCGGTAAAATTCATCTGTGAGCCGAAACCGAAATCGAAGACGAACTTATCGCCATTGCCGAGCTCGATCAGCCAGCATGCGTTGGCTTGGGAGCGGCGCAGGAACGGCCGGCCGGTGCCAAGCGCCGTGATGCGCATTTCATCGGACGCCAATTTCTCGGTGCCGGGATAGAACTGTTCTGGGTAAGCGCCGCGCCTCGCCTGGGTGTCCGCCATATCTGTTTCCTCAGTTCGGGTGCCCCGCGCCTAAGTTTCGCCGGGCTGTTCGTCCGGGTCTGCATTTTTGATCGCCGACTTTCCCCATTTCGGCGGGTCTTTCAAATAGTCCATCTCGTCCAACCTGCTGGTCCGCCCCATGGGCGCGTTGCGGTGCGGAAAACGCCCGAAGCGCTGGATCGCCTCCAGATGTTCCTTGGCCGCCTTTATACCCCGTTCCTCGCCCTGGCTTGCCATCAAGTCAACGGCGCGTTCCTGGTCGGCGACGGATTCCGAATGTTCGAACGGCAGGTAGGCAAATGTGCGAAAGCGTTTGCCGAAATCGCGGTCCCAGCCTTCGTCCAGAAGCCGCCTGGCGGCAACGCGGGCGCGAAAATCGCTGGCATAGGCGCGGCCCTGGCCCCGATACATATTGCGCGGGAACTGGTCCAACAGAACAATCAGCGCAAGGCAGCTATCGGCGGCGTCCATCCAACCATCCAGCGCGCCGGTCCCCGCCGCCCGCCAGGTTTCCTGGAATTTTTCGCGGATCTCTGCATCGAAGGCATCGGTGGAGCGGAACCAGGCTACATTGAGCTCCAATTCGGCGCTCAGATCGGTGGTCTCGAACCAAAAATTGAGGATATCGTTGTGGTCAACCATGCTCAGTCCGCGTCCTTTTCAAGGGTAAAAACTTCCATCGGCGCCCCGACGCCGCGCAACTCATGGGCGCCCAGAGACCGCCACGACCGGTCAACTTGGCTTGCGAAAATATCGCTCACCAGCACCCGGCATCCGGTTTCCTTGGTCAGGCCTTCGATGCGCGCCGCCTCGTTGGCGGCCGGGCCGATGACCGAAAACTCGACCCGCTCGGGCACGCCGATATTGCCGTACATCACGTCGCCCACATGCAGCCCGATGCCGAAATCGATATCCGCCTCACCGGCGGTGCTACGCTTTTGGTTCAGGGTCATAAGCCGGCGCTCGGCCTCGGCGGCGGCGCTCAGCGCCATTTCGCAGGCCGATTTTTCGTCCACATGGTCGCCGCGTATGGCGAAGATGCCCAGTTGCGCATCGCCGATAAAGCGCAGCACTTCGCCGCCGCTATCGATCACCGCGCCCGCCGTGCAGGCGAAATAGTCGTTAACCAAGGCCAGATATTCGTCCGGCGCCAAGCGGTCCGCGAGGGCCGAGGAATCGCGAAGATCGGAGAACCAGATAACCGCATGAATGGTTTCCCCGTCGCCCAGCTTGATATGGCCCAAGAGCACCTGCTGGCCGGCGTCGGGGCCGAGATACGCGCCCAGTACATTGCGCGTGATCTGCTCGCGGATGGCAATTTTGCAGGCGACGCCGAGCCGGCTTTGGATGCGCGTCAGGGCGCGGATATCATCGTCGGTGAAGCCGCCGGGCCGGTCGGTGGTCCAGGCGCCCAAGATGCCGTCATGGCCCGGCGCCGCATATTCGGCGCCGCCGAAGGGCACCATGAAGACCAGATGATCGGTGGCGCCGAGCGCCTTTAATTCCTCCAACAGCGGAAAATCGATAACCGCTTCGGGCCCGGTCAGCCGCCGCCGCAAAAACGGCAGCTTGTTGGATATGAGGTAATATTGCGGGCTTCTCAGCCACGCCTCGGTGCGCGCATTGGCGCCTTCGGGGAAAAGGCCCACCGGCTGCAAACCGCTTTCCCGGAACCAGATAAGCGAGACTGCCTCATACAAGGGATGCAAGGTCTGAAAGGCGATGGTCGAACGCCAAAGCGGCACGCCGGCGGCGTTCAGACGCAACGAACATTCGGTCAAAAGGTCTTCCAGGCTGGCGGTCCCCAGCGCTTGGTTCATCAACCAGTCGGCAACCGCGTCGATCAGGCTGTTGCCGTGACTGGAGCCGGGCAGATCGGCGTTCATGGCTGGCGGCCGGCGCTTGCACCGGCTTTGAATATTTGAGTGCGGGGGCTTTTAACCGTCGTCGCCGAGTATTTGGTCACGCGCTTCCATTTCGAACTCTTCCAGCTTGGCGCGGATATCCGCATCCGTTAAATCACTGCCGGCATCGGCAATGTCTTTCATCACCTTGCGGATGACGTCTTCGTCGCCGGCCTCCTCCAGATCGGAGATCACCACCTCTTTGGCATAGGCATCCAACTGAGATTCGGTTTTGCCCAGCCGTTCGCCGAGCCAAAGCCCCAAGAGCTTGTTGCGCCGCGAATCAACCTTGAACTGGGTTTCCTGATCGAGGCTGAATTTGGCTTCGTTGGCGCTTTTACGGTCCTTGAATATTTCGGCCATGGTTGCTTGCCTGCTGGTTCTGGTTGGCGGCGGGTTGAACCGCGCTCGCGGCCTGTATTTACGAGGGATTGCGAGCCGTTGCAACACCTCTGGCCCGGGCCGGCGCCTGCCTTTCATGATAATGCGCTCAAGGTATGGCGGGGCGCCGCCGAACGGGCTATGAAAGCGATATGTGCACTGTCGTTATTCACCGCCGCACCGGTCACGATTGGCCGCTGATATTGGCCGCCAACCGGGATGAAATGATCGACCGTCCATGGCTGCCGCCGGGGCGCCACTGGTCCGACCGGCCCGAGATCACCGCCGGCCAGGACACGGTTGCCGGCGGCACCTGGATCGGCATCAATGATTGGGGCGTGGTGGCGGCGATCCTCAACGGCCATGGCGCGCTGGGCCCGGCGGAAGGCTATCGCAGCCGGGGCGAGTTGCCGTTGGAGGTGCTAGACCATGCCGACGCGGCGGCCGCTGCCGAGGCGCTTCAAGACGTCAATCCGAACGCCTACCGGCCGTTCAATCTGGTCATCGCCGATAACCGCGATGCTTTTTGCGTCAGCGTTTCGGCCACCGATTGGGGTGCCCGCGCCGAGGTGAAGACATTGGCGGACGGCGTCTCGATGGTTACCGCGCGCGGTGTTAACGATGACCGCTCACCCAGGACGCGCAGCTATTTGCCGCAATTCCGGCGCGCGGCGGTCCCCGATCCCGAAACCGGCGACTGGCGGGATTGGCGGGCACTGCTGGCCAGCCGCGTCCACGACGCCGCCGAGGGCGCCGACGGCGCCATGACCATCGTCACCGAGCGTGGCTTCGGCACGGTTTGCGCGTCGCTGATCGCCTTGCCTTCCATCGATACAACGGAGGGTCGGCCTATATTCAAATTTGCGCCGGGACGCCCCGGAGAAACCGCGTTCGAAGATATTGAAATGGGCGTGATCGGAATTGAGACTTGATTGTATTGATCGCCAACCCCTGCTATAGGGAATGCTAATACCGTAGCGCCGGGCGGCCGGCATTTACCGGCCCGAATTCCCATCCTTAAGGGCGCTTTTGGAATCCCAATATTATGGCAAGACGCAGAAAAATTTACGAAGGAACGGCCAAAGACCTTTTCGAAGGGCCGGAGCCGGGGACCATTGTCGCCTATTTCAAGGACGATGCCGCCGGCCGGCGTAACCAAAAGCGCGGCATCATTACCGGCAAGGGCGTCATCAACAACCGCATTTCCGAATATGTCATGACCCGCCTTAGCCAGGTCGGCATCCCCAACCATTTTCTGCGCCGCCTCAATATGCGCGAACAGTTGGTCCGCGAGGTGGAAATCATCCCGATCCAGGTGATGGTGCGCAATCTGGTGGCCGGCTCCCTGGCCGAACGCTTCGGTCTGGAAGAGGGCGAGCCCTTGGGCCGCTCCATTGTTGAGTTCTATTACAAGAACGATGAATTGGGCGATCCCTTGGTGTTGGAAGAGCACATCACCGCCTTCGGCTGGGCCAACCATAACGAGATCGACGAGATGATGAACCTGGCCTTGCGCGCCAATGATTTCATGAGCGGATTGTTCCTCGCCATCGGCATCCGGCTGGTGGATTTCCGCCTGGAATTCGGACGCCTTTGGGATGGCGAGCAGATGCGTATCATGATCGCCGACGAGATCAGCCCCGATAACTGCCGTTTGTGGGACGCCGAAACCAATGAAAAGCTCGATATCGACCGGTTCCACCGGGATATGGGCGATATCGAACAGGCCTATCAGGAGGTCGCGCGCCGGCTCGGCATATTGCCCGACCCCGGCCCCGGCGACGTCCAGGGCCCGACCCTGGTTCAGTAACGAGTGATATTCAGGGGGCGGCGCGTTTGAAAGCAAAAATCCATGTCACGCTGAAACCGGGCGTGCTTGATCCGCAAGGAAAAGCCGTCGGTCATGCGCTCGAAGCGCTCGGCTTCGATGGCCTCGGCGATGTGCGCCAGGGCAAATATATCGAGATCGACCTCGCCGGCAGCGATGCCGATGAAGCCAATACCCAGGTCGACGCCATGTGCCGCCAGCTTCTGGCCAATATGGTGATCGAGGATTTTGAGATTGAGATTGAGGGGTAAATTGCCCCGAACAGTTCAGGCAATCCGATGAGTGAATTCGAATTTGGCTGGAATGAAAACAAAAGAATATCAACCATCCAGAAGCATAAAATTGATTTTAATGACGCGGGTCAACTTTTTCGGAATCCCCATCTCGACGACGTTGATTGGGAGCACTCGGAATTTGAGGAACGCCGACGGGCAATTGGTATGATCAACGGGCGTGTTGTCGTGCTTATTTACCGCGACGGGAAGCACAAAAAATTCATTGTGACCGCGCGTAAGGCGACAAAAGATGAAATTATGTTATATTATGAGACCTTCATGTTTGATTCTGGTGACTGGTAGTTATGATAATAGATGACGCAAGCAAGGCGCCGGACGACGAAGCGCCGACAAAACCGGAAGATTGGATCGGTGCGTCGGTCGTGCGTCCTTCGATTGATGATGCTCATGAAATTGAAGCGGCTGTGGATAACCGGATGATATTCCAGGTGTTTCGCTCTTCAAAAGACCATGAATTGTTCGCGATTACAGACGCGGATAACTGTGACCCGCTGCCCGATTGTCCCGACGACGGGAATTGGATGAAATTCAAAAAGTTTCCAGAAACCGGTAAACCCAGAATCGGTTTCTCGGAAATCGAAGTAAAGAAAGATATCGAGAAAAAAGGATACCACTTGAACCGAGTGCACATTGATGTCTCGGAAGGGACTATTTCGACATCTATTCCTTAACCGAATGACCTCCGGTTACCATCGAATCCAGCTACGTTAACTTTTGTTTGTTCCCGCCTCATGAAATCTTGCCTTATCGTCTTTCCCGGATCGAACCGCGAGCGCGACATGGTTATGGCGCTTAAGGCAGCATTCGGTGCGCCCCCGATTGAGGTTTGGCATACCGAAACCGAACTGCCCGAAACCGATCTGATCGTCATTCCCGGCGGCTTTTCTTACGGCGATTATCTGCGCGCCGGCGCGATGGCGGCGAACGCGCCGGTAATCGGCCAGGTGCGCCGCGCCGCCGAGCGGGGGGTTGCCGTGTTGGGCGTCTGCAACGGCTTTCAGGTACTGTGCGAAGCCGGGTTGCTGCCCGGCGCGCTGATGCGCAATGCCGGGCTGAAATTTATCTGCAAGGATGTACATTTGCGGATCGAACATGCTGACGCTGTGTTTCTTGGCGGCTACCGCGAAGGCGATGTGATGCGCCTGCCCGTAGCCCATCACGACGGCAATTATTTTGCCGACGATGCGAGCTTGGATCGGCTCGAAGGCGAGGGGCGGGTAGCCGTTCGTTATTGCGATGCGGATGGCAAGCTGACCGATGCCGCCAATCCCAACGGCTCCCAGCGCGCCATTGCCGGCATTTATAACGACGCCGGCAATGTCCTTGGCATGATGCCGCACCCGGAAGACGCCATCGAAGATCTGATCGGCGGCACCGGCGGCAAGGCCTTGTTCGACGGGGTTGCGGCGGCCCTGGCGGGAGCTGCCTGATGGACGCTATCACCGCCGATGTGATCGCCGAGCATGGCTTGAGCGATGCGGAATACCAAAAGGTTCTGGAGATCCTCGGGCGCGAGCCGAACTTGACCGAGCTTGGCGTTTTCAGCGTCATGTGGTCGGAGCATTGCTCCTATAAATCGTCGAAAAAATGGCTGAAGACTTTGCCCACCGAAGGCCCGAACGTGATCTGCGGGCCCGGCGAAAACGCCGGCGTTGTCGATATCGGCGACGGCATGGCGGTCATCTTCAAGATGGAAAGCCACAACCACCCTTCTTTTATTGAACCCTATCAAGGCGCCGCCACCGGCGTCGGCGGCATCTTGCGCGACGTCTTTACCATGGGCGCCAGGCCCATCGCCAATTTGAACGCGCTCCGTTTCGGCAGCCCCGATCACGCCAAGACCCGGCATCTGGTATCGGGCGTGGTCGCCGGCATCGGCGGTTACGGCAACTGCGTTGGCGTCCCCACGGTCGGCGGCGCTTGCGAGTTTCATGCATCGTACGACGGCAATATACTGGTCAATGCCATGACCGTCGGCATCGCGGCGCAAGACCGGATTTTTTATTCGGCGGCGACCGGGGCCGGCAACAGCGTGGTTTATGTGGGCTCCAAAACCGGGCGCGACGGCATCCATGGCGCCACCATGGCGTCGGCCGAGTTCAACGATGATTCGGAAGAAAAGCGCCCGACAGTGCAGGTCGGCGATCCGTTCACCGAAAAATTGTTGATCGAGGCGTGCCTGGAGTTGATGCAGACCGATTGCATCGTTGCCATCCAGGATATGGGCGCCGCCGGGCTGACCTCGTCCAGCTTCGAAATGGCCTCCAAGGGCGGTGTCGGCGTCGAGATGGATCTGGACGCGGTGCCGGCCCGCGAGACGGGCATGACCGCCTATGAGTTTCTTCTGTCGGAAAGCCAGGAGCGTATGCTCATGGTCTTGAAGCCCGGCTCCGAAGATACCGCGCGCGCCGTCTTCGAAAAATGGGAGCTGGATTTCGCCGTCGTCGGGCATTTGACCGACACCGGGCGCATGATTATGAAAATGGGCGGCGAGATTGCCGCCGATCTGCCCATCGATCCGTTGGCCCTGGCATCGCCGGAATATGACCGGCCTTGGGAGAAGACGCCGCTGCAACCGGTTCTGGCCGCATCGGACGTGGCCGCCCCGGACAGCATCATGGGCGCGCTCAGGACCATTTTGGGCGCCCCCGACATGTGCTCCAAACGCTGGATCTGGGAGCAGTATGATCATCTGGTGATGAACGATACCGTGGCCCGCCCGGGCGGCGATGCGGCGCTGGTGCGTGTCCAGGGCACGGACAAGGGGCTCGCCATGACCACCGATTGCACGCCCCGTTACTGCAAGGCCGATCCCGCCGCCGGCGGCCGCCAGGCGGTGGCCGAGGCGTGGCGCAATCTCACCGCCATTGGCGCCGAGCCCTTGGCGGTCACCGACAATATGAATTTCGGCAATCCGGAGCGGCCGCGCATCATGGGCCAGTTCGTGGGCGCCATCGAAGGCATATCGGAGGCCTGCATCGCCTTGGATTTCCCGGTGGTTTCCGGAAATGTCAGTTTTTATAACGAGACCGCCGGCGAGGCGATTTTGCCGACGCCGGCGATCGGCGCCGTCGGGCTTATCAACGATTGCGCGTTGGCGGTGGGCATCGGCTTCGCCGGGATCAACGATGCGATTATTCTGATCGGCGATACGGTTGGCCATCTTGGCCAGTCCATCTATTTGCGCGAAGTCCTCGGCCGGGAAGAGGGCGCGCCGCCGCCTGTGGATTTGGCCGCCGAGCGGCGACGCGGCGATTTCGTGCGCCGGCTTATATTGGACGGCACGGTCAACGCCTGCCACGATCTATCCGATGGCGGATTGCTGGTGGCGCTGGCTGAAATGGCCATGGCCGGTGGCATCGGCGCGGCCATCGATGATTTGTCCGCAGATGTTCCGCTGCACGCCTGGGCTTACGGCGAAGACCAGGGGCGCTATCTGGTTACCGCGGCTGATGCGGACGCGGTGCTCGCGACTGCCAGCGTCGCCGGCGTTAGGGCAGAAATCATCGGCCGGACCGGCGGCGGTTGCTTGGATTTTGCCGGTGAAAGCGCCGCCATTGATGATTTAGAAGCGATCTTCGAAGCCTGGCTGCCGGACTATATGGGGGCGGCTTAAGTGGTCTCAATTTGTTGGGGTTGTTCAAAATTTAGTTGAGATACAATTGAGTTGAATATATTAGAATGTTGCAATAACGCAGTTTGGATTAATTCACGTGATATATTCAGATTATATATCCAAAGAAATTGTTGATCGGTACGAAGTGCATGATTACCGGCACGCCGCCGCAATATTGGCGAACGAATTTCCGACAGAATTTCGTGAGATATGCAGCGCCCTCAGCAAATTTTTTATAACGCGCGATGACATAATAAAGCCCGGCGGAAACGAAAGCGATATTCCTAAAAAACTGTCTGCGATTTTGCGACCGATCGGATGGGAAGAGAAAAAACTTGAAGCAAAAATGGTCGCGGATAGCGTTGAAGCACAGTACCCGACTCTTTTCAAAACACCAACTCTATCAACGGTTTCCGAGGATTGTTTGGTTTGAATAGAGCCATCATATAGTCGCGGATTTCCATTT
>CAUZTZ010000006.1:0-33077 GCA_963582805.1 Alphaproteobacteria bacterium
GGATGCGAAAACAAAATGGCCCAGCCGTCGCCGATCCATTCGTGGAAGTTTATGGTCCCCTGGGTGGTGTCGGCGGTAAAATCGGGCGCGGTAGCATTGATACGAATTGCCATGATTGATCTCCCTTGGATTTCAGGAATGTTCACACGCTTTGATTTTATTTTTTAAGCCCCAACCCCCGCACTCTGCCGCATATCTCAGCGCTTGTCATCACAGATTCCAATCATCAATGGATGCCGGCCCAAGGCCCATATTTTCGCGCAACGTATCGCCCGCATAATCGTTCCAGAACAATTCCCGGCGCTGCAATTCGGGGATCACAAAATCGACGAAATCCTCGTAGCCGCCGGGCACGTGGGTGGCGGCAACCACAAAGCCGTCACAGATGGGCTCTGAAAACATGGCTTCCAGCTGGTCGGCAACATCGCTGGGATCACCGACGATCAATTCCTTGGCGGTGCCGCGCGGGCTGTGTTCCAGGAACTCCCTTAAGGAAGGCGTCGCCGTGCCGCTTTTTTCGACCACGGCGTCGCGGGTTGAGTGGGCGCCCGTGAGACGCTCCATTTCCTCTTCCGTCAGGGGCTCGTCCAGGTCTTTGGTGGAAAAATCGAAGTTGATGATTTCACAGAGCAGCAGCAGCGCGTCCACATCTTCGGGCAGGGTGCGGATCAGGGCCGCCTTGTCCTCGGCCTCGGCACGGGTGGCGGCGGTGACGGTGGTGATCGGGACGCAGATTTTTAGTTTGTCGGGATCGCGTCCATTGCCTGCGGTCATGGCCTTCAATTCCGCATAATTATGTTTGGCGCTGTCCATTTGGATGATCGGCGAAAAGATCAGCTCGCCCCAGCGCGCCGCGAACTTCCTGCCCCTGGGGCTCGCCCCGGCCTGGATGATGAGCGGGTGTCCTTGGGCCGAACGCGGCACCGTGAACGGCCCCCTGGAACTCAGAAACGCGCCTTCGTAGTCGATCCGGTGCACCTTGTCGGCATCGGCGTAACGGCCCCCTTCCCGGTCCACCAGCACGGCGCCGTCCTCCCACGAATTCCAGTGGCCGAGAACGATATCCATGAACTCGTCGGCCCGGTCATAGCGGAAATCATGGCTCATGGCCGCGTCGCGGCCCATGTTATTGGCCTCGCCGTCGTTGAGCGAGGTGACCACGTTCCAGGCGGCCCTGCCGTGGGTCATCAGATCGATGGTCTGGAACATGCGGGCCACGTGGAACGGCTCGTAATAGGTGGCCGAACAGGTGGCGCCAAGGCCGAGCCGCTTGGTCGCCGCCGCCATCGCCATCAGCACCGGAAGCGGGTCCATCTTGACGCAACGGATGCCGCTTTCCACGGTTTGCCGGTGATCGCCGCCATAGCGGTCGGGCATCGCCAATCGGTCGTCGAAGAAAGCGATATGGAACTTGCCGCGCTCCAGCACGCGGCCGATCTCCTCGTAATATTCGGGCGAAAAGGAATCAACGCGCGCCTCCGGGTGGCGCCAGGAATAGGGATGGTTGGTGCAGTTCTGCGCTTGCAGGAACCCCACCATGGTCATTTGCCGGGCCAATGTGATCTCCCCCCTTTATTTTGCCTTGATTGCCGATGCTATCAGGTCCGCCGGGGCGGATAAATCACCTTCCCTCCGTGGCCCCCGGTTGTTAACGTTGCGCCCATGGACGCGCCCGCCAAAACTGACGTCATGCCGGTCATCGATCTGGCGCCTTATTTACGCGGCCAGGCGGGCGCCGGCGCGGCCATCGCCCGGAGCCTGCGCGTCATCCAAGAAGACATCGGCTATTACTGCGTTATCAATCACGGCATCGAAGCCGGCACTATTGCCGGTGCCATCGGCCAGGTGCGGCAGTTCTACGGATTGGCGCTGGAAGAACGCATGAAGCTCAGCGTCGATGAACGCTCGACCGGCTACGTGCCGCTCAAATCCTCGGTCTATGTGACCTCGCCGCTCGGCGACAACGACGCCGCCATTCGCGATCTGAACGAGAATTTCCGTATCGTCCGCGAGCGGCCCCTGGACCACCCGTCGATCCAGGCCGGGCGCCGCTTTGCCGGACCCAACAAATGGCCGCCCGAGGCTTTGTTGCCGGACTTCAAGGCGCAGCTTCTGCGCTATTTCGAGGCAGCGGAAAATCTGGGCCGGGCGTTATTGCCCCTTTACGCGGTTGCCCTCGGCCTGGCCGACAATTATTTCGAGCCCTATTTTGATGATCCCACCTGGCTGACCCGCAACGTCCATTATCCGCCCGACGCGCCCGAGGAAAACCAGTTCGCCGCCTCGCCGCACCGGGACCACAGCTTCCTTAGCATCCTGCCCATGTCGCCGATCTCAGGGCTACAGTTCCAAACCCCGGGCGGCGAATGGATGGCGCCGGAATACATGGAAAACGCCATCGTCGTGAATTCAGGCGAGTTCATGGAAAACTGGACCAACGGCCGCTTCATTGCCAGCCCACACCGGGTGCTGGCGCCGGGCCAGGACCGCTACATCATCGCCTTTTTCTTCAACCCCACATGGGACGTTGTCTCCGATCCCCTGCCCGGTTGCGTCACGTCCGCGCGCCCGGCGAAATTCACGCCGATCCGCTTCCTCGATCATCTTTGCAATTATGTGGACGGCAACTACGCCAAATCCAGCGGCGGCACGCTGGACGACCAGGCGCCTTAGTTCGCCAATCTCCGGCGCACCCGGCTGGCGTCTCTTTCCGAGAGGCGCACCTTCACCGAAACGCTGTCTTCGCCGTCTTTTCTTTCCAACACCTCGCCATGGTCATAAATCCAGGTCAGCTCGGCGCCGTCGGCCCAGGGGATCGAAAGCTCCAGCTCGATGCGGCCCTCGGCGAAGATGCGGTCCACTGCCGCCAGCAATTCGTCGATACCAACCCCGTCCCGGGCCGAGATCAGCACCATGCGCTGATTGGTGCGGCTGGTGCGATTTTGCACCGCATCGGCTTCCACCGTTTGCAGCAAGTCCGCTTTGTTGAGCACTTCAATCAACGGCGCGGCGCCGTTATCATCGTCGATGCCGAACCCTTTCAACACAGCCAGCACGTCCTCTTTTTGGGCTTCGGTGTCGGTGTGGGCGGCGTCGCGCACATGCAACAATAGGTCGGCCTCCTTGACCTCTTCCAGGGTTGCCTGAAAGGCTTCCACCAATTCGTGCGGCAGATCGGACACGAAGCCCACCGTGTCCGACAGGATCGCCGTTTCGCCGGACGGCAGCACAAGCCGGCGCATGGTCGGATCCAACGTTGCGAACAGCTGATCGCGCTGATCCACATGGGCGTCGGTCAGGCGGTTGAACAGGGTCGATTTGCCGGCGTTGGTATAGCCCACCAGGGCGATGATGGGGTACGGGACCCGGCGGCGCGCCTTGCGGTGCAATTCGCGGGTGCGGCGCACCTCGGCGAGGCTTTTCTTGAGCCGGACAATGCGCGCATCGATCTGGCGGCGGTCGGCTTCGATCTGGGTTTCGCCGGGCCCGCCAACCGTGCCGAGGCCGCCGCGCTGGCGTTCCAAATGGGTCCAGGATCGCACCAGCCGGCTGCGCTGATAGGTTAATGCCGCCAGCTCCACTTGCAATGTGCCTTCCCGGGATTGCGCCCGGGCGCCAAATATTTCGAGGATCAGCCCGGTGCGGTCGATGACCTTGCATTTCCAGGCGCGTTCCAGATTGCGCTGCTGGATCGGCGAGAGACCGCCGTCGATCACCGCGACGCCGATATCGTCGGCGGCGATGATGCCGCCCAGCCGCTCGACCGTGCCGGCGCCGAACAGGGTCGCCGGGCGCGGCCGGTTCACAGGCGCCGCTTCGGTGTGGGCGATTTCGAGATTAATCGCCTCGGCGAGGCCGACGGCTTCGGCCAGACGCGCGGCCGGCTCGCGCACCGGGCCGGCGGCGCTTCGCCGCAACGCCGGATGCACGACAAGCGCCCGCCCGGCGACCGGCCGGGCGCTTAATGCGTCGTGATCAAAGCTATTAGGCGTCGGCGGCCTCTTCGACGCTGGCTTCCGTCCCGGCGTCCGCATCCGCATTGCCATCGGCTTCGGTTTCGGTTCCGGCTTCGGTTTCGGCGTCTTCGTCTTTCTTGTCCGGCTCGAATAACTGCACCGGACCCGACGGCATTACGGTGGAAATGGCGTGTTTGTAAACCAACTGCGTGTGGCCATCGCGGCGCAGCAGCACTGAGAAATTATCAAACCAAGTAATAATGCCCTGTAACTTGACGCCGTTCACCAAAAACACGGTGACCGGGTTCTTATTTTTGCGAACGTGATTGAGAAATACATCTTGAACGTTTTGTGATTTTTCTGCCATGGGTATGCCCCCCGACTTATTAGGTTTGTTGTCATTTTATCGTCTGCGCGCCTTTTTGAGGCGCCAGCAAACCATATTACACCGGCGCGAAATCATTGGAAGCCCTAGTTTCCGGTAAGGTCCAGAAAAGCGCAAAATTTTTCGCTATTTGGGAACAGTAATTCTGGTGAAAATTCGTCAAATTCCCCCGTCTCCACCGGTTTTTCGCGCAATAACACCGGCACCACACCACCGGCGATGGCGCATTCCATATCGATGTCGGTATCGCCCACAAACCAGACGTCGCGGCCGGCGACAATATTGCCGGGCTCTAGCGATAGGTGTATGGGCTCCGGCGCCGGCTTGGCGCGCGCCGCATCGTTAGCGCCCACAACAGCGCCAAAGAAAGATGTCCAGCCGAGATGCGCCACCTCGGTGCGCAGCAATTCGCCGTCCTTGTTGCTGACCACACTCATATAGATGCCGGCATCGTTGATTGTACCCAGCATCCCGGCCCTGCCTTCCAGCACCAATAGTTCGTTTAAATGGTTGGCGCGAACGTGGGTATAATAAACATCGCGCGCTTCTTGCCAACGATCGCCGAACAATTCCAGATAGGCTTCGCGCAATGATTTTCGTATCCGCGTCTCGGACTGTGCCCTGGTCCAGGGCTGCTGGCCCATGGCAACCAACGCGGCGTTGTTGGCATCGTGAATGGTCGACCAGCTATCAACCAGGGTGTTGTCCCAATCAAAGATGATGGCCCTCGGCCTGGAAATCGGCGCCATCAATTGGCGCCGCCGAATGACGCCAGATAAGCGATATAGGCTTCGAACACACGCGCCGTCACGGGCCCCGGCTGGCCATCGCCGATAACCGTCTCGTCGATCTTGGTCACCGGCTTTACCAGCGCCGTGGTGCTGGATTGAAAGGCTTCGCGCGCCGCCTTGGCCTCGATCAACGAAAAGGCACGCTCGGTGATGGTCAGCTCGTTGGCACCAGCGAATTGCAGGATGGCGCGGCGGGTGACGCCGGCCAGGATGGCGCGGCTCAACTGGCGGGTGACCAATTCGCCGGACCCGGTCACGATCCAGGCGTTGGCCGATGTGCCCTCGGTAACCATGCCATCTGCATCGACCATCCAGGCATCGGCGGCGCCGGATGCATCGGCCTGCATGCGGGCAAGAGCGTTGGGCAACAAGGCGATGGTCTTGATATCGGGGCGCTTCCAGCGCTCATCGGGAACGGCGACGACCGCGATGGCGCGGACCTCGGCAAAATTTTGCGGCCAGGCCAGAGCGCGCGCCGTGACCACCATTGCCGGCTTGATATCCGCCGGCCAGGCGTGATTGCGGGGGGCGACGCCGCGGCTGATCTGTAAATAGATGGCGCCGTCGCGGATCCGGTTGCGGCGCAAGACTTCCGCTAAGATGACATGCATCGAGGCCGCGCTCGCCGGCGCCTTCATATTCATTTCGGCCAACGAGCGGAACAGGCGCTCCATGTGCGGCCCTTCATCGACGATAGCGCCGCCGGCAACGGCGATCACCTCGTAGACACCGTCGGCGAACTGATAGCCGCGGTCTTCGATATGGACGGCAGCGCCGGCATGGGCAACGTAGCGGCCGTTGACGTAAGATTGGCGTGGCATGGACCGGGCTCTAAAAGAATTCGAGCTGCACGGCGAACATCTTTTCGACCTGGCGCACCGCATCGGCCGGCGCCAGCAGCACCACCCGGTCACCGGCATGGATCACCGTCGAGGAGCGCGGAATGATCACCTTGCCCTCATGCACCACGGCGCCCACCAGAACACCGTCGGGCAGATCAGATTCGCCCAATGGCTGGCCCACCAACGGCGAGGTTTCCAGGGCCTCGGCCTCGATCAATTCGCCGAAGCCGTCGCGCAGCGCATGCACCGAATGAATGCGCCCCCGGCGCACATGCTGCAAGATGGTGGAGACGGTGATATGGCGCGGGCTAACCACCACGTCGATGCCGAGGTCCGGCATCAACGGCGCATAGGCTTCGGAATTGACCAAGGTGATAGCGCGTGCGCTGCCTTTGCGTTTGGCCAGCAATGCGGCCAGGATATTGGTCTCGTCGTCGTTGGTCACCGAGACCACGGCTTCCGCCGATGCCACGTTGGCTTCTTCCAGGATATCGGAATCCAGCACATCGCCTTGCAGGACCACCGAGCGTTTCAGATTGCGGGCCGCGATCTCCGCATGGGTTTTGTCTCTTTCGATGATCTTGATATTGACCGAGGGGTTTTCCGCCTCGATCTGCTGGGTCAGGAACTGGCCGATATTGCCGCCGCCGAAGACAACAATACGCCTGGCTTCGCGCTCCTCATGGCCGAATGCGGCCATGGCGCGGTCCAGATGTTCGTGGTCGCAAACGAAATAGACCTCATCGGCGGGCATCAATTGCTCATCGCCCAAGGGCGCCACCGGCGTCGCATCGCGGACAATGCCGACAATGCGCACGTTCAAATCGGGAAACAGTTGCGTCAGTTGGCGCAAGGGCGTGTTGACCACCGGGCAATCGGCATTGAGGCGGACGCCGACCAGTTTGACCATATCGCCAACCAGGGAGATCAAATCGAAAGCGCCCGGCATGCGCAGGCGCCGGGCGATGGCGCTGGCCACTTCGCGCTCCGGCGAGATGATGACATCGATGGGCATGTGATCGCGGGAAAACAGGTTCGCCCATTTCGGTTCCAAATAGCCCTGCTGGCGGACGCGGGCGATCTTGGTGGTGATGTTGAACAAGGAATGGCCGACCTGACAGGCGATCATGTTGACCTCGTCCGACTGGGTGACGGCGATCAGCATATCGGCGTCGGTGGCGCCGGCCTGCTCCAATATATCGGGGTGCGAGGCGAACCCGTTCACGGTCTTGATGTCGAGGGTATCGGCGATCTTGCGCGTCAATTGCGCCGAAGAATCGATGACCGTCACATCGTTGTCTTCCTGAGCAAGATAACGGGCGATGGAAAAGCCGACCTGGCCCGCGCCGCAGACGATTACCTTCATGATGCGTCCATTTGGTTAAAGGAAACTATGTTAGTCGTTGGCGGCACGGATGCGCTCTTCCGCCTGCACGCCAAGGGATTTCAATTTGCGGTGCAGCGCCGAGCGTTCCATGCCGACGAATTCCGCGGTGCGCGAAATATTTCCGCCAAAGCGGGCAACCTGGGCAACCAGATATTCGCGCTCGAATATTTCGCGCGCCTCGCGCAGCGGCAAGCCCATCAGTTCCGACGAATCCGCCGCCACCGAGCTGGTGCCCGCCGTGGTGGCAATTTCCGATGGGATGCCTTCGGTGCGGATCAGCTCGGCCTCGTCGCCGGGGGCCATGATCAGAATACGCTCCACCATGTTGCGCAGTTCGCGGACATTGCCGGGCCATTCATAGGCCTGCAATTGGGCGATGGATTCCTCGGCGAATCGGCGCGCCGGGCGGCCCGAAGCCACCGCCATCTGCTTTAAAAAATAATCGGCGAGATCGGGAATGTCTTCGCGGTATTCGGCCAAGGGCTGAATTTCCAGCGGCACCACGCTCAACCGGTAAAACAAATCTTCGCGCAGCCGCCCCTCCGCCATTTCCTCGGTCAGGTTGCGGCTGGAAGCGGCGATCACGCGCACGTCGACCTCGACGCGGGTGGCGCCGCCGACCCGCTGGAAGCTTTGCCCTTGCAGCGCGCGCACGATTTTGCCCTGGGTTTCCATCGGCATGTCGGCAACCTCGTCCAGGAACAGGGTGCCGTTATGGGCTTGTTCGAACGTGCCGATCTCGCGCGGCGCGCCCGATTGATTCTCGACGCCGAACAGGCTGATCTCCAACCCTTCGGGCTGCATGGTGGCGCAGTTGAGCGATATGAACGGTGCGCCGGCGCGGTTCGATTGCTCGTGCAACAGATGCGCAACCAGGTCCTTGCCGGAACCGGCGGGACCGGTGATCAACACCCGGCTGTTGGTGGGCGCCACCTTATTGATGGATTGGCGCAACTGGGTGATCACCGGCGAATTTCCGACCAGCTCGATATTGCCGCCGGCGCGCAGGCGCATCTCCTTGTTTTCCCGGCGCAGCCGCGCCGCCTCGATGGCGCGCTCGGCGACCAGGATCATGCGGTCGGCGGTAAACGGCTTTTCGATGAAATCATAGGCGCCGAGATTGATCGCCTTGACCGCGAACTCGATGGTGCCATGGCCGCTCATCATGACCACCGGAATCTCCGGGTCCAGAGTGCTCAAGCGTTCGAGAATCTCCATGCCGTCGAGCTCGCTGCCCTCAAGCCAGATATCGAGCAACACCAAATTGGGGCGCCGGCTTTCGATGGCTTGCAGCGCGGCGGTACTGTCGCCGGCCTCGCGCGTCTGGAAGCCTTCGTCTTGCAGAATGCCGGCGGTCAGCATGCAGATATCGGCTTCGTCATCGACGATGAGAATGTCATACGCCATGGGTCGCCGCCTCTTTGTCATTTTCCCCCGAAGTGTTTTCGCCTCGGGTATTTTCCGGCGCCGGGATCTCGGACAAGACAATGGTCACTGCGGCGCCCCCGTCCGTATTATTTTTAAGTAGCAATTCACCAGCATGATCTTCCGCAATTTTTTTGGCAATGGCCAGACCGAGGCCAGTGCCCCGCTCCCGGGTGGTGACATAGGGCTCCGTGATACGGTCAAACAAATCATTCGGAAACCCCTTGCCGTTATCGCTAATTTCAATGCAGGGCCGGCGCGCGTCAATCAGCAATTTCAATTGAATGCGGCCGGGCTCCAGCGCGCCGTCCTCGGGCTCTGCCCGCCCGTTGATCGACTCGGCCGCATTTTTCAAAATATTGGTCAGCGCGCGGCCAATTTGCAAGCGGTCGCAATAGGCCGGCAATTCAACCTCTGGCGCATCCAGCTCATATTCGATTTCCGGGAACCGGTTGTTTTCCAAAAATATGCTTTGCCGGCAAAGATCGACCAAATCGATCTGCTTCAGATCCGGTTGCGGCATGCGCGCGAAGGACGAGAACTCGTCAACCATGCGGCCGATATCCTCGACCTGGCGCACAATGGTGTCGGTGCAAATGGAAAAAACCTCGGGATCGGTGGTGATCTCACTTTGGTATTTGCGTTTCAGCCTTTCCGCCGAAAGCTGAATGGGGGTCAGCGGATTTTTGATCTCGTGGGCAATGCGCCGGGCCACATCGGCCCAGGCGGCCATACGCTGCGCCGACAATAATTCGGTCACATCGTCAAACGTGACCACATAACCAATCACCTCGCGGTTGATTTGCTCCGCCGCCACCGAGGCCAGCAGCGTTTTCTTGGCGCCATTGCGGATCAGGCTAACCTCGCCTTGGGCAGTGCGGTCCGGCTGCTTGATGACGCGCGTCAGCAAATCGTCCATCTCCGGAACGACGGCGCCGAGCGGCTCGTCGAAATGAACGGTCAAATCGGTTTCCAGCAATTCCGACGCGGCGCGGTTGGGAAGATGGACGCGGCCCTCAGAGTCCAGTCCGATCACGCCGGCCGATACGCCGGCCAGCACGGTTTCGGTAAAACGGCGCCGTTCGTCCAATTGCCGGTTGGCTTCGATCAGGCCGCGCTGCTGGCTGTCGAGGCGTTCGGCCATGCGGTTGAAGGCGTTCGACAGGGTGCCGACCTCGTCGCGCTGGGTGTTGATCTCCGCGACCCGGGCGGTCAGATCGCCGCCGCGCACCCGCTCGGATGCATCGATCAGGCGCGCAATCGGCGTCGATATCTGATTGGCCAGAGACCAGCCGATCCAAACCGCGGTCAGCAACAGCAAGATCGCCACCAGCCCGAAGACCAGCAGGAATTTGACCTGCAATCCATCGCGGTTTTGCTGTAACTGACGGTACTGGGCCGAGGCGCCGCTGGTTTGCGATATGTGATCGAGAACCTGTTGATCGACGAAACGTCCAACCAGAAGATAGGCATCGAGGAATTGCTCCAGCTTGACGCCGGCGCGCACCCGGTCGTCATCGGTGCTCGATATGATGAACACCTCGCCGGGCCGGCGCGACAGCAGGCCCGTCAAAAAATCGCTGGTCGAGAAATCAAAGCCCAACGAATAGCCGCCATTGGCGCGCGCAATCGTGCGCCCATCGCTACTAACAATTACCGCTTCGGATAAACCGCGAATGACGGCGATGCGGGTCATCGCATTATTCAATCGCCACGGTTCGTTGCGAAATATTGACGCCGCGCGATTGAGATCGT
The DNA here is from genome assembly GCA_963582805.1 of Alphaproteobacteria bacterium. GTDB lineage: Bacteria > Pseudomonadota > Alphaproteobacteria > Rhodospirillales > UBA2165. The sequence goes on from CAUZTZ010000006.1 coordinate 10,542, forward strand.
TGGCGCTGGCCAGCGCATCGGCGCGGATGTTGCGGCGATGCTCCTGCAAGTAGAGCTGGGCGACATTGCGCGACTGATCAACCGCCGTCGCGACCCGTTCTGAGAACCAGCTTTCAATTCCGAAATTCAAAAACAGTCCGGAAAACACCGCCACCAGAATAGCCGGAATGACCGCCATCAGGCTGAATGAGAGAACCACGCGCATGTGCAGACGTGAGCCGGCGACGCCAAAGCGGCGCCCGATCCACACGCGCACGATGCGCCGCGCCAATAATGCGCCGATGGCCAGCGCCAAAGCCAGATCCACGTTGAGAAGCGTGATGACCGTGGTGAGGTCTGAATCCAGGGGCGAATAGTCGGCCATCACCAGGACCGTGGACAGCCCTGATGCGGCCAGCGCCACACCTAGAATAATCACCCACACACGGCTCGTCCGGCCCTGCGCATCGGGCTCGGAATTCAAGCCGCCGCCGGTGACGTTTTCGGCGGGTGCCGGCAAATTGGTTTCTATGTTTGCTTTCTGATCCATGCGCGAATTCGAATATAACTCAATCGACCATTCAAATGTGCTTATTTCGGCGTGCGGCTGACGGTGATGCCCAATTCCCGTATTTTCTTGCGCAGCGTATTGCGGTTGAGACCCAGCAATTCGGCGGCGCGCAACTGATTGCCACGGGTGGCGCCGAGGCTGTGCGAAATCAACGGCCGCTCAACCTCTTTCAGCAAACGATCGTAAAGCCCGGCCGGCGGCAGAGAATCACCGTGCTGGGAGAAATAGTCTTTAAGGTAGCGGTCAACGGCTTCGGAGATGGAGTTGCCGGTGGTCTCCGCCGGCGCCGTGTCACCGGCGCCGGCCAATTCGGCCTCGACCACTTCAACGCCGATCGATTCTTGCGAATAGAGCGCCGCCAGCCGGCGCACCAGATTTTCCAGCTCGCGCACATTGCCGGGCCAAGCATGGGCTTTCATCCGCTCGATCGCCAGTCCGTCGATGGTCTTCCGGGGCAAGCCTTCCTCGGCGCTTTGGCTCAGGAAATGCTGGATCAATTCGGGGATGTCTTCGCGCCGCTCGCGCAACGGCGGCATGCGCATGGGCACCACGTTGAGCCGGTAATACAAATCTTCGCGGAACAATCCCTGGCGGATCAACTGGGTCAGGTCGCGGTGGGTGGCGGCGACAATACGCACGTTGGCGCGGATCGGCTGGCGGCCGCCGACCATGGTGTATTCGCCCTCCTGCAGCACGCGCAACAGCCGGGTTTGAGCCTCCGGCGGCATGTCGCCGATCTCGTCCAAAAACAAGGTGCCGCCTTCGGCCTGTTCGAAGCGGCCCGAAGCGCGGGCGCCGGCGCCGGTAAAGGCGCCCTTTTCATGGCCGAACAATTCGCTTTCGATCAGCTCGCGCGGGATCGCCGCCATGTTGATGGCCACGAACGGAAAGTTTTTGCGCTTGCCGTAATCATGGAGGGCGCGCGCCGCCAGCTCCTTGCCGGTGCCCGAATCGCCGTTGATCAGCACCGTCAGATCCGTATTCATCAGGCGCGCCAGCGACCGGTACACCTCCTGCATGGCCGGCGAGCGGCCGATCAGCGGCATGGCTTCTTCGTCCGGCTTGGCGTCCGGGGAGCGCGCCGCAGCGGTGGATTCCAAGGCGCGTTTGACGATGCCGGTCAGCTCGTTGATATCGAACGGCTTGGGCAGATAATCAAAGGCGCCGCGCTGCGCCGCGTTGACCGCCGTCATCAGCGTGTTCTGGGCGCTCATCACGATCACCTGCAATTCGGGGCGGATTTTCTTGATCCGGGGGATCAGATCGAGACCGCTTTCATCGGGCATGACAACGTCGGTGACGACCACATTGCCCTCGCCCTCGGCAACCCATTTCCAAAGCGTGGCGGCATTGCCGGTGGTGCGCACCTCATAGCCGGCGCGGCCCAGCGCCTGATCGAGCACGGTGCGGATGGCGGCATCGTCATCGGCGACCAGGACCACTTGTTCGCTCATGATGTCTCCTCCGCGACCGGCAGCATGACACGAAATTCGGTCCGCCCCGGCTGGCTGTCGAATTCGATGACGCCGCCATGATCGTCAACCATCTTGGCGACCAGGGCCAGGCCGAGGCCGCTGCCCTTGAGCTTGGTGGTGACGAACGCATCGAACAATTCGTTCTGCAAATTGGCCGGGATGCCGGGGCCGTTGTCCTGGATGGTGACCACCAGCGGCAGATGCAACTGGGCGCGGCTGCCCTGGACGGCGTAGCGGACGCCGTGCCGGTACTGGGTGGTGAGAACAATCTCGCCATTGGCAACCGGCGCCGCCTCGGCGGCGTTCTTCACCAGATTGAGGAATATCTGGACAAGCTGGTCGTGGTTGCCTTCGACCGGCGGCAGCGACGGATCATACAGCTCGAGAACACTGATATCCTGGGCAAAGCCGGCCTTGGCCAGGGTCTTGACCCGTTCCAGCACCAAATGAATGTTCACCGGCCCGGTGTCGAGCACACGCTGATCGGAAAACACCTCCATGCGGTCAATGAGCGAACATATGCGGTCGGTTTCATCGCAAATCAGACGCGTCAGTTTCTGGTCGTCCGCATCGGCGGCCTGTTCGAGAAGCTGCGCTGCGCCGCGGATACCGGACAACGGGTTCTTGACCTCGTGGGCCAGCATGGCGGCCATGGCGGTGACCGAGCGGGCCGCATTCCGGTGCGTCATCTGGCGGTCCACCTGATCGACGATGGAGCGGCCGAAGATATTGATCACCGCCGAGCCCGGATGATCATCCAACGGCGAGACTTGGACGTTGATCACTTGGCGCTGGATGCGCGGCGTGGCAATGGTCAGGCCGGTCTCGAAGACACTGTTGCCGTCATTTATGGCCTGCGCCAACAATGATATCAGCGGCGAATCGGCGGGAATAAACTGAGCAATGTCGTGGCCGAGTATTTGACTGGCGCTGGTGGCAAAAAATTCCTCGCCGGCATCGTTGATAAAGCGCACGGCCCGGTCCGGCCCGACCACGATCACCACGCTTTCCAGCGCATTCAAAATGGCATCGGCGCCGATATCGGGGCCATCGCCGGGTGCGATTTTCAAGGCCACCTCGCTGCTCATGCCGCTTCTCTTTCCAGCAAAGGTGCGTAAAACTGGTGGATGCAGTCGATCACTTTGGCGGCGTCGGTCAGTTCCATGATGCGCGAGCGGAACTCCGCCGAGCGCGGCAATCCCTTCGAGTACCAGGCCAAATGCTTGCGCGCGATGCGCAGGCCATGTTCGTGGTCATAATGGCTGAGCATGTCTTCGTAATGTTCGAGCATGACAGAGAGCCGCACGCCGAGGGGCGGGTCCGCCGGGATATGCCCGGTTTCCAGATAGTGGCGCACCTGGCCCAGGAACCAGGGCCGGCCATACGTGCCGCGTCCGATCATCACGCCGTCGGCGCCGGATTGCTCGAGCAGCGCGCGCGCGTCTTCGGCGCGCCGCACGTCGCCATTGCCGATCACCGGGATTTTCACCGCCTGCTTGACCTTGGCGATAAAGCGCCAATCGGCATCGCCGTTGTAGAACTGGCAGCGGGTGCGGCCATGCACGGTGATCATTTGAACGCCGGCGTCTTCGGCGATACGCGCCAATTCGGGCGCGTTGCGATTGTCATCGTCCCAGCCGGTGCGCATCTTTAAAGTGACCGGCAGATCAACCGCGCCGACCACCGCTTCGATGATCTTGTGGGCCTTGATCTCGTCGCGCATGAGGGCCGAGCCGGCCAGGCTCTTGGTCACCTTCTTGGCCGGGCAACCCATATTGATATCGATCATGGCGGCGCCCCGGTCGGCGTTGAGGCGCGCCGCCTCGGCCATCAATTCGGGCTCGCAGCCGGCCAGTTGCACGGCCATCGGAAATTCCTCGGCCGAGTTGGATGCCATTTTCATGGTGCGCCGGTTGGCATAAATCATCGCCCGGCTGGCGATCATCTCGGAGATCACCAGTCCGGCGCCATAGCGCTTAGCCAGACGCCGATAGGGCATGTCGCTGACCCCGGACATGGGCGCCAGAATGACCGGATTATCCAGGGTGATGGGGCCGATTTGGATTGTCATGGTAAGGCAGCTGTTAATTTACTGCTCATTTATTGGGCAAAACCGCAAAAATAGCAAACCAATATGAAACTTTGGGCAAATTAAGCCATCAAAATATCGGTGACGAACTTCACACCCGGATAGCCGAGGGTCAGCAAAAGATAGGCCAGCAGCACCACGCGGGTGGTTGCCCGGCCCCGTAAACCAGTGCGGAAATGCAGGAACAGCAAGACCAAAAGCACCGCGAATACGGCAAAGGCGAAGGTGGTTTTGTGGTCGAGCAGGACCAGATTTCCGGTTTCCAGAAATTGCGTCGCCATGCCGGTGGCAAGGCCGATAGCCAGCACAATGACACTCGCCAATAGCAGATTGACCACCAATTTCTCGGAACCGGCGACCGACGGCAGCATGCGCGAAAAGCTGGTCCGCGCCTTGGACTTGATCGCCCGTTGCTGCATCGCCGCCGCCAGTGAGCCGACGGCGGCCAGGGTGATCAGCGCATAGGTGGCAACCGAGACGGCGATGTGGGTTCCAATCCAGGCCAGCGGCGCGCCGCCGGTCAACGGCACTTCGGGCGCTTGGCCCCAGGCGGTGGCCAGAATGGCGAGGACCAAAAGATACGGCAGCAACAAAGGCGTCCAGCGCCAGGCATCTTCGGAAATCGCGGCGATAAAGGCGAAGATGATCAGACAGGCGGCGACGGTCAGCCATAGCGCCGTCGATATGCCGGTACTCCAGCCCGCCGATTGGCGCACATAGACCCACGAAAGGGTGCCCATCAGGGCGACGCCCATCACCGACCAGAACACCAAATCCCGCTTCGGCGCCGCCCGGAAGACAAACAACGCCGCCGGAATAAGGGCGACCAGGGCGCTGAGCCTCAACATATAGGTTTCCATAAAACCGTTCCCAACTTGGCGCAGGGCCAAATTTGCCAATGACGCACCCGATTTAAACCATATGGCGACCTTGGCAAGCCTTGATCCGTATTCTAGCCTAAATCCGCCATTCGGCGAAATCATCAAGTGTTGAGGGACAATGAGCGTCACAGGTGGATGTACAGCGCTGCTGGTTTCGGCGGGACGCGGCCACCGGTTCGGCGGCGAAACGCCGAAGCAATATCTGGATGTGGGCGGCGTGCCGCTATTGCGCATTTGTGCGCAAACCTTTCTTAAGCACCCGGATATCGACGCGGTTAGCGTGGTCATTCACCCCGACGACCGCGGTCTCTATGATGAAGCGGTCCTAGGATTGGGCCTGGCCGAGCCGGTCCTCGGCGGCGCCGAACGCCAAGATTCGGTGCGTCTCGGCCTGGAAGCGATGACCACCAATGCGCCCGCGACCGTGCTGGTGCACGACGCCGTCCGCCCGTTCGTCTCCGATGCAGTCATTTCCGGCGTGATCGCCGCCATCACCGCCCAAACCGGCGCCATTCCGGCCCTGGCGGTCACCGATACTCTGAAGCGGGGCCAGCAAAACGGCGGCGCGGTTCATATCACCGAGACCGTGCCCCGGGACGCCCTGTGGCGGGCGCAAACGCCGCAAGGCTTTCCCTATGGCGCCTTCTTGGCCGCCCATCGGGCCGCTGAGGGATCGGTGCTGACCGACGACGCCGCGGTCGCCGAAGCCAGCGGCCTCAAAGTCGCCATGGTCGCCGGCGCGGAAAACAATTTCAAGATCACCGGACCGGAAGATTTGGCCCGCGCCGAGACCGCAGCGCGCGGCGCCGGTGCGCGCGGTATCAGCCGTACCGGTCTTGGTTTTGATGTGCACCGCTTCGCGCCCGGCCGGCCGCTGATCCTGGGCGGCATCGCGGTCCCCCATGATCTGGGCCTGGACGGCCATTCGGATGCGGACGTGGCCCTGCACGCGGTGGTCGATGCGCTTCTCGGCGCCATCGGCGCCGGCGATATCGGCGTCTATTTCCCGCCCAGCGAGCCTAAATGGAAAGACGCTGCGTCGCATATCTTTTTGAAGGCCGCCGGCGATGCGGTTGCCGCCGCCGGCGGCATCATTCGCTCCATCGATCTGACGATCATCTGCGAGGCCCCCCGGATCGGACCTTACAGGGACGCCATGCGCATGCGCATCGCCGAGATTTTGGACATTTCCGCCGATATTGTGAACGTCAGCGCCACCACCACCGAACGCCTCGGCTTCACCGGCCGCGGCGAAGGCATTGCCGCACAATCTGTTGCCAATGTTGAATTATTATAAAGGCTTATACGGTTTCTTTATCAATCCAATTTAAAAATTCCGTGTTGCCGGCAGCGATCGGCAGGGCGACCACGCAGGGGCATTCATAGCTGTGCAGCGCCTTGATGCGGGCGATGAGCGGTTCCAGCAATTCCGTTTTGGTTTTGAGGATGAAGTTGACTTCCGGCTCCGATTGGACGGCGCCGTCCCACCAATAGACTGATTCCATGGACCCAAGAATGTTGGCGCAGGCCGCCAGCCGCTCTGACACGATGGTTTTGGCGATGGCGCGCGCTTCGTCATTGCTGGCGGCGGTCACATAGACAAGATGCTGGGACATGACGTAACTCCGAAATTTGGACAAGCTGACCAATCTAATCTACTATTGCGCCCAAGGTCACCGTTATCGTCTTAAGGCCGGGGAGGTTGATATGGACGGGCAAGCGGATAACGCGGCGGATAATGCCGCCAGCACGGCGAAGCCTTCCGGGCCGCAACGCAAGTGGCTGAGCCGTGGCCTTGACCAGCCCGGTGGCAAACTGCCGTTGTTTGATGAGGCCGGCCAGAAGATAAGCGGGCGCACGGTGAAAAGCTGCGTCAGTCAAGGCTGGGCCGAGCCCTGGTTCGCAAACCCGATCAAGCCCGACTGGCAGGTTTGCAAACTGACCGAAGCGGGCCGCAAAATGATTTCCGGAAATTGACGCCGGTATTGCCGGCAGCCGTACCGCGCTATTCCAATTCCTCGACGTCGATATAACCTTTTTCGACCGCATCGCGGAGCGCATCGAAGGCCACCCGCGCCTCTTCATAGGCTTCGCGCTTTTGGCGAAGATCGTCGATATAGCCTTTGTCCGATGACTCGCCGTCTTCGTTGACGCTCATAGTCACCGCCGCCGCCAGATAGCGCGCCCGGAGGCGCCCGACGGCCACCGCAAATTTCAGAATTTTGTCCTTGTTCAGCTCCGGTATGCGCCCGTGAATCAGCTCCCGGTTGGCGGCCCGTATGCCAAGCTCAATTTCGCTCAGAAAGCGCTTTTGATTGAGCAGATCGCGATAGTCGTCACCGGTGTCGTTCATGGGCATGCGCTGCCTTGTTGATTTCTAATGGCGCATCATACTGGTCTAAATAAAATAGTATTTATGTGACGATGATCACAGCGAAAATTGGCAAATGTCATCATATTCGCCAAAGATCACTTGTGATCTGCATTTATTATGTTCCCTCAAGAGCATAACTCAAGCCGGCCTTCGGGCCGGCTTTTTTTTGTGGCACGGGCCGGCTTTTTTTTGTGGCATCGGTAAAGCGGTTAAATTTCATGGACTTAAAGGACGCCAGCCGGTAGGTTTCGGCCCATTCCCGGCAAGGCGAGGTACCCGGATGACCGATAGTTACGATAATTTGCGCGCCCTTGGCGCCGCCGCCGGTATTCCGGCGTCACCGGACGAGGCGGTTCTGGAAAAAGTCGATAATCCGCACACCGGAACCGCCTATTGCGTGCGCTTTACGGCTCCCGAATTCACCTCGGTCTGCCCGATCACCGGACAACCGGATTTTGCCCATTTGGTGATCGATTACGTGCCCGGCGCCCATATTCTGGAAAGCAAATCCCTGAAGCTTTACCTCAATTCTTTCCGCAATCACCCGGCCTTCCACGAAGATTGCACAATTGCCATCGCCAAGCGCATCGCCGCCGAGATCGCGCCGGAATGGCTGCGCATCGGCGGCTATTGGTTCCCCCGGGGCGGTATCCCCATCGATGTCTTCTACCAATCGGGCGAGCCGCCCAAGGACGCCTGGATCCCCGATCAGAACGTTGCCTCCTATCGCGGCCGTGGTTAAGGCGGTGGCCCGTGGCCGCCTTCAGGCCCGCGCCACAATGTGAGAATACCGGAAATCCGCTATCTTCCCTTTCCTGATCAGGGGCGGTAACGTACACTGCGGGGGTACCGATATAGAACTTTGTAAATTGGCAACACAATCAAACGGGGAGATTGATTTATGTCTTTTATAAACAAATCGTTATGGATCAGCACAGGGCTGGCAGCCATCGCCTTGGCGGGCACGGGCCCGGCCAAGGCGGGATTTTACGACGGCAAAGATGTCACCGTCATCATCAATGCCGGCGCCGGCGGCGGACTGACCCGCTCGGGCCGTCTGTTTACCAACACCATGAAAAAATACCTCGGCAAGGGCACCAATATGGTGATCAAGAACATCGCCGGCGCCGGCGGCGTCAAAGGCATGAATTTCCTGGCCGAGAAGTCCAAGCCGAATGGCCTTACGGTGCTCTGGGGCACCTCCCAGCAAATGGCGCAGTTGCTCAAATTGCGCGGCGTCCGTTTCGATCTTTCGAAATTGACGGTTATCGGCGCCGGCTCATCGTCTTATGTAACCTTGGCACGGTCCGATTTTCCGCCCGGTTTGAAAAAGGCCGAAGATCTGTTGAAGGTCAAAAAAATGATCGTCGGCGGGCGCGGCACTACCGATGGCTTGGGCCTTTGGGCGCGCCTGCCAATGCAGATTTTGGGCATCGATTACCGGTACGTGCCCGGCTATCGCGGCCAGCCGAAGATGAACGCGGCCATCCGCGCCAAGGAAATCGGCCTGCTGTCCACCGGTTCCACCGGCTATTTCGCATTTTATGAAAACACCATTTTGAAATCCGGCGAAGGCACGGCGCTCTATTATCATTCCACCCTGGGCCCGGACGGAAAATTTTCCAATCCCGGCGTTTTTCCTAAATCCCTGAAGCATTTCAGTGATTTTTATAAAGACACCCACGGCGGCAAGACGCCCTCCGGCCCCTTGTGGGAAGCCTACAAGTGGCTTTCCAAATTCAATTCGCGCCCGTTTGGCATGTATACTCTGAAAGCCACTCCTCCGGATCGCATCGCAGCCCTCCGCGGCGCTTTCAAGAAAAACCTCACCGACCCCGATTTCCTGGCCGGGTGGCGGAAAGCGCAAAAGAACGATCCCAATTTCGGCGTCGGCAAGGATGTCGGTTGGTTGCTCAACGAGTGGCAGAATATCAGCCCAGCCGCCCTGGCAGGTTTGAAAAAACTGACCACCAGCAAAAAGAAGAAAAAGAAAAAATAGGGCAAACGGATGATGCGGCGGGAACCAACCCGCCGCATTTTCGCATTCCGCATTCTGGAAATTTCACGCCATCGGCGCGCCTGAAACGCCTCAATCAGGCGGCGCTTTCGTTTAAGGCAACGGACAAGCAAAATGTATGATGCACTGATCCAGGGCTTGTTCGCTGTCTTTCAATGGCCGGCCATTGGCTTTTTACTATTGGGCGTAATGCTCGGCATCTGGCTGGGCGCGGTCCCGGGGCTGGGCGGCATCATCGGGCTCGTGCTTTTGTTGCCGTTCACCTTCGGCATGGACACCATTCCGGCCTTTGCCCTTCTCCTCGGCATGTTCGCGGTTACCTCGACCAGCGACACCATCGCGTCTGTAATGCTGGGCATTCCCGGGACCGCCGCCTCACAAGCCACCATTCTCGACGGCTATCCCATGGCCCAGCAGGGCAAGGCGGCGCGGGCATTCGGCGCCGCCTTTACCGTGTCGGCCCTCGGCGGCGTTTTCGGCGCGATTATCCTGGCGGTCTCGCTGCCGCTGATATTGCCGATCATCAAATCCTTTGCCTCGCCGGAATTGTTCGTTCTCGGCATGCTGGGCCTGGCCATGGTCGGCTCTCTAAGCGGCGGATCGATCCTGAAAGGGCTGTCCGTAGCGGCGCTTGGCATCCTGTTATCGACCGTCGGCTACGGCGAGGCGGAATCCATCCCCCGCTTCCATTTCGAAACCGATTACCTGCTCGATAATCTGCCGCTTATTCCGGTGGTGCTGGGCTTGTTCGCCATCCCGGAATTGATGGAACTGGCGATCCGCAACACATCCATATCGCGGGTGCCCAAGGACCAGACCGAAGACGGAGGCATGATGGAAGGCGTCAAAGATGTCTTCCGTCATTGGTGGCTGGCGCTGCGCTGCGCGGCCATCGGCACCTATGTGGGCATGCTGCCGGGGCTCGGCGCGGCCATCGTCGATTGGGTTGCCTACGGCCACGCGGTGCAAAGCGCCAAGGATAAATCCCAATTCGGCTTTGGCGATATTCGCGGCGTCATCGCCCCCGAAGCCGCCAACAACGCCACCCGGGGCGGCTCGCTAATCCCGACCGTCGCGTTCGGCATTCCCGGCAGCCTGGGCACCGCGATCCTGTTGGGTGCATTGCTCATTCAAGGGCTAAGGCCCGGGCCCGATATGCTGACCAGCGAATTACACATCACCTTTTCCATGGTGTGGACCATCGTGATCGCCAATATCGTGGCCGCCGCGTTGTTGATGATTTGGTCGAAGCAGGTGGCCAAGGTGGCGTTCGTGCCCGGCCACTTGATCGTTCCCGGCGTCATCCTGTTTGTGTTTCTGGGCGCCTGGCTCGGCGGCGCGGCCTTGGGAGATTGGATTTCCTGCCTGACCTTCGGCATCATCGGCTTCATCATGAAGCGCGGCGGCTGGCCGCGCCCGCCGCTGATCCTGGCGCTCATCCTCGGCAATATCATGGAAAACGCCTTCCAGATCTCGATGGGCGCCCATGACGGTTTCGGCTGGCTGGGACGCCCGGTGGTGATGATTGTTCTGGCGCTGATCGCCTTGACGATCATTTTGTCGGTCCGGGGCATCACCAAGAACAAGGCCGCCATGAAAATAGATGCCTCCGACGACCCCGCCAGGGCCGCCCGCCAGGAAGCATCCGAAGGCGGCGCCCACAACCCGCTGATCTCGTTGCCGTTCACGATCATCTTGTTTGCGGTTTTCCTGTGGGCCGGCGAGCAGGCGTTTTTCTGGCCCGAATCGGTGAACGAGTTTCCCTTGATGTCGACCGTGCCCGGCGCCGTCATGGTGTTTTTCGTGGTCATTCATGACGGCAAACAGGCCATGGTGGAGATTGGCCGGCACGGCGGTTTCGCGCCAGCCATGGCGGCGGCAGCGGACAAGGCGCTGATCGATAAAGCCATGATGTTCTTCGGCTATCTGCTGGCGATGATCCTGGTGATGCTGATTGTCGGGCAAAAATTCGCGCTGCCGCTGTTCATACTGGTCTATCTGATCCGCTGGGGCGGTTACAATTGGCGCGTCGCGGGCGGCTATGCCTTTGGCGGCTGGCTGATGATCGTCGGCTTCTACGACCGCATCCTGGATATGCTGTGGTACCCGTCCTGGCTCGATAGCTGGCTGCCGGAAGTGCTGCCGTCCTGGCTGCCGCCCTGGTTTTTTGTCTGAAGCATATTTTTGATCTGAGGGACATTGTTCATGGCATCGCTACCCCCTTACCACATAGAAACCTGCATCGCTGAAAAGCGGGAGCCGGGCATGATGATATTCAATATCCGCCCGGGCGGCATCGCCGAACAGCAACAAGGCGGCGTCGGCTGGTTCGTCGGTGTCGGACAGGACGGCGAGATCGCACTGAACATGAATTTCGACGCCCCCTCCCAGGACGTGCGCCGGCTTCCCAACGGCAATCTCATCATATCGTTCACCACCATCGGTGTGATCATGGAAATCACGGCGGCGGGCGAAACGGTGCGTCAATGGCACGTGGCCGGCAAATGGCTGGACAAATCGCCGCCGGAGGGCAGCATCGAAATCGACCTCCTCCTCACCCACCACACTATTAACGTTTTTCCCAACGGCAATTTGATGCTGCTGAGCGCCGAGATGCGCCAGTTCGATAACTGGCCATCCAACGATACCGACGCGGATGCGCCGCGCGTCACCGCCAATGTGATCGGCGATCTGATCTTGGAGGTGGCGCTGGATGGCACCATCGTCCGGCAATGGAAGATGCTCGATATCTTAGACCCCTACCGGCTTTGTTATGGAAGCTGTTCCGGCTATTGGAAGGCGCGCGGCTTCGATGACAGTAACGATTGGTGCCACACCAACGCGGTCACTTATAATGCGGCGGACGATTGCCTGATCGCGTCTCTCAGAACCCAGGATTGCATCGTCAAGTTTTCCGCCGCCGACGGCGAGATAAAATGGATCCTCGGCGATCCCGGCAACTGGCAGGCGCCCTGGTCGGAGAAGCTTCTGAAACCGGTGGGCGATGTTGAATGGCAATATCATCAGCATGACGTTTCGGTCACGCCCACCGGCACCATCCTATGCTTCGACAACGGCAATTTCCGGGCGCTGCCGTTTGCCGGCAAGATGGCGGACGTCGATTGCTACAGCCGCGGCGTGGAGTTCGCCGTCGATGAAGACGCCATGACCGTCACCCAAGTCTGGTCGTTCGGTGATGGCGGGACCGACAGAACCTTCGCTTGCTATCAAGGCGGCGCCTACCGCCTGCCTCAAACCGGCAACACGTTTCTGACCTATGGCGGCGTCTGCAGCAACGACGGCGCGCCCACCAGCAACAACGCCGGCGCGTTTGCCCGCTCGCGGCTGGTGGAGGTCACGCCGGATGGCGATATCGTTTTTGATATGTGGATCAATTCCGGCGAGGCAGACGGCGGCGCACCGCTGTCATCGTTCCGCGCCGAGCACGTTCCGGAATAGAAGGCCTATTCTTCCGGTATCCCTGCCTCGCGCAGGCAATCGAGATAATTTCCGATGGCGCCTGGAGCATTATTTGCCGCTTTCATGGAATAGCCTGGCCTGATGCGCAACAATTCGTCGGTCGCGGCGCGGGCTTCATCGGTTCGCTCCAGTTTGACCAACGTTATAATATTCATGAGATGGCAGTTCACGATCGTGTTCGGATGTTGGATCGCCTTTCGCGACCAGGATAGGGCTTCGTCATAATTGCCGAGAACGACATTGGCGATGGCGCGTCCATGGTAGACCATGAATATCAGCGGGTCCCTTGGGTTCAATCGTTCCATATAGTCCAACTCGGGAAGCGCTTCCTCGGCACGCCCGCTATCGGCCAGGTTCATCCCCATTGCCATGTGGGCGAGAGCATAATTGGGATTAATGGCGATCGCCTTAGCCGCGGCATCCGTAGCTGCCTCATAATCCCCTTTGGAAATTCCCGCTATGCCGATTGCCACATAGGCGTTGGCGTCATTTTCATTGAGCGCTAGCGCGGTTGTCGCAGCCTGACGGCCTTTCTCAATCGTCTCGTCTCGCCTTTCAGTCCAGCCTTGTATCAAATAACGCATGTGGGCGATGGCCATTCCTGAAAACCCGTCGGCAAAATTTGGATCGATCTCCACAGCGCGCTGGAACAGACTTTGGGCTTCCTCGTTAGACTCTTTCGTGGTCATACCGAGGTGCCACATACCGCGCTGATAAAAATCCCAGGCGTCCATATCGCCGGGCGGTTTACGGCGCGCCCGCTCCTGTTCGGCACGGCTCAGTTCCGGCTCGATGGCGGTGACCACGGTGTTTGTGATCTCGTCCTGAACGGCAAAGATATCTTCCAGCTCGCGGTCGTATTTTTCCGCCCAGATATGGCTGCCGGTGGCGGCGTCGATAAGCTGGGCGGTGATGCGCACCCGGCTGCCGGCCTTGCGCACGCTGCCTTCGAGCACGTAGCGGACGCCCAATTCCTCGGCCACCCGGCGCACGTCCGGCGCTTGGCCTTTATAGGAAAATGTGGAGTTGCGGGCGATCACCAGGAACCAGCGGATTTGGCTGAGGGCCGTAATTATGTCCTCGGTGATACCGTCGGAGAAATATTCCTGTTCCGGATCGCCGGACAAATTGTCGAAGGGCAAGACAGCGATAGCGGGTTTTTCAGCGGCGAGTGTGGTGGTATTCGCTTCGGCGTAAGCCTCGACGCGAATCGCATACGCCTGCACCGGCGCAGAAACATTCTTCACCTCTTGCGCGCCCATATCTTCGTAGTCCGCTTCGATCCGATTGCGCACCTGGTTGTAGACATCGCCCGATATGCAAATACCGCCGGGCTCGGCCAAGCCTTCCAGCCTTGCGGCCACATTGACGCCCTCGCCGTGAATATCTTCGCCATCATCGACGATGTCGCCGAGATTGATACCCATGCGGAAATCAAGGGAACTCGATGCCAATCCGCGTTGCATATTGATGGCACAATTGACTGCATCCTGCACGGTCGGAAACTCAACTAGGAAACCATCGCCGGTGAGCTTGACGATCTTGCCCGAATGGCTGGCAACGGCAGGCTTGATCACGTCTTCGCGGGCATCCTGCCAGGCGGCAACGGGCCGTCGGTATCGTCTTCCATTAGCACCGTGTAGCCGGCCACATCGGCGGCCAGGATGGCGGCGAGCCTGCGCTCGACGGTTCTTTCGCTCATTGCCTCCCCACATTCATTTGTTGGGCCGATTTTAGTCGAAGTTTCGGCAATGGCAATGTTTGCAGCTTACCAGGCCCGCACCTACAATCTTCCCAAAGCTTAAGGAGCGGCACATGAGCGAGGCAAACGGGCAAGGCGTGCTGGATCGCCCAAACAGCTATATCGGGAAGAGCGTGCCGCGCCCCAATGTGGAGCGGCTGCTGCACGGCCAGGGCACCTTCACCGATGATATCCACCTGAAACGCATGTTGCATGTGGCGTTCCTGCGCTCGCCCCACTCCCATGCAGACATCGTATCTTTGGACTTTGCCGCCGCCAAACAAAGCCCCGGCGTCATTGCCGTGGTTGGCGGCGCCGACGTGGCCGAGCTTTGCGAGCCGTGGCTCGGTGTCCTCACCCATCTGCCGGGGCTGCGAACGGCGGCGCAATATCCCATGGCCATGGGCCGCGTGCGCTGGCAAGGCGAGCCGGTCGCCGCCGTTGCCGCGGCGAGCCGCGCCGAGGCCGAAGATGGGCTCGAATTGATCCAGGTGGCATATTCCCAACTGCCGCCGGTGACCGATGAGGCCGCCGCCCTGGAGGCGGACGCGGCGCCCATCCATGCCGAGCTTGGCGACAATGTGTGCTTCGACCGCACCGTTGACGAGGGCGATGTGGACGCCGCCTACGCCGCCGCCGAAGCGGTGGTCGAGGAAGAATACAATTTCAGCCGGCACACCGGCGTCACCATGGAAACCCGCGCCATCATCGCCGATTTCAACCCCGGCGACGATATGTTGACGGTCTATTCCTCGACCCAGGTTCCGCACCAGTTGCAGGCGCTGCTGGCCAAGCATTTCGGGCTCGAAGAACATAAAGTCCGGGTTATCGCCAAAAACGTCGGCGGCGCGTTCGGCATGAAGGCGCATCTCTATGGCGATGAGTTCGCCGCCGTGGCGCTTTCCATCATGCTCAAGCGGCCCGTGAAGTTCACCCCCGACCGGCTGGAATCCTTCGCCGCCGATCTGCATGTGCGCGGCTTCAAGGCAAAGGCCAAAATGGCGGTCGATAAGGACGGCAAGATCACCGCCTTCGAGATGGACACATTGGCCGGCATCGGCCCCTACTCCATGGCGCCGCGCTCGTCGACAATCGAAACCAACCAGGTTTTAAATTTGAGCGGCGGCTGTTATCCGATCCAGAACTACCGCGCCCGGGGCCGCATTGCCTTTCAGACTTTGGCCATGACCTCGGGCTATCGGGGCGTCGGCCATCCTTTGGCCATGGCGATCACCGAAGGGCTGGTCGATCTGGCCGCCGATAAGCTGGGGTTGGACCCGCTGGAAATCCGCCGCCGCAATTTGATTGCCGATGATGCCTATCCGTGCAAATCGGTCACCGGCATGCCGTTCGAAAAACTGACCCATCAGGCGGCGCTGGCCAAGCTGGAAGACATGATCGGCTACGATGCTTTGCGCGCCGATCAGCTGGCGGCGCGCGAAGGCGGCGTCTACCGGGGCATCGGCTTTTGCTCGCTGATCGAACTTTCCAGCCCCAGCCCCATGTTCTACGGCGCCGGCGACGCGCCCGTTTCGGCCCAGGACGGCTGCACAATCCGCTTGGATGCCAAGGGCAATATCGTCTGCGCGTCCGGCGTGACCGAACAGGGCCAAGGCGCCGAGGCGGTGATGGCGCAGGTTGCGGCGACCGTCTTCGGCGTGAGCACCGACAAAGTGCAGATCATCACCGGCGATACCGACGTGACGCCCTACGGCGGCGGCACCTGGGGCTCGCGCGGCACCGGCATCGCCGGCGAGGCGGTCAACAAGGCGGCACGCGCGCTTCGCGAAAACGTGTTGAGCGTGGCCGGCGTCATGCTGCAGGCGGAGCCCTCAAGCTTGGATATCCGCGCCAACATGGTGGTCGACGCTTCAGACGGTAACGAGCGCCTGTCCCTCGCCGAGATCGGCCGCGTCGTCTATTACCGGGCCGATACGCTGCCCAAGGATTTCCAATCGGAGCTCACCGTCACCCGCCATCATGTGCCGAAGAAATATCCGTTCTCCTTCACCAACGGGGCGCACGCCGCGCATATTGAAGTGGACGTGAATACCGGGCTCATCCAGGTTCTCAAATATTGGGTGGTGGAGGATTGCGGCACGGTCATCAATCCGATGCTGGTGGACGAACAAATTCGCGGCGGCGTCGCCCACGGCCTTGGCGAAACCTTGTTCGAGGAATGCATCTATAATGACCAAGGCCAGCTCTTGAACGGCAACATGGCCGATTACCTGGTGCCCATGGCGCCCGAACTGCCCGATGTGGAGGTGGCGCATCTGGTATCGCCCACGGACGAAACCGAGCTTGGCGCCAAGGGCGCCGGCGAAGCGGGCACCTCGGGCGCGCCCGCCGCCATCATGAACGCCATCAACGATGCCTTGCGCCCGCTCGGCGCCACGGTCAATCATTTCCCGTTCACGCCGGAGCGGATATTGCGGGCCCTTCGTAAAATTTAGGTGGGAAGGTTTAGGACCATGGAGCCGTTTCAGGATTTCGCCCACACCGGCCCCGGCACATTGGCCGGCCAATTCATCCGAAATTTCTGGCAGCCGGTGATGGTGTCCGAAGATTTGGAACCCATGCGGCCGCAACGGATACAAGTCCTCGGCCAATATTTCACCGCCTACCGGGGCGAAGACGGCGCGCCCCATCTGGTCCAGGACGCCTGCGCGCACCGGCAAACGCGGCTGTCGCTGGGCTGGGTGGAAGA
This sequence comes from Alphaproteobacteria bacterium, assembly GCA_963582805.1. Taxonomy (GTDB): domain Bacteria; phylum Pseudomonadota; class Alphaproteobacteria; order Rhodospirillales; family UBA2165. The sequence continues at coordinate 27,859 of CAUZTZ010000006.1, forward strand.
TGACTGCATCCGCTGCTTCTATCACGGCTGGAAATTCGATGGGGTTGGCGCCTGTGTCGAGCAGCCGGCCGAACACGAAAGCTTCAAGGACAAGGTGCGCATTGAAGGCTATCCGGTGCGGGATTATCTGGGTTTCGTGTTCGCCTATCTGGGGGTTGGCGAGGCGCCGGAATTTCCCCTGTTCCCCGAAGTCGACGAGACTGCCGACACGGTCACCTACAACTGCCACCCGGTGCCTTGCAATTATTTCCAGCGGGTCGAAAACGATCTCGACGAGGTGCATCTGCATTTCGTGCACCGGGTTTCGACCGACGAGATCGGCCTCAACCAATTGCCCGAAATCGATGTTTCGGAGAGCGATTACGGCATCCTGCGCAAGGGCCGCCGCGCCGACGACGGCAACAACGTTACCCGCACCGCCCATATCATGATGCCCAACCTGCTGTTCACCGTGACGCCTTCCAGCAATGCCGATCCGGACTGGAACCTGCATATTGCCTGGCGGGTGCCGATCGATGACGAGACCATGGCGAGCTTCATTCTCGCCGTCCGCAAGGGTGGCGGCGAAGGCCTGGTGCGGCGCCCGCCCACCGATCCCGATCCCAATGACATCACCGAGGAAGTGCTCGCTGGGCGCCTCCGGGTGCAGGATTTGGACCCGGACTACCGGGGCCTGTTCAACGTCCAGGACAATGTGGCCCTGGCCGGACAAGGGCGTATTGTGGATCGCTCACTCGACCGGCTCGGCCAATCCGACAAGGGCGTGATCCTGCTCCGCCAATTGTGGGAGCGGGAAATGAAAGCGATTTCCGAGGGCCGCCTGATCAAGGATTGGCGGCGCCCGGCGGAATCGTTCCTGGAAATCCAAAGCCGCGAGATGGAATTGGTGAAGAGCTAAAGCCGAGAGTTAAGATATTCCAGCGGCGCGCAGCACATCGTACAGCCGCGCACGCATTTTCTCATCCCGGACGAGATCCAAAAAGTTCCATTGATCCAGAAAAAATTCCGGGAACTCCGCCATGCGCGCTGCAATTTTTTTGGCCTCATCCAGCCTGCCGGTAGCGAAGTGACCGGCCGCGCCATAACATAATGCAGGCGGACCAACGGGGCCGTTACGCTCGGCATTTAGCACCCAGGACTCGGCGGCGCCTTCGTAGTCAGCCGCCAAGGCCAGGGTCATGCCGCGCATGTTGACATAGGGTCCGTAGACGAATTGCGGATTGAGCAGGATGGCCTGATCGATGGCCGCCGTCGCCTCGGCGAATTCGCCTGCGAAAGCCAAAATTATGCCCAGAAATCCAAAGGCATCCGCATCGTTTGGCTGGCGATGAACGGCCTCGCGGGCGGCTGTGATGGCCTCATCGAACTGCCTCTTGTGCAGCAATGCAAAGCCGAGCGACGTGTAGGACAAGCCAAATGTCTCATCGACTTCGATCGCTTTTCGCGCCAGGTTAACCGCCCGCTCAATAACCTCCGGTGACAGTGAAAAACTCCAGGTAGCGTTGAAGCTCAACATGAGCGATGCGCCGGCATAGCCGCCGGCAAATTCCGGGTCCAACTCGATCACACGCTCAAACATCTCGCGGGCGGTGTTGATGCGCTCCGGCACCGGCGGATAGGGCGTCTGTCGGGCCCGGACATATAGCTCATAAGCTTCCAGATTGTGGGTATGGACGCGATTGAGGCTAACCGCCTCGCCGCGGGTCAACTGGACGCTCAAGGCCTCGACCACCTTGGCGCTAACCTCGTCCTGCAATTCGAACACATTGTCGACGGACCCGTCATAGCGGTCCGCCCACAAATGGCCGCCGGTTTGGGAATCGATCAACTGGGCGTTGATGCGCACCTTATCCCCGGCCCGGCGCACGCTGCCTTCGAGCACATAGCGGACGCCAAGTTCTTCCGCCACCTTGCGCACGTCGGCGCCCTGCCCCTTGTACATAAAACTCGAATTGCGGGCGACCACGAACAGGCCGGAGATTTTGGAAAGATCGGTGATTAAATCCTCGGTCATGCCGTCGGCGAAGGATTCCTGGTCCTTGTCACCGGACATATTGTCGAACGGTAGAACCGCGATGGACGGCTTTTCCTCTTCCGCATCTGGCACGGCTACGGCGAGCGCTTCGAAGCGCACGGCATAGGCCTGCACCGGCGCCGAAACATTCTTCACCTCTTGCGGCCCCATATCTTCGTAATCCACTTGGATGCGGTTGCGGACAGAATCATAAACCATGCCGGAAATGCAGATGCCGCCCGGCTCCGCCAACCCTTCCAGGCGCGCCGCCACGTTGACGCCCTCGCCGTGGATATCACGGCCATCATCGATGATGTCGCCGAGATTGATACCCATGCGGAAATCCAGGCTGCTGGCGGCCAGGCTTTGCTGCAAGGTTATCGCGCAATTGACGGCGTCCTGAACGGTTGGGAACTCCACCAGAAAGCCGTCGCCGGTAAGCTTTACGATACGCCCCGAACGTGCCTCCACCAAGGGCTCGATCACATCGTCGCGGGCAGCGCGCCAGGCAGCCACCGTGCCGTCGGTGTCTTCCTCCATGAGCCGCGTATAGCTGGCCACATCGGCGGCCAAAATGGCTGCCAGCCGCCGCTGCATGGCTTGATCGCTCATCGGCCTTCCCGTCTCAATGCTCAGCCAGCAAGCGGCCAAAGCCTTCGATCTTGTCGTCGATGCCGCCGGCGCGTAAACCAGCCCAGAAGGTCGAGGCGTTCGACGTGATCACCGGCTTGCCGAGCTCGTCTTCCAAAGCTTGCGCAATGCCGGCGGAGCCGAAATTGGCGCAGCTTATGAACACCGCCTCGGCCTCGTCGCGGTCGACGGCGCGGGCGTGGGCCATAATTTCATCCGGCGCCACCGACGCATAGTCGGTCCCTTGCGGGCCGCCGGCGGCAGCTTTTTTGGAAAAATCATAGCCGGCCATGGCCACCACCTCGACGCCGTGGGCGGCGAAGTATTCTTTTTCATGCTCGTTGGTCTCTTCGGCATAGGGCGTCGCCATGGATATGCGCGTGACGCCCAGCGTCTCCAACGCTTTCAGGACCGAGCTTGCGGTCGCCACCCCCGGCGCGCCGGTCACATCTTCCAGCTTGGCTTTCAGCATATCCGCCGGGCAGGCCATGGAGCCCACCGTGCAGTTATAGGCAACGATGGTCGAGCCGCAGATTTTCAATTCATCCAGCCGGATTTGCAGATCGTCCAACAATTCCTTGAAATCATCGTGCTCGGGATGGAAATGGATCGGCATGCGGGTGAAGTGGCTGGTGACGCCGTCCGGCGCCATGGCGGCGAATTCCGGCTCGGTTACCGTGTTCACGGTCGGGATAATAACGCCGAGCCGGGCCCGCCAGCCGAGCGGTTTGGATGTCTGTGTATCAGCCATTTTGAACCTCCTTGCGCAGGCCCGCCCGCTCCAATCGGGGCAGCACCTCGTCCCTGAAATAGGGGAAATGATCCACGTAATTTACCAGACCCATGGCGATTCCGGAAACGCCCATATCGCTCAGCTCCTGCATTTTGGCAACCACCTCATCGGGCGTGCCGATCAGCGGATAGGCGCTGTTGCCGGCCGCGATGCGCCGCCACATGGCGGTCTTCACCTCGTCGGACAACGTCGGATCATCGCGCACGCCGCGGCCAATGAACATGCGGTCAACGGCTTCGGTGTCGGCGTGGTCGACGGCGTAATATTGATGGTAGTCCTCGGCCTCCTTGGTGGTCGGCCGGCAGACCACATAGGCATTGGTGAAGATGCCCACATCGCGGCCCAAGGCTTTCGATTGTTGCTGCACATGGGCGACGTCTTCGCGGCCCCGTTCCGGCGTCGCGATATTGCGGAACAGGTAATCGGCATTGCGGATGGCAAATTCGCGCCCGGCGGGGGAGCCGCCGGCGTTCATGATCAACGGCCAGGGATCGCTGACCGGTTTCGGCTCGGCGCGCACATTCTTCAACTGGAAGAACTTGCCGTCGAAATCAAAGGGCTCGGTCTCGGTCCAGATGCGCTTGCAGATGGTTAGCCATTCCTCGCCCTGCTCGTAGCGCCGGTCGTGATCGCCGAGCGGAACGCCGAACATGCCGAACTCGTCCTCGTTCCAGCCGCAAACGATATTCAGTCCGAAGCGGCCATTGCCGATATGATCGCAGGTGGTGATCTGCTTGGCGGCGAAGATCGGATTGACCAATCCCACATGCAGGGTGGAAAAGGCGATGATGTGTTTGGTCGCCGCCAACAACCCGCCGGCCCAAACCAGGGTTTCGAACGACGTGCCGTTATGATCGGTCTCGCCGCCATAGCCGGCCCAGCGGCCAAGGGGCAGCATGAACTCAAGCCCCGCCGCGTCGGCCATCTGCGCGATCTGGATATTGTTTTCCCAAGTCGGCTGCCAACGCTCCGGCACCGTCGTGCAGGCAATGCCGCCGGAACAGTTGGCGGCAAATATGCCGATCTTGAACTTGTTGCCGTCCGCCATGTTACGCCCCCCTTTAAATCCCCGATGGCCAGTCTAGCGCGCCATGCCTCACGGCAACAATATGGTTGAGCCGGTGGTCTTGCGCCCTTCCGCGTCCCGGTGCGCCTTGGCGGCGTCTTTCAAATCGTAGGTTTGGCCGATTTTGATTTTAATGGCGCCTGATTTCAGCATGCGGAACAGATGGCGCGCGGACTTGCGCCTGGTTTCGGCGTCATAAAGATAATTGACCGCCTTGGCGCGCAAAAAATACGAAGCCGTCTGGGCGCCCACCTCCCAGAAATCCATTGGCGGCGCCTTGCCGGACGCACTGCCGAACAGGCAAATGAGCCCGTATTTACGGACGCTGGCGAGGCTGGCCTCCCACTGATCGAAGCCCACCGAGTCGTAGACCAGATCAACGCCCTGGCCGTTGGTCAGGCGCTTCACTTCCTTGGCGATATCTTGGCTGGACGTATTGATGACATGGGCGGCGCCGTTGCGTTTGGCGAGGCGCACTTTTTCCGGCGTCGATGCGGTGCCGATCAGGCGCGCGCCAACCGCTTTCGCCCATTGGCTGGCGATCAAGCCAACGCCGCCAGCCGCCGCATGAAAAAGAATGGTCTCGCCGCGCTTGATCTTGTGCACCTGGTTAAAAAGATATTGCACGGTGCAGCCCTTGGTCAGCGCCGCCGCCGCCGTCCGGTCATCCAGCCAGCCGGGCAGCTTGATCAGCTCGTCGGTGCCGCGCAGGCTAG
>CAUZTZ010000007.1:0-30590 GCA_963582805.1 Alphaproteobacteria bacterium
AAGGCTGATCGCGGCCTTGCCGGAGCTTCAGCTGATTACCTTTTTCGCCCAGACCGAAGCCGGCGGCCTGACCACTTTGAGCCACGAGGAGCAGTTCACCCATCCCGAAAGCGTCGGCAGGCCGTCGCCCGGCGTCGAGGTTAAAATCGTCGATGATGATGACCGGCAAGTTGCAACCGGCGTGGTCGGGGAATTGTGCGTCCGGGTCGGCGAGCCGGGCCGCTATATCGTGATGCGTGGCTATTATAACCGTGCCCGAGAGACCGCCGAAGCGTTCAAGGGCGGCTGGCTGCACACCGGCGATCTCGGTTACTTGGATGAAGACGGCTATCTATATATTGCCGACCGCAAAAAGGATATGATCATAAGCGGCGGTTTCAATATATTTTCCAAGGAAGTGGAGCAGGTGATCATTGCCATGCCGGCGGTCGCCGACGCGGCTGTCGTCGGCGTTGCCGATGAAAAATATGGCGAAGCCGTCGCCGCCTTCGTGGTAGCGGAAAAATCGGGCGCGCCGGGCGCCGATGAAATCATCGCCCATTGTAAAGATTGGATTGCCAGCTACAAAAAGCCCAAATACGTTTTTTTTGTTGATGATCTGCCGAGGAATTCCCTGGGCAAGGTACTCAAGGGGAATTTGCGCGAACAAGCGGCCAGAATGATCGCCCCCCAAGGGACGGAAAACTCAACAGATTAGAATTTTTAAAATCCGTGGAGTAAGGTAATGACCGAAGACTATGCCAAGCAGCGCGCCGAACTTTTAGAAGACCTCGACGGCCTCCGCATCGAGGTGGACAAGGAAAAACGGATCGGCTGGCTCTACTTGGACCGGGAACCGCTGAACATTGTGGCTTATGGCGCGCGGGGCCAAATCCGCGCCATTATCGAGGCCTTCGATGACGATAAAGACGTGGGCGTCATCGTTATTCGCGGAACCGGCGGCGTCTATACATCCGGCGGCGATGTGCGCGGCTTTTTCGATGTGCCCAGAAACGGCATGTCGCACCTCGCCTGGGACATTTCCGCGCCGGCGCGCGCCTCGAAACCGGTAATCTGCGCGCTCGAAAAATATGCCTTTGGCGTCGGCTTCGAATTGGCCCTGGCTTGCGATTTCCGCCTGGCCACCAAAGACACGCTGGTCGGCCTGCCGGAGGTCAGCATCGGCCAGATGCCTGGCAGCGGCGGCGCCATCAGGCTGACCAGCCTCATCGGCCTCGCCCGCGCCAAGAAGATGATCTTCCTCGGCGAACGGGTGCCGGCGGAAACGGCGCTGGATTGGGGAATCCTGGCGGATGTGGCCGAAGACCAGGCGGCGCTCGATGCAATGATCGACAAATACGCCGCCCGCTTGGGTGCCCTCTCGCCCCTGGCCCTGGCGACGGTCAAGGGGGTGATGAATACGGCCTTCGATTCGACCCTGGATTTCGGCATGAACCTGGAAGGCCAGGCCTACGAAAAGCTCCGGGACAGTTACGACTACACGGAAGGCGCCAATGCATTTTTCGAAAAACGGAAGGCTGTTTATAAAGGGGAATAGGTCCGGCGAGGCTCCTCAATAGCGCACTTCGAAACTGATCTGTAGCCCTTTGGCGGGCACGGTGAACGCCGCTTCTTCAAAATCGGGTGCTCCGAAAAAGACCGGGGCGTCGCGGGAAAAGCCGTAGCCTTCCTTCGGCAGGCCAAAGAAATAGGTGTCCATTTCTTTGTTGGCGTTTTCGTCGTGATGCATGGCGACCGCATAGCGGCCCGGCTCTAAGCCCCGGAAGATCACCGTCTGGGCGACGACGCGGGCGGCCACGTCCTTCGCCGCATATTGCTCGCCTTCGGGAAATTCGCCCGGCTTGTCGAAGATGGCGAGACGCAGCAGGCCATCGGCGCTCCTGATCCCGGATATCGTGATCGCCAGATCGGCCGCCGCTACCGGGCCAGCCGCCAGGATCAGGAATAATGCATAAATGATTGGGCGCCCAAACATGAGCGGACCATGGCGCAAATATCTTAACGAAACGGGAATGAGAATCGCAGCAACTAGCCGCCGGCGCCGCTGCGCATTTCGGCGGCCTTGACCATGGCTTCGGCGGCGCCTTGTTCGGTCTCGGCGGCGCCGCGATTGTCGTCATCGGCGGCACTGAGCGCTTCGTTGGCGGCGGCCAGGCGTTCGCGGGCATCCTCAGGCGTCACATCGCTCATCGGGCGGACGCCGGTGGCCAGCACCGTGCAACGCTCTTCGGTTGCCTCGGCAAAGCCGCCTTCGACGAACAGGCTTTGGCTGATAGCGCCGCCATCGTGAATATCGATCAGGCCCGGACGCAAGGTGGTCAGGAACGGCGTATGGCCGGGCAGCACGCCGAAATCACCCTCGGCGCCGGGCACCACGACCATGTCGGCGTCTTCCGAAAACACCAGCTGGGCCGGGGTTACCAGCTCGAAATTCACCTTGGCGGCGTTTGCATCGGCCATTATTCCGCGTTCCTCTAAGCCGCTTCGGCGGCCATTTTCTGGGCTTTTTCGACGACTTCCTCGATGGTGCCGACCATATAGAAGGCGCCTTCGGGAAGATGATCATATTCGCCGGCGCAGATCGCCTTGAAGCCCTTGATGGTGTCTTCCAGATTGACGAAGACGCCGGGCGTGCCGGTGAACACTTCGGCCACGTGGAACGGCTGGCTCAGGAAGCGCTGGATTTTGCGGGCCCGCGAAACGGTCAATTTGTCCTCTTCCGACAATTCGTCCATGCCCAGAATGGCGATGATGTCCTGCAGGGATTTGTAGGTCTGCAAGATGCGCTGCACTTCGCGGGCGATGTTGTAATGCTCGTCGCCGACCACTTTCGGATCCAGAACCCGCGACGTGGAATCGAGCGGATCCACCGCCGGATAAATGCCCAGCTCGGCGATTTGGCGGCTCAGCACCGTGGTCGCGTCCAAATGCGCGAACGAGGCCGCCGGCGCCGGATCGGTCAGATCATCGGCGGGCACATAAATCGCCTGCACCGAGGTGATCGAGCCTTTGTTGGTGGAGGTGATGCGTTCCTGCAAGGTGCCCATGTCGGTCGCCAATGTGGGCTGATAGCCCACCGCCGAGGGGATGCGGCCCAGCAACGCCGACACTTCGGAGCCGGCCTGCGTAAAGCGGAAAATATTATCGACGAAGAACAACACGTCCTGGCCTTCCTCGTCGCGGAAATATTCGGCCAATGTGAGGCCCGACAATCCAACCCGGGCGCGGGCGCCGGGCGGCTCGTTCATCTGGCCATAAACCAGCGCCGCCTTGGAGCCGGGGCCATCGGTCACGATGACGCCACTATCGATCATTTCGTGGTACAGATCGTTGCCTTCGCGGGTCCGCTCGCCGACCCCGGCGAACACCGAATAGCCGCCATGACCCTTGGCGATATTGTTGATCAGCTCCATGATGATGACCGTCTTGCCGACGCCGGCGCCGCCGAACAGGCCGATCTTGCCGCCCTTGGCGTAAGGCTCGATCAGATCGACCACCTTAATGCCGGTAATTAGAATTTCGGTTTCCGTGGATTGATCGGCAAATGACGGGGCCGAGCGGTGGATCGATGCCTTGGTTTTGGTCACGATGGGTCCGCGCTCGTCCACCGGCTCGCCGATGACGTTCAAGATACGGCCCAAAGTTTCGGGACCAACGGGCATTTCGATGGGGCCGCCGGTATCGACAACCTTCTTGCCGCGCATCAGGCCGTCGGTGGTGTCCATGGCAATGGTGCGCACCTGGCTTTCGCCCAGATGCTGCGCCACTTCGAGGACCAGCCGCTTGCCCTGGTGGTCAATCTCGAGGGCGTTGAGAATCTCCGGCAGATCGCCTTCGAATTTCACATCGACAACGGCGCCCATAATCTGGGTTATCGCGCCAACGTTGTTTTTCGCCATTTCGGTCTACTCCTTATAGCTCGCCGCCGGTTGCGCCCGGACGGCGACATAAATCCATGTTCTACAGCGCCTCGGCCCCGGAGATAATTTCAATCAGCTCGCTGGTAATCCGCGCCTGGCGGGTGCGGTTAAAGGTCATGGTCAGATCGTCGATCATATCGCCGGCATTGCGGGTGGCGTTGTCCATGGCGGACATGCGGGCGCCGTGCTCGGACGCGCTGCTTTCCAAAAGCGCGCGGAAAATCTGAACGTCCAGATTGGCGGGCAGCAGGTTGTTCAAGATATCGGCCTCCGACGGCTCGTATTCGTAAGAACCCCCGGGCCCGGCTTGCGTCTCTTCTTCTTCCGCCGCCTCGATTTCGTCCAGCTGCACAGGAATCAGTTGTTGGGTTGTCACGATCTGGGTCATGGCCGAAACGAAGCGGTTGAAGATCACCGTGCAGACATCAAACTCGCCGGCGTCCAAGAGCCGGCGCACTTCGGCGGCGACCATCTGCGCTTCATCCAACTGCACCACGGGGCGACCGATATCGGTGAACGTTTCGACCATTTTGTCGCCATGCTCGCGGCGCAAAATATCGCGCGCCTTGCGCCCGACGCAAAGCAATTTGACCGTCTTGCCGTCGTCTTCCAAGGCTTCGATGCGGCGGCGGGTTGCGCGGATAATGGAGGCGTTGAAGCCGCCGCAAAGACCCCGGTCGGAAGTTACCGGGATCAACAGATGGACTTCCGCCTTGCCGGTTCCGGCCAACAGCGCCGGCGCGCCATCGGTACTGGCGCCCGATATGATAGACCCGATCATGCGCGTCATGCGCTCCGCATAGGGGCGCGCCGCTTCGGCCGCCTCCTGCGCCCGGCGCAGACGGCTGGCGGCCACCATTTTCATGGCCGAGGTGATCTTTTGCGTGGATTTCACGCTGGCGATCCGGGTTTTTAGTTCTTTAAGGCCGGCCATTGCTGGTCGTTCCCATCCTATTGGTTAGGGGTGCGGTTTCGGCAACAGCGCCGGTTATTCAAACGCCGAGGCGAAATCGCCGATGAAGGTATTCAGCTTTTCACCCGTTGCGTCGGAAATTTCCTGTTCGGTGCGAATGGCGATCAGGATATCCTGACCCTTTTCGCGGATCGCACCCATCAGCGCGGCTTCGAAGCGGACAATATCGTTGACCGGGATTTCATCGACGAAGCCGTTGACGCCGGAATAGATGGCGACCACCTGTTCTTCCATGGCGTAGGGCGAAAACTGGCCTTGTTTCAACAATTCGGTCAGCCGCGCGCCGCGCGCCAGCAAGCGCTGGGTGGCGGCGTCGAGATCGGAGGCAAACTGGGAGAAGGCTTCCATTTCCCGATATTGAGCCAGCTCCAGCTTGATCGATCCGGCCACCTGTTTCATGGCTTTGACCTGGGCCGCCGAGCCGACGCGGGACACCGACAGACCCACATTCACGGCCGGGCGAATGCCCTTATAGAACAGATCGGTTTCCAGGAATATCTGGCCGTCGGTGATGGAAATAACGTTGGTGGGGATATAGGCGGAAACATCGTTGGCCTGGGTTTCGATCACCGGCAACGCGGTTAGCGAGCCACCGCCGTGCTCGTCGTTCATTTTGGCGGCCCGTTCCAGCAACCTGGAATGCAGATAAAACACATCGCCCGGATAGGCTTCGCGGCCCGGCGGGCGGCGCAGCAACAGCGACATCTGCCGGTAGGCGATCGCCTGCTTGGTCAGATCGTCGTAGAAAATCACCGCGTGTTGCGAGCTGTCGCGGAAAAATTCGCCCATGGCGCAGCCCGTATAGGGCGCCAGGAACAAGAGCGGCGCCGGCTCCGACGCGGTCGCCGCGACGACGATGGAATATTCCATGGCGCCATGCTCTTCCAGCAATTTGACGAACTGGGCCACCGACGAGCGTTTCTGGCCGACGGAGACATAGATGCAAAAGAGCTTTTCGGAATCGTCCGCCGCCGCATCGTTGATCTTTTTCTGATTGATGATGGTATCGATGATGATCGCCGTCTTGCCGGTCTGGCGGTCGCCGATGATCAATTCCCGCTGGCCGCGGCCCACCGGGATCAGCGTATCGATGGCCTTGATGCCGGTCTGCATCGGCTCGTGCACCGATTTCCGGGGGATGATGCCGGGCGCTTTCACTTCAATCAGCGAGCGCTGCTTGGCGTTGAGAGGGCCCTTGCCGTCGATCGGCTCGCCCAGTCCATCGACGACGCGGCCCAATAATTCCTTGCCCACCGGCACATCAACGATATCACCGGTACGCTTGACCGTATCGCCTTCGCGGATGGTGCGGTCATCGCCGAAAATAACGATGCCCACATTGTCCTCTTCCAGGTTCAGGGTCATGCCCCGGATGCCGCCCGGAAATTCAACCATTTCGCCAGCCTGCACCTGGTCCAGCCCATGCACCCGGGCGATGCCGTCACCGACGGTGAGCACCTGTCCAACCTCGGCGACGTCTGCCTCGGTTCCGAAATTTTCGATTTGATCTTTAAGAATTGCGGAGATTTCAGCCGCGCGGATTTCCATTATCCTGACCCTCTCATGGCGATACCCATTTGATTAAGCTTGGTGCGAAGGGACGAATCGACCAGGCGCGATCCGACGCGGACGACAAGGCCGCCCAGCATGTCCGGATCGACAGAAGCCTTGATCGTGACACTGCCCCCCAATGTGTCGGTGAGCGCCGCCAGGATATCGCCCTGCTGGCGCTCCGAAAGCGGCGCGGCGCTGGCCACCTCGGCGGTAACTTCGCCGCGGCGCCCGGCGAGAATGGCCAGATAGCTTTCGATGATTTCGGTCAGCGCAAACAGGCGCCGGTTGGCGGCCACCACGCCGGCGAACTTGCGGGTTAGCGGCGACGCTTCGGCGGCGGCCAAAATGGCGTCCATGGCGGCGCCCTGCTCGGCCCGCGAAATTACCGGCGAGCGAACCATGCGGGTTAAATCCGCCGAGCCGTCAATCATTGCCGCCAAGGCGCGAAGATCCGCCGCCACCTGATCGAGCGCATTTTCGGAACTGGCTAGATCGAACAATGCGGTTGCATACCGCCCGGCGAGACCAGTGGCGCCTGTCGCTTCGGTTGCCACTACGCGTTTCCTCGTCTGATCGGTCCGTGGCAATCTCGCGGCATGCGGAACCTTTGGATTGATTTAAATTCTGCCCCTTCCGGAGCAAGCCCGGCCAAAGCGACCGTTGTCTAGCATACTGCTTCTAGCCATGCAAGAGGGCCGGGCGGAGGCTTAAATATTGTTATTTTTCAATATGTTACAAAGGTTTTTTTTACAGAAAACTGTACGGATCGACGTCCGTCTGAACCCGCACTTTTTTCGGCAGGGACGTATTTCTAAGCCAGCTTCTGATCCGCTCCTGAATATTGACCGAGCGCCCCGCTTTGACCAGAAAGCGGCGGCGGTGGCGGCCGCGCAGCACCGCCATGGGCGCCGGGGCGGGGCCGAGAATTTGGACCTCCGCCGAGCGCGGCGCCGAACGGCCAAGGGCAGCCGCCGCCGCATCGACCAGACGCTCCTCGGTGCCCGATACAATAATGCCCACCAGACGGCCGAACGGCGGCATGCCGGCGCCTTGCCGGTCGCGCGCCTCGGCCTCCAAAAAGCCGGCGCCGTCGCCTTTGCTCAGCGCCTGGATGACGGGATGCTCGGGCATATAGGTTTGCATCAGCACCCGGCCCGGACGCTCCGCCCGCCCGGCGCGCCCGGCCACCTGGTACAAAAGCTGGAAGGTGCGCTCGGCGGCGCGGAGATCGCCGCCGGCCAGACCTAAGTCCGCATCGATGACGCCAACCAGGGTCAAATGCGGAAAATGATAGCCCTTGGCGACGATCTGCGTGCCGATGATCAAATCCACCTCGCGCTCTTCGATGCGGCGCACCAGTTCGGCGGCGCGCGCCGGGGTGTTGATGATATCGCTGACCGCCAGGGTGGCGGCGATTTCGGGGAACCGTTCGGCAACCTCTTCGGCCAGACGCTCGACACCGGGCCCGCAGGCGGTGAACTGGTCCTCGGCATCGCATTCGGAACAGCGATCGGGCAGGCGCATCGCATAGCCGCAGTGATGGCATTGCAGCCGTCCCAATAGGCGATGCTCCACCAGCCAGGCGCTGCATTGGGGGCATTGCAGCCGGTGGCCGCATTTGCGGCAGAGGGTCAGCGGCGCATAGCCGCGCCGGTTCAAAAACAGCAACACCTGCTCGCCGGCCGCGAAGGTCTTTTGGATGGCCTCCACCAGGGACGGCGACAGCCAATGGCCCCGGTCGGGCTTGTCGATGCGCATATCGACGATGCCGATATCGGGCAGCGAAGCGCCGCCGTGTCGCACCGCCAACGAATGGCGGGAATAGCGCCCGGAGCGTACGTTCTGGTCGGTTTCCAGGGACGGCGTGGCGGTCACCAGGATGGCTGGAATGTCCCCCAATTGGGCGCGCACCACGGCCATGTCGCGGGCATTATAGATGACGCCTTCGTCCTGTTTGAAGGATTGGTCATGTTCTTCATCGACGGCGATCACCGCCAAATCGGCAAACGGCAAAAACAATGACGAGCGGGCGCCGACCACCACCCGCGCCTGGCCATCGGCCACGGCGCGCCAGGTTTGGCGCCGTTGCGCAGCAGTCAGGTCCGAATGCCAGACCGCCGGCGCGGCCCCGAAGCGGGCCCGGAAGCGCTGCAGCCATTGCGCCGAAAGCGCGATCTCGGGCAGCATCACCAGCGCCTGTTTGCCGTGCTCCAAGGCGCCTGCGACGGCTTCCAGATAAACTTCGGTCTTGCCCGAGCCGGGCACCCCTTCGATCACGGTGACCGAGAAGCCGCCGCTTTTCACATCTTTGCAAAGGGCGTCCGCCGCCGTTTGCTGATCGGGCGAAAGGGTTGGCCCCGGCGCCGCCCAATCGGGAACCTGGAAGGCCGGCGCTGGCGGCAGATCGGCGCGCGCCAGGACGCCGGCGCCGGCGAGCCCCTTGATCACGCCGGCGCCGGCGCCGGCTTCCGAGACGATATCAGCGCCGGTGCGCGCCGGGCCTTCGCCAAGGACGGCCAGCACTCGGGCGCGCGCCTTGGTCATTTTGAATGGCGGCGGATCGGGCGCCAGAATATAAGCGCGCACCGGTTTTTCCGGCTGCAATGCCGCCGGCACGCTCATCGCCATTTTGAGGACCGACCCCCAGGACGACATGTTGTAGGCCGCCACCCATTCAACGAAGCGCCGCGACACATCGGGCAAGGGCGGCGCCGGCAACCGTTCCAGCACCGATTTCAATTTGCCCGCGGGCACGGCATCGGGTTCCCGGTCCCAGACCACGCCGGTAACGGTGCGCGGGCCGAGCGGCACGGCGACGAAATCACCGGGCGCCAGACCCAAGCCCGCCGGCACCCCGTAGGTATAACCGCGCCCCAGCGGCAGCGGCAAAAGCACGGTCACGCGGCCGCCGGTTGGGTCCTGCTCAGGTATAGTTTTCGCTTGTCTGGAATCGGGTCGGGGCATGGGATACACTCTAGCCATATGCGATGGGGAAACAAATCCCCGCCATCGGCAGATGGCCAAAATAATGAGTCTGGAGAATTCTAAATGAAGTTTTTTATCGACACCGCCGACATCGATGATATTCGCGAATTGGCGGCCACCGGCATGGTCGACGGCGTCACCACCAATCCGTCCCTGGTGGCCAAAACCGGGCGCCCATTTGCCGACACCATCGCCGAGATTTGCGCCATCGTGCCGGGCCCGATCAGCGCCGAGGTAACCGCCATCGACGCCGATGGCATGATCGAGGAAGGGCGTAAATTGGCGGCTATCGCAGGCAACGTGGCGGTCAAGGTGCCGCTCACCGTGGACGGCCTCCGCGCCTGCAAAACGCTGTCGGACGCGGGCACCATGGTCAACGTGACCTTATGTTTCTCTGCTGCCCAGGCCATATTGGCGGCCAAGGCGGGGGCCACGTTTGTGTCGCCCTTCGTTGGCCGGCTCGACGATACCGGCACCGACGGCATGGGGCTGATCTCCGACATTGTCGAGATTTACGCCAACTATCCGGATTTCGAGACCGAAGTCCTGGTCGCTTCCATCCGCCATCCCATACATGTGGTCGAGGCGGCGCGCCTCGGCGCCGAAGTGGTCACCATCCCGCCCAAAATCCTCGGCCAGCTTTACAATCACCCGCTGACCGACAAGGGCCTCGCCGCCTTCCTCGCCGATTGGGAAAAAACCGGGCAAACGATTCTTTAACCCTGTTGGGTTAATTCCGTTGCATGATCAAGCGAATCGCCCGAATGATTGGGCGGGCAACTTGGGAAAGGCGGAATATCATGACGGCAAGCGGCGACGACCTGGAATTCAGGGACACTGAGCCCGATTTGGCGGTGCAACCGGATGCCGATGCGGTCGCCGGCTATCTCGCCGCCCACCCCGATTTCCTGACCGACCGGCCCGAGCTGTTGCAGGACTTAACGCCGCCGGCCCGATGGGACGGCGAAGAGGTGGTCGATCTGCAAAGCGTCATGCTCGAACGGCTGCGCGAAGAATCCCAGGATTTGCGCGATGCCGCGAACCTGTTGATCTCGACCACCCGCGCCAACATCCTTATTCAGACGCGCACCCATGCGGGCGTCATGGCGCTTTTGGCCGCCGACGGACTGGACCGCATCCTGCACGTGATCCATTTCGATCTGCCCTTATTGCTGGATGTGGACACGGTGTCGCTGTGCCTGGAAACCGGCGAGACCGGCTCAGGTGCGCTCGGCTCGGGCGATATCCGCTGGCTGGCAACCGGCTCGGTGGACGCGCTGCTCGGCGGCGCCGACAAGGCCTATGCCTTGCTCGAAGAGGCCAGCGACGATGGCGCCGTGTTCGGCGAAACCGCCGGTCTGGTGCGCTCGGCCGCCTATGTGCGCATCAATGCGGGCGACAATCTGCCGGTCGGCATCCTGGCCCTCGGCGCCCGCGAGCGCGGCTCATTCCATCCCGGCCAAGGCTCCGATATGGTCAATTTCCTGGCCCGGGTTGCCGAGTTATCCTTGCGCCGCTGGCTTCCGAAAGGCTGAGGCGGGCGCGCCCGTCCGCCCAAATGTCCGCCCAAATGGCCGCCCAAATCGATTACACCGCCGAGCCCGCCCTTTTGGCCGCCATCGGAGACTGGTGGCGTTGGATGGAGGTGGAGCGCAACTGCTCCGCCCACACCCTGGACGGCTATGGCCGCGATCTGGCCGCCTTCTGCGCATTTCTCGGCGAACATCTGGGCCATACGCCGGGCATCGAAGATTTCGCCAGCCTCGCGCTTGCCGATTTCAGAGGCTATCTGGCGCAGCGTACGAGGCAAGGGGTGTCGCGCCCATCGACGGCCAGGGCATTATCGGCTCTGCGCAATTTTTTCCGCTTTTTGGAGCGCCGGGGCCTGGCCAGCAACGCCGCCATCCGGGCGGTCAAAACGCCGAAACTGCCCGCCAGCCTGCCCAAGCCTTTGTCCGAAGCCGAGGCGCTGGAAGCCTTGGAAGCGGTTTTTGAGACCCACGAAGAGCCTTGGCTGGCGGCCCGCGACCGGGCCTTGTTCACCCTCCTCTATGGCTGCGGCTTGCGCATCTCCGAAGCGCTCGGCCTCAACGTGGGCGATGCGCCGGCGCTGGATGGCGAAGGCAGCGGCGCGCTGGTAATCACCGGCAAGGGCAACAAGGAACGGCTGGTGCCGGTCTTGCCGGTCATTGCCGAGCGCATTGAATTCTACCTGCAACGATGCCCGCACCGGCTGGGACCCAAGGACCCATTATTCGTCGGCGCCCGGGGCGGACGGCTCAATGCGGGTGTCGTGCAGCGCCAGATGCGCCGGGTCCGGGCCATGCTGAACCTGCCCGATACGGCGACGCCGCACAGCCTCCGCCACAGTTTCGCAACGCACCTGTTGGCCGGCGGCGGCGATTTGCGCACCATCCAGGAGCTTTTGGGTCACGCGTCTTTATCCTCCACCCAGCGCTATACGGAAGTGGACTCGGCGCGGCTGACAGAGGTTTACCGGGACGCTCATCCGAGAGCGCGGGAATAGGCCATGAAAATCCTCCGCTTCATTCATGAGGGAACACAGAGCTATGGCGTTGTTGCGCTGGATGGCGTTGTCGATGCGGGCGCGCGGCTTAGGCCCAAATATAGTGACGTGGCCGATGTTCTGGCCGCCGGGGCGCTTCGCGAATTGGAAGCGCTTTCGGTTGCGGACGCTGATTTCGGCCTCGGTGACATCCGCTATCTGGCGCCCGTCAAAGGGGCCAATTCGGTGTTGGCGGTGGGCCGCAATTACGGCTCCGCCTATGCCGACATGGGCACCGATTTTCCCGGCCACCCGAGCATCTTCATGCGCCGCCACGGCTCCCACGCCGGGCATCTGGAGCCGCTGATCCGGCCCAAGGCTTCGGCTTTTTTCGATGGCGAGGCGGAGCTGGCGGTCATCATCGGGAAGGCTGGGCGCCACATTCCCGAAGACGCCGCCATGGACCATATCGCCTTTTATTCGATCCTTAACGACGGCACCCTCACCGATTGGGCCGATCACACCAGCCGCAACGTGTCGCCGGGCAAAAATTTCGATGCCTCAGGCGCCTTCGGGCCGTGGATGGTGAGCGCCGACGAGATTGCCGAGCCGCAAAACCTCACCATCCTGCACCGTATCAATGGCGAGGAGATTCAGAACGGCAACACCGGTGACATGATTTTTTCGATCCCCAAAATCATCGCCTATGTCTCCACCTTTACCGCGCTGGAGCCGGGCGATGTGATCACCACCGGCTCGCCCGGCGGCATCCGCCCGCGCCGGGAAGCGGGCATTTATTTGGCGCCCGGCGACCAGGTTGAAATGGAAATTCCGGGCATCGGCGTGCTCGCCAATCCGGTGGTGGACGAGGCTTAAGGCCTTTTCTGTTGCCGCAAAATACAAATGGGGCTAGCATTGTCCTAACAAAGGAATGAGCCCATGAAAAAAGCCACCTTGTTCAATCTTGGCGGCGCCATCGTCGGCATCGGCGCGGCGGTCATGCTGTTGCAGGACAACGCGCCGTTCCAGGACACAAAGTTCGACAGCGAAGCCCACGGCGCCTATGTGAATTGTTTGGCGGCGGGCTATGAAAAGGGCGGCGCCAAGGAATGGCGGCTGCTTATGAAGGCCTATCGCGGTTGCAAGGCAACCGAAGCCGCCTACCGGTCCGATTTGACGGCGCGCGGCGTGGTCAAGAAGGGCAAGATGCTGGATCACATGCAGCAGATCAACGAAGCCGCCATCGCCCGCCATCTGGGTCTGCGCCCCGATGACACCAAGGGCTGGGGCTGCCTGAAGCCGAAGAAACAGCCCGAGCAACTGGTTTCTTAGGCAATTTAAGTTTCGCGTATCCAATCCATCGCTTCGCCCGCCTGACCGGCGGCGAATTTGCGCACGTCCGCGGACGTGATCTTATCGGTAATCTTGGCGGCCAGGTCTTCCCAGGCCGCATCGCCGATCAGCGCGATC
Source organism: Alphaproteobacteria bacterium (assembly GCA_963582805.1). Classification (GTDB taxonomy): domain Bacteria; phylum Pseudomonadota; class Alphaproteobacteria; order Rhodospirillales; family UBA2165. Next base: position 13,409 of record CAUZTZ010000007.1, read on the forward strand.
TTGGATACATCGTTCCAATGCTTGATGCCGAAGGCCACATCATCCCAGGCGGCGCGCCAGTCCCAGCCGTCGAACTCGGTTAAATCGGCATACAGGCGCAGGCGCCCATGCTCGGCGATAACCGCTTCCAGGCGCGGCATCATGTCACGATAATCTTCGTCGGTAAGTTTGCCGGCTGCCTTGAGGCAGACCAGATCGCCCGCGCTTTCGGGCATGAGGATGAGCATATGGGGAACCTTATATCAGTTACATATGTAGGGCGCGCCCGGCGACCGCCAGGGCGGCTTCCTTGACCACTTCGGATAGTCCCGGATGGCCATGGCAGGTGCGCGCGATATCTTCCGCCGAGCCGCCGAATTCCATGGCGACCACGCATTCCTGGATCAAATCGCCGGCCGCCGCGCCGACGATGTGAACGCCCAGCACCTCGTCGGTTTCCTTGTCGGCGAGGATTTTAACGAACCCTTCGGTGGCGTCCATGGCGCGGGCGCGGGCGTTGGCCATGAACGGAAACTTGCCGGTATGATAGGCAACGCCGGCCTCTTTCAACTGCTCTTCGGTCTTGCCGAGACCGGCGACTTCAGGCGACGTATAGACAATGCCCGGGATCGCATCATAATTGACGTGACCGGCCTGGCCGGCCAGCAATTCGGCGATCTTGACGCCCTCTTCCTCGGCCTTGTGGGCCAGCATCAGCCCGCCGACCACATCGCCGATGGCATAAATTCCGGCGGCCTTGGTCTGCAAATTGCCGTCAACGGGAATGAAGCCGCGCTCCAACTCGATGCCCACGGTCTCGAGCCCAAGCCCGTCCGTATAGGGCCGCCGGCCAATGGCCACCAGCACCACGTCGGCCTTGATCTCTTCCGCCGCGCCGCCGTCCACCGGCTCGACGTTCAAGGTAACGCCGGATTTGGCGGTTTTGGCGCCGGTTACCTTGGCATTCAATTTGAATATCATGCCCTGGCCTTCGAGGATTTTCTGCATGGTCTTGCAGACCTCGCCGTCCATGCCGGGCAGGATGGCGCCCAAAAACTCGACCACCGTCACCTCGGTGCCAAGGCGGCGCCAGACCGATCCCATCTCCAAGCCGATGACGCCGGCGCCGACGACGACCATCTTCTTCGGAACCTTCGATAATTCCAGCGCGCCGGTGGACGAGACGATCTGCTTTTCATCAATATCAACGCCGCCCAAGGGCGCCACGTCGGAGCCGGTGGCGATGATGATGTTTTTGGTGGTGAGGGTCTCGGCTTTGCCTTTATCGGGGGTCACCGTGACCGAGCCCGGCCCGGCGATGGCGCCGGAGCCCACCAGACGCGTGATCTTGTTCTTTTTCATCAGGTAATCGACGCCCTTGACCGTATCGCCGACGACGCCGTCTTTGTGCGCCATCATGGTTTTGAGATCGAGCTCGACCTTGCCCGCCTTGATGCCGTAGGCGGCAAAAGCATGACCGGCCTCTTCGAACAAATGCGAGGAATGCAGCAACGCTTTCGAGGGAATGCAGCCCACATTGAGGCAGGTGCCGCCAAGGGTTGCCCGCTTTTCAACGAGGGCGACGGTCATCCCCAATTGGGCGGCGCGGATGGCGGCCACATAGCCCCCCGGTCCGCCGCCGATCACGGTAACGTCGAAATTATTGTCGGCCATGAACTTGTCCTTCTTGTTCGCAAATATGGATGGCGCCCTACATGTCGAGCATGATGCGCTGCGGATCTTCGATGCATTCCTTGATGCGCACCAGGAAACTGACCGCTTCGCGGCCATCGACGATGCGGTGATCGTAGGACAGCGCCAGATACATGATCGGGCGGATGGCGATCTCGCCGTTCACCACCATCGCCCGCTCGACAATATTGTGCATGCCGAGGATGCCCGATTGGGGCGCGTTGAGGATCGGCGTCGACAGCATCGAGCCATAGATGCCGCCATTGGTAATGGTGAAGGTGCCGCCGGTCATCTCGTCGATGGTCAGCTTGCCGTCGCGGGCGCGGCCGCCGAAATCGCGAATGGTTTTCTCCACATCGGCAAAGCTCATCTGATCGGCATCGCGCAGCACCGGGACCACAAGCCCTTGCGGCGTGCCGACGGCGACGCCCACATCGTAGTGGTTCTTGTAGACGATGTCGGTGCCGTCGATTTCCGCATTGACGGCGGGGAAATCTTTCAGCGCCACGACCGAGGCCTTGACGAAATAGCTCATGAAACCAAGCCGCACGCCGTGGGTTTTTTCAAACCGGTCCCGGTAGGCGGCGCGGGTTTCCATGACGGCGCCCATGTCCACCTCGTTGAAGGTGGTCAGCATGGCCGCCGAGTTCTGCGCTTCTTTCAGGCGCCCGGCGATCACTGTGCGAAGGCGGGACATCTTTACCCGTTCCTCGCGCGGCCCGGCGGGGCGCGACGGTATCTGCGTTTGCGCCCCTTCCGGCGCGGCGGCGGGAACAGACGCGGGCGCGGGCATAGGCGCAGCGGGCGCAGCGGGCGCAGCGGGTGGGTTTTTGAGATAGGCAAGCACGTCGCCCTTGGTAACGCGGCCATCCTTGCCGGTGCCGGGGATGGCGGCGGCGTCGAGACTGTTTTCTTCGATCAATTTGCGCACCGCCGGCGATATGGCGGGCGCCGGGCCGGCGGATGCCGGCGCAGCGGCGGCGGGCGAGGCGGCGACGGCTGGTGCGGCGGCAGCGCCGGCGCCACCGATGGTGCCGAGAAGCGCGCCCACTTCCACTTCGGCGCCGGTGTCGGCGCTGATGGCGGTCAAGGTTCCCGCCGATGGCGCGTTGACTTCCAAGGTCACTTTGTCGGTCTCCAGCTCGACCAATACTTCGTCGGCTTGAACCGCATCACCGACCGCCTTGAACCAGGTGGCGACAGTAGCCTCGGCGATGGATTCGCCAAGCTGCGGCACCACCACGTCTATCGCATCGCCCGATCCGTCAGCGGCGGGCGCCGGTGCGGCATCCGCGGGTGCGGGCGCCGGTGCGGCGGCGTCGGCGGGTGCGGGCGCCGGGGCGGCGTCCACGGCGCCTTCGCCGATAACGCCAAGCAGGGCGCCGACAACAACCTCGGCGCCTTCCTCGGCGGCGATCTGGGTCAGGATGCCGGCGGCCGGCGCGTTGACTTCGATGGTGACCTTGTCGGTTTCCAACTCCAATATGGGCTCATCGGCCTGCACCGCATCGCCGACCGCTTTCAGCCAGGTGGCGACGGTGGCTTCGCTCAAGGATTCACCAAGGGTCGGGACGGTTATTTCAGTGGCCATGATCTTAGATCCTTATTCCTCAAGCGTTGCCGGTTTCGGGCGGGCGTTGAAAGGGCTGTAACAAATCTTTGGCTTTCCAGGACAGGGCCTGATCCACCAGCAGCGCCTGCTCCTTGTTGTGGACGCCGAGGGAGCCGGCGGCCGGCGAGGCGGACGCGGTGCGGCCCACATAGAGAGGCCGGCGGGGCGTTTTTTTGGCGCCGGTCAGCTCCTCCAGAATAAACGTGATGCGCGGCAGGGCGAAAGTCCAGGCGCCCATATTAGCGGGCTCTTCCTGGCACCAGATAACATCGGCGTTTGTATAGCGGGACAATTGCCGGGTCAGATTGTCGCGCGGCCAGGGATAAAGTTGCTCGACGCGCAGGATCGCGACATCGTCGATACCGCGCTCGCGGCGCTCTTCCAAAAGATCGAAATAGACCTTGCCGGAACAAAGGACGACGCGCTTGACCTTGGTATCGGCAACCAGACCGTCGGTTTCGCGCAGGACCCGGCGGAAATGGGTGCCGGGCCCAAACTCTTCCAGGGGCGAAATATTGAGCTTGTGGCGCAACAAGGATTTCGGCGACATCACCACCAGGGGTTTGCGGAAATTGCGCGCCATCTGGCGGCGCAGGGCATGGAAGAAGTTGGCCGGCGAGGTGATATTGACCACCTGCATATTGTCTTGCGCGCAAAGCTGCAGGAAGCGTTCCAGCCGCGCCGAGGAATGCTCCGGGCCTTGGCCTTCCATACCGTGCGGCAACAGCATCACCAGACCGCAGAAGCGCAGCCATTTGGATTCCCCCGACGACAGGAACTGATCGAAGATCACCTGGGCGGTGTTGGCAAAATCGCCGAACTGGGCTTCCCAAATGGTCAGGGTTTCCGGGTCCGCAAGGGAATAGCCATATTCGAACCCGGCGACCGCAAACTCCGACAAGGGACTGTCCATAACCTCGAACTTGGCCTGATCGGGACGAATTTCGCTCAAAGGGTAATAGCGGTTTTCGTTGTCCTGATCGACGATCACGCAATGGCGGTGGGAAAAGGTGCCGCGCCCGGAATCCTGGCCGGACAGGCGCACCTTGAAGCCTTCGAGCAAGAGCGATCCGAAAGCCAGCGCCTCGCCCATGGCCCAGTCCAACCCCTCGCCGCTGTCCATCATGTCGCCCTTGGCCTTGAGCTGGCGTAGCAGTTTGCGGTTGGTGTTGATGCCGGCCGGCTCGCGCGCCAGGGAATGGCCGATTTCCTTCAACACATCCAGATCGACGCCGGTCAAATCGTCGTGCTTTTCCTCGTCCCCCGAGAGGTAGGTCAGACCTTCCCAGGTGCCTTCCAGCCAATCGGCCTTGTTGGATTTGTAATTGGCGGCGGCCTCGAACTCGGCGTCCAGATGGGTTTTGAAATCATCCTCGATCTTGGTGGCCTCGGCCTCGGTCATGGCGCCCTCGGCAATCAACTCGTCGCGCAAAATCTGGCGCGTCGGCGGATGCTTGGCGATGGCCGTGTACATGATCGGCTGGGTGAACATGGGCTCGTCGCCCTCGTTATGACCATGGCGGCGATAGCAGAACATGTCGATGACCACATCGCGTTTGAATTTCTGGCGGAAATGAACCGCCAGATCGGCAACCCGGCAGACCGCCACCGGATCATCGCCGTTGACGTGGAAAATCGGCGCCTGCATGCCCTTGGCGATATCGGTGGGATAGGGCGTCGAGCGTGAATGCTGTGGATTGGTGGTAAAGCCAATCTGATTGTTGACCACGATATGGATGGTGCCGCCGGTCCGGTAGCCGCGAAGCTGCGACATATCCAGGCTTTCGGGAACAATGCCCTGGCCGGCGAAAGCGGCATCGCCATGCAGCAAAAGCCCCATGACTTTTTCGCGCGCCTCGTCGCCGCGCATGGCCTGTTTGGCACGCACCTTGCCCAAGACCACCGGGTTGACGCATTCCAGATGCGATGGATTGGCGGTCAGCGACAGATGCATATTGCCTTCGGTGAATTCCCGGTCGGCGGACGCGCCCAAATGATATTTCACATCGCCCGATCCCTGCACGTCGTCGGGATGCGCCGAGTTGCCCTGAAATTCGGAAAAGATGGCCACATAGGGTTTGCCCATGGTGCGCGCCAGCAAGTTGAGCCGGCCCCGGTGCGGCATGCCGATCACCACTTCCTCGATGCCCACATAGGCGGCGGTGCGCAGCATCCGCTCGATACACGGGATCATGCTTTCGCCGCCATCGAGGCCAAACCGCTTGGTGCCGGTATGCTTGACCTGCAGATAGTTTTCGAAGCCTTCGGCCTCGACCATATCCTTGTAGATGCGTTTTTTCAGATCGGCGGAAAAATCGGCTCGGAAATCGACGCCTTCCATTTGCTCTTGAATCCAGGCGCGCTCCTCGACATCTTGGATATGCATATATTCGACGCCGATGGACGCGCAGTAGGTGGCGCGCATGATCTCCAAAACTTCAGCTAAGGTCGCCCTTTCGCGCCCGGCCATGGCGGTGTAGGTGTCGAGGTAAATCTCCTTGTCGAGATCATCATCGGAAAAGCCATAGGTCTTGTAATCCAGATCCTTGTGATAGCCGGCGCCGATCAAACCTAAGGGATCAAAGGCGGCGTTGAGATGGCCGCGCACCCGGAACGAGCGGATGAGAATACGGGCGCGCACCGATGCCTGCGCCGCCTTGGTGAAATCGGCGGCTTGAGGCGCCCCGGATGCGGCGGCGGGTTTTGCGGCGGCGGCCGGCTCTGCTTCATACGCACCATCGCCATCGCCATTGCCGATGATGGAGGTGTGCGAGCGCGCCCAGCTTGCCCCGGCGACATCGGATTTTACGGCGCTTGCATCGTCGTCCAGATCGCCGAACAGTTTCGACCAGGAGGCATCAACCGAAGACGGATCATCCAGAAACCGCTCATACATTTGGGCAATGTAGACGCCGTTGGCGCCGGTAAAAATCGATTCGGAAGAATTGGCCATATCTCGTTCGCTTGCGCGCCCCTACCGGATCAGCCGTTCATCGCCTTGAGCATTGTGTCGCCAAGGGATGCGGGCGAATCCGAAACATCGATCCCGGCGGAGCGCATGGCTTCCATCTTGTCGCCGGCGCCGCCCTTGCCGCCGGCTATGATGGCGCCGGCATGGCCCATGCGCCGGCCCGGCGGCGCCGTGACGCCGGCGATAAATCCGACCATCGGTTTTTGGGTTTTCGAATCCTTATAGAACTGGGCGGCGTCTTCTTCCGCCGAGCCGCCGATCTCGCCGATCATGATGATGCCCTCGGTCTCGTCGTCGCCGAGAAACATCTCCAGACAATCGATGAAGTTGGTGCCGTTGACCGGATCGCCGCCGATGCCGATGCAGGTGGTCTGGCCAAGCCCGACCTTGGTGGTCTGGCCAACCGCTTCGTAGGTGAGCGTGCCCGAGCGCGAGACCACGCCGATGCGCCCGCGCTGGTGAATATGGCCGGGCATGATGCCGATCTTGCATTCGCCGGGGGTGATCACGCCGGGGCAGTTGGGACCGATCAGCCTGGACGCGGAATTCGACAGCGCGCGCTTGACGCGCACCATGTCCAGAACCGGAATGCCCTCGGTGATGCAGATGACGATCTCGATCTCGGCATCGATGGCTTCCAAAATCGCCTCGGCGGCGAACGGCGGTGGCACATAGATGACGGAGGCGTTGGCGCCGGTGGCTTGAACCGCGCCCTCGACCGTATCGAAGACCGGCAAATCCAGATGCGTGGAGCCGCCCTTGCCGGGCGTTACGCCGCCAACCATTTGGGTGCCGTAGGCGATGGCTTGTTCGGAATGGAAGGTGCCTTGGGAGCCGGTGAAGCCCTGGCAGATAACCTTGGTGTTTTTATCGACAAGAACGGACATATCAGCCAGCCTCCTTAACCGCGGCGACAATTTTCCGGGCGGCGTCGCCAAGATCATCACCGGAAACAATGGGCAGGCCGGAATTTGCCAGAATCTCCTTGCCCAGATCCACATTGGTGCCTTCCAGGCGCACCACCAGCGGCACGTTCAGCGACACTTCCCGGGCCGCCGCGACGACGCCCTCGGCGATCACGTCGCAGCGCATGATGCCGCCGAAGATATTCACCAAAATACCTTCCACATTGCTGTCCGACAGGATCAGCTTGAAGGCGGTGGTCACCCGCTCCTTGGTGGCGCCGCCGCCCACATCCAGGAAGTTGGCCGGATCGCCGCCAAAAAGCTTGATGATATCCATGGTCGCCATGGCAAGCCCGGCGCCGTTGACCATGCAGCCGATATTGCCGTCCAGCTTGATATAGTTGAGATCGTGGCGCTCGGCCTCCAACTCGGCCGGGTCCTGCTCGTCCTCGTCGCGCATCTCGTCCACGTCTTTGTGCCGGAACAAGGCGTTGTCGTCGAAATTCATCTTGGCGTCGAGGGCGACAATCTCGCCGGCGCCGGTCACCACCATGGGATTGATCTCCACCAGGGAGGCGTCCATCTCGGTGAAGGCGCGGTACATCGACGTTAAGAACGTGACCGCCGAACGTACCTGATTGCCCTCAAGGCCAAGGCCGAAGGCGATGCGCCTGGCATGGTAGCCCTGCATGCCGGTGAGCGGATCGATGTCCACGGTCATGATTTTTTCCGGCGTCTTGGCGGCCACCTCTTCGATATCCATGCCGCCCTCGGACGACGCGATCACGGTGACGCGGGAGGTTTCCCGGTCGACCAGCAGGCTCAAATACAATTCGCGGGCGATATCACAGCCGTCTTCGATATAGACCCTTTTCACCTCTTTGCCGGACTCGCCGGTCTGGTGGGTGACCAAGGTGGCGCCGAGCATCTGATCGGCGGCCTGGCGCACATCTTCGGTGGATTTAACCAGGCGCACGCCGCCCGCATCGCCGGCCGAGGATTCCTTGAATTTTCCCTTGCCGCGGCCGCCCGCATGAATTTGCGATTTGACCATCCAAATCGGGCCACCCAAATCCTTGGCGATATTTTCCGCCTCTGGCGCCGTATAGGCGACGCCGCCCCGGACAATGGCGACACCGTATTTTGCCAATAACTGCTTCGCCTGATATTCGTGAATGTTCATCGGACTGCCCTGTTCCTATTCATGAAAACGCTCAAAGCGGACGAATAATCCCCGTTATTTTTTACGCGCCGCCGCCTTTTTTAGAATATTCTTGCTTTCCGCGATCATCTTTTTCACGGCGCGCACCGATTTGTTGAAGGCCGCCTTTTCCGCGGGATTCAGCTTGATCTCGACAATGCGCTCGACACCCTTGGCGCCGATCACCACCGGCACGCCCACATAGAGCCCCTTGACCCCATATTCACCGCGCAAATAGGCGGCGCAGGGCAGCACCCGCTTTTTGTCCTTCAAATAGGCTTCCGCCATGGAGATGGCGGCGCTGGCCGGCGCGTAAAAGGCCGAGCCGGTTTTCAAGAGCCCGACGATCTCGGCGCCGCCGTCGCGGGTGCGCTGGATAATCTGGTCCAATTTTTTCTGGGTGAGCCATTTCATGCGTACCAGATCGGGCAGCGGAATGCCGGCCACCGTCGAATAGCGGGCCAGCGGCACCATGGTATCGCCATGGCCGCCGAGCACGAAGGCGGTCACGTCTTCGACCGAGACATTCATTTCGTCGGCTAAGAACGTGCGGAAACGGGCCGAATCCAGCACCCCGGCCATACCGACCACCCGGTTGTGGGGGAGGCCGCAGGCATCGCGCAAAACGCCGACCATCACGTCCAACGGATTGGTGATGCAGATGACAAAGGCGCCGGGAGCGTATTTCTTGATGCCCTCGCCGACCGATTGCATGACGCTGGTATTGATGCCGATCAGATCGTCGCGGCTCATGCCCGGCTTGCGGGCGACGCCGGCGGTAACGATGATCACGTCGGCGCCGCGGATACCGGTATAGGAATTGGCGCCGGCGATCTCGGCATTGAAGCCTTCAATGGGCGCGCCCTGTTGCAGATCGAGGGCCTTGCCTTGGGGCAGGTCCTTGACCACGTCGAACAGGACCACATCGCCAAGCTCCTTGAGCCCCGCCAGATGGGCCAGCGTTCCGCCGATGTTCCCCGCGCCGATCAGCGCGATCTTGTTCCTCGCCATGGTAATCCCTTTCGTTGCGGTTTCTTCATTATCGGGCATCGGTTGCGCGCGCGCCTGGAAAACCGCCGACGCTGCCAGCCCATTATGCTTCGCTACCTAACCCAAATCGTAAACGAGGGCAAGTACGGATACCCGTAACCACCTTTGATCATTGAATAATTCCAAGCCCTTCCGGCCGTCAACACCTCTGAATTAGATGATAACGAAAGCCGAAAATTTCAATGGCAACGGGTGATCTCCCCCTATTCCACACGCCCGTGCGCCAGGGCCAGGTATTCGACGGACTGCATCTCCATCAGGCGCGAGACCAGGCGTTCGAACTCGAAGGCGCCCTCGCCGTCCACATAGAGACGCTCCGGCGGCGCATCGGCGGAGCAGATCAGCTTCACCTTGTTCTCGTACAAGGCATCGATGAGGGTCACGAAACGGCGCGCGGCGGCGGCTTCGGTTTCGCCCATTTCCGGGATGCGGTCCAAAATCAACGTGTGGTAGCGTTCCGCCAGTTCCAGATAATCGGCGGCGCCCAGAGGATTTTGGCACAAATCGGCGAAATCCATGCGCGCCACGCCGCCCGCCGCCGGCACCTTGTGGACGCGGCCCTTCACTTCGACGCTTTCCAGGGCCGGCGCGTGGCCGCCGGTCAGCTCGGAGAAATAGTCACCGAGGGCGGCGTCCGCGCCCGCATCGGCGGGCTGGCAGTAAACGCGCATGTTGCGCATCCGTTGCAGACGGTAATCGGCGCCGCTGGCGAGCTGTAAAATATCCAGCTTTTCCGAAATGAGATCGATGAAGGGCAGAAACTTTTCCCGCTGCAATCCATCCTTATAGAGATCATGGGGCGGCCGGTTGGAGGTGGCCACCATGACCACGCCGCGCGCGAACAAGGCTTCGAACAGGCGCCCGAGGATCATCGCATCGACGATATTGGCGACCTGTAATTCATCGAAACAGAGCAGCCAGGCCTCGGCGGCGATCTGGTCGGCGACGGTGGGGATGGGATCGCCCGCATCAGCGGTGGTCTTTGCGGCGCGGAATTTGACGAAGCGGCCATGCACGTCTTGCAAAAATTCGTGAAAATGGGCGCGCCGCTTATGGGCGACGGCGACGCCTTCGTAGAACAAATCCATGAGCATGGATTTGCCGCCGCCGACGCCGCCATAGATATAGAGCCCGAGGGGCGCGTCTTCCCGGCGCCGGCCGATACCGAAGCGTTCTTTCCAGCCCGCCGCCCCCGCCGACGGCGCATAGCCGGCCAGCGCCCGGTGCAGGCTTTGCAATTTTTCCGCCAACAGCTCTTGCGCCGGATCGGGTTTCAACGCCCCGCCGGCGACGCGCGCGCGGTAATCGAATAAAGGTCCTTCGGGCATATTGGGTGACAGCGGCCTTGTTGGGTTTTGGATTAAGCTACTTAGGCATCGCCGCGCCGCCTGTAAAGACCGGTCTTGGCGGCGTGCGTTTCAGGCGGGCTGGGCGCCGTCCTTGCCCAACGCATCGATCATTTGGCCCCGGTAGAGGCCAAAATGGGCCGGATCCAGCTCCAACAGGCTGCACAAGGTGACGATCTCGATCTGATCGACGAGGCTGGCCTTGCCGCCCGCCTCGGTTACCGCAAGGCAGATGCGGATCAGCAATTCGGCGGTTTCCTGGTTGCCGCGCACGCTTTCCAAGATGCTCACCAGCTTGTTGTGGCCTTCTTTCGGATTGTCCAGAACCGCATCGCAGAAATCGCGAAACAAATCGGCGGCCTCCACCGGGTTGAAAGCCTTTAATTGTTCCAGCGTGATGACGATCTGATCGACGCGCACCCGCTCCGAAAACGTGACGCGGCCATCGGCGGTGGCCACCAGCGCGCAGGCCGCCATGGTGGCGTTCAGGAACGCCTTGTTTTGATGGCGCTGCATCTGGGTTGAGTAGGAACTTTTCAACGCGTTGAGAAAACCCGCCATATCCGCCTCCGGCCGGGGATTTCAGGATCGATCACAAAATTCCGGTAAAAATGATAGCACCGTCTCCGATAGAGGGGAACAGCTATCCGCTATCAGGGCATGGCCGATTGCATGGCGGCGGCCAGTTCCTGATCGGCGGCGGCGACCGAGGCATTCAACGCGGCGATGACGCCGGCGCGGTCGGCATCGGTGCGGTTTTGCGAAAGTTTGATCTTGCCGGCGATGGCGGCGCGCAAGGCCCGGTCGTCGTTCATGTTGAGGCGAAACAGGAAGCAGTCCGCCCCTTGCGCTTCGTAGGTGCCGAGGCGGGCGACGCTGCGAGCCAGAAGATTATCGCAAAAGCGATTGAGATTATGGCCGGGGCGGTCTTTCGGTTTTACGCCCAAGAGCTTGAAGATGGGGCCGATATCCAAAATGAAAACTTTGCCGGGCCGCGCGCCGGACGCCGTATCGCCGCCCAAGTCGTCACCGGTGCGCAGTATCTCGGAGGTATTGATGGTCTGCTCGGGCGGGCTATCGTCGACAACAATAATGCCGGCATCCACATCGACGCCGTCTTCGGCGCCGTTGGCTCCGGCCACTGCTTCCGCGCGCAACGTCTCGTCGCGCTTTTTCCTCATGCTCCCCAGCATGCATCCCTTGTGCCGCGCGCCGCCTTAACAAAGTCTTAACGGCGCGCCGGGGCCGGGGCTTTTGGGGCCGTGTTCGGAGGTTTTAGCGCCTTTGCGCCATCAATTTCTTGGTTTCGGCGATGGCCTTGCCCGGGTTCAGGTTCTTCGGGCAGGTGTTGGTGCAGTTCATGATGGTGTGGCAGCGATAGAGCCGGAACGGGTCTTCCAGATTGTCGAGCCGCTCGCCGGTTTTCTCGTCGCGGGAATCGACGATCCAGCGGTACGCCTGCAGCAAGGTCGCCGGGCCCAGGTACCGGTCGCTGTTCCACCAATAGCTGGGGCAACTGGTGGTGCAGCAGAAACACAAAACGCATTCCCAAAGCCCGTCCAGCTTTTCCCGCTCTTCCGGGCTTTGCAGACGCTCCTTGCCCGGCGCCGGCGTGTCCGTCTGGACCCAGGGCTGGGTCGACGCATATTGGGCATAGGCGTGGGTGAGATCGGGCACCAGATCTTTAAGCACCGGCATATGGGGCAGCGGATAGACCTTCACGTCGTCCTTGATCTCGTTCAAATCCTTGATGCAGGCCAGCTCGTTGGTGCCGTCCACATTCATGGAGCAGGAGCCGCACACCCCTTCCCGGCAGGAGCGCCGGAAGGTGAGGGTCGGATCGATCTCGTCCTTGATCTTGATCAGCGCGTCGAGAACCATCGGCCCGCAGCTATCCATATCCACTTCGTAGGTGTCAATGTGCGGGTTTTCGCCGGTATCTTCGTTATAGCGGTAGACTTGGAAGCGCCGAATATTCTTGGCGCCGTCCTTCGCTTTGTGGGTCTTGCCCTTCTTGACCTTGGAATTCTTCGGCAAGTTGAATTCAACCATCGCGCCTGATCCTTATTAATAAACCCGCGCTTGCGGCGGTATATATTCGACTTCATCGGTCAGCGTGTAATCGTGCACCGGACGGTAATCCAGGGCCACGTTCCAGTCGTCATCGACCCAGGCCAGGGTATGCTTCATCCAGGCGTCTTCGCGGTCGGGAAAATCCTCGTTGGCGTGGGCGCCCCGGGATTCGTTCCTGGCTTCGGCGGAAAACATGGTGGTGATCGAGCAAGCCATCAGATTGGTCAGCTCCAAGGTTTCCACCAGATCCGAGTTCCAGATCATGGATTTGTCGGCGACGCTGATATCATCCAGCGCGGCGACCGATTTTTTGATCAAGGCGCAGCCTTCGGTCAAAATTTCGTTGGTGCGGAACACGGCGGCGTTGTTTTGCATGACGTGCTGCATTTCGAGGCGGATATCCGCCGTGGTGCGGGCGCCACCTGAGTGGCGCAATGCATCGAAGCGGCCAACGGCTTCGTCGCCGGTGTTCGCGGCCGCCGGCTCGACGGCGGCGCCGGGGGTGATAATCTCGGCGGCGCGCAAGGCGGCGGCGCGCCCGAAGACGACGATATCCAGAAGCGAATTGGTACCCAGCCGGTTGGCGCCGTGCACCGAAACCGACGCGCATTCGCCAATCGCCATCAATCCTGCACAGATGGCGTCCGGATTTTCGTTGGTCGGGCGCAACACCTCGCCATGATAGTTGGTGGGGATGCCGCCCATATTATAATGCACGGTGGGCAGGACCGGGATCGGCTCCCGCGTCGCATCGACTCCGGCGAAAATTTTCGCCGATTCGGTGATCCCCGGAAGCCGCTGGTGCAGTAAGTCGGCGCCCAGATGTTCCAGATGCAGGAATATGTGATCGGCGCCATCGCCGACGCCCCGGCCTTCGCGAATTTCGATGGTCATGGAACGGCTGACCACGTCGCGGGACGCCAGATCCTTGGCCGTCGGCGCATAGCGTTCCATGAACGCTTCGCCTTCGGAGTTGGTAAGGTAGCCGCCTTCGCCGCGGGCGCCTTCGGTGATCAGCACGCCGGCGCCATAGACGCCGGTGGGATGGAATTGCACAAACTCCATATCCTGCAAGGGCAGCCCGGCGCGCGCCACCATGCCGTTGCCGTCGCCGGTGCAGGTGTGCGCCGAGGTGCAGGAGAAATAGCTGCGTCCATAACCGCCGGTGGCGAGCACCGTGATATGGCCCAGGAACCGGTGCATGCTGCCATCGGCCAGGTTCCAGGCCATCACCCCTCGGCAGGCGCCGTCATCGCCCATGATCAGATCGATGACCACATATTCGATGAAAAATTCGGCGTTATGCTTGAGGCATTGCTGGTAAAGAGTGTGCAGGATGGCGTGGCCGGTACGATCGGCGGCGGCGCAGGCGCGCTCCACCGGGGCTTCGCCGAAATTGCGCATATGGCCGCCGAAGGGGCGCTGATAAATCTTGCCATCTTCGGTTCTGGAAAAGGGCACGCCGAAATGTTCCAGCTCGTAAACGGCGGGCACCGCTTCGCGGCACATATATTCGATGGCGTCCTGATCGCCGAGCCAGTCGGCGCCCTTGACGGTGTCGAACATATGCCATTGCCAACGGTCTTCCTGCATATTGCCGAGCGCCGCCCCGACGCCGCCCTGGGCGGCCACCGTATGGCTGCGGGTCGGGAACACCTTGGTAATGCAGGCCGTCTTCAGCCCGGCGGCACCCATGCCGAGGGTGGCGCGAAGCCCCGCTCCGCCGGCGCCGACGACAAGCACGTCATGAACGTGATCGATTATTTCATAACTTTCAGCCATCGGGCATCAGCCTCCGAACGCGACTTGGAACAAGGCGATAATCGACGATGCGCCGAAAAATATGGCGGCAAATACGTTAATCATCAAACCGGTTATCTTGGTCGCCTCGCCATGCACATAATCTTCGATCACGGCCTGAACGCCCAATTGCATATGATAGAAAAGCGTGCCGACGAACAGCACCATCAGTAATAGATTGCCGGGCCCGTTCAACCAGGCTTTGAAGGCGGCCAAATCCATGCCGCCCCAGGACACCGCCGAATAGACGAACCAGAGCCCGAGCGGCAGCAAGGCAACCGCGGTTACCCGCTGCGCCCACCAATGGCCGGTGCCTTCCTTGGCGGTGCCGAGGCCGCGAGCGCGAGCAAGGTCGCTGCGAAGATCCATGAGCGCCTCCCTCACCCAGCCAACACAATAAGCCAGGTGACGGCGGTCAGACCCAGCGATGCCAGCACCACCAACCAGCCCGAGGCGCGAAGCTGCGCCATCTCGAAGCCGTGCCCGGCATCCCAAAACAGATGACGGATGCCGTTGCAGAGGTGGAAAAAGAGGGCAAAGGTGAAGCCGATCAGCACGATTACACCGATCACCGAGCCGAAAATGGCCTGCGCCCGCCCGAATGCGCCGGCCCCATAAGCCGCCGCGTTCAGCCAATAAGCCAAACCTAAGGCGCCGACGGCCAGGCCGAGACCGGTGGCCCGGTGGGTGATCGAAAGGATCGAGGTGATTTGCGGGCGGTACACCTGCAAATGGGGAGAAAGCGGTCTGTTGCCCGTTGCCATTGCCGAAGCCTCGCCCTGAAACTTGGTAAAAACGCGCGCCGGTACGTGCTATTCCGGCCTTAGTGGGTTTAGCCCCTGGGCTGAACCAAGTCAACGCGCGCCGGCTTTTAACTAGCATCAGCGGCCGGGCCACCCGAGATTCACAAATCTGAGCAAAATCAATGGTTTCATATTTTATGGGGATAGTGTTGGGGATAATTTGTGCACGCTTTGTGTAAACACAGGTTATTTATGCACAGAAATCTGCGCTTTTTTACGATTTTTATATTGATCGCCCGGGGGGTGCTTTCCACAATGCCGGGGTACGCGAAAGCGTCTAAACCGTAGATTCCTTATCCAGGCCACCGGTTCCTCGGGGCCGGCCGGCGGGTTAGGGAAAGCGGTTTAGGACGGCTAAGGGGCTTCGGTTCCGGTGCCGTCCAATGCGGCGGTTGCGCTGATCGCCGGGCGGGGGCCTTTCGGGGCTTTCCGTATCGGGAACGCCCGTTTCGGGGGTTTTTGAGCACCGGTTTTTGGCGCGCCGTTGGCGGTCCGTCTCGTCTCCCTGGCGCGGCGGGCAGCCGGCTCCGCGATCGGCTGCCGTGCAGGCGGCGGTTCCGCGGGAGCGATCCGGGTTTACTTTGGTGGCCTGACCAAGGAATTTCCGGAACGTTGTACCGGTTGCCCCAGCGTCTATTATTAGAGCCGGGCCGCCATTGCGGAGAGTATGTCCGCCGTGCCCGCTCGGGGACGGAGGATGTTGGTTCCGCCGGCCGGATGCAGTTGCGGTCCCTTTCCCAGGGGTGCCGCGCGGCTATTCCGGTAGGTCGGCGCCGCTTTCGTGTATTTAGAGCCTGGCCGGCTCTAAGAGGCGTCAGGAGCACCGCCGCCGCGGTGCGTTATGTGGGGGTCCCAGGTCCCGCATACCTGACGCCTCCTATTTTTTGAGAGGCTTTTCACTGCTTCGCCGGCGGCCTAATCATTTCCCGGCATTGACAGAAAATTCACCGGAATTGATATTCAAACATTCTGGTATTCGCGGCGCCTTGCCGCATTGAGGAATTTCCGTGGCCGAATTGGACATCAGCAAAGTCAGGTTCTTGATCGCCGAGGACAATACGTTCATGCAGGCCATATTGCGCCAGCTCCTCGGCGCCTTCGGGGTCCACGATTTTACCGAGGTGAAGGACGGCGCCGAAGCCTGGAATATCATGGCCGACAACCAGCCGGATATCATCTTGTTGGACTGGGAGATGGCGCCGGCGAACGGCATCGAGCTGGCAAAAAGGGTGCGCAAGGCCACCGACAGCCCAAACCGTTTCATTCCCATGATCATGATCACCGGCCATTCGGAAAAGCTGCGCATTACCGAGGCCCGCGACGCCGGCATCAACGAAATTCTGATCAAGCCCATATCGGCGACCCAGCTTTACCAGCGCATCAAATCGGTGATCGACCGGCCCCGGCAATTTGTCGAATCAAAAGATTATTTCGGACCCGACCGGCGGCGCCGCCGGGACCCCAGCTATTCCGGCCCCGAACGGCGCGCCGATGCCGGGCCGGAAGGCGAAGCAGACCTTATCATCGAATAGAGCGGCCGAGCCCGCAGATTTGTCCGGAACCGCTTTAGACGCCGTGGTCCAGGTAATCCCGGCCCAGCAATTCGGCAATCTGTACCGTATTGAGGGCCGCGCCCTTGCGCAAATTATCGGCCACCACCCAGAGGCTAAGGCCGTTTTCTATGGTCGGGTCTTCGCGCACCCGGCTCACATAGACCGGGTCTTCGCCGACGCATTCGGCGGGCGTCACA
>CAUZTZ010000008.1:0-29818 GCA_963582805.1 Alphaproteobacteria bacterium
GCGCCACCTCTTCCAGGTCAGCATGGGTGATCGAGCCCGGGCCGCGCACTTCGCCGGCCAGCACAATGCGGTTGGTGGTGCACATGGTCTCAACCGCGACCCGGGACCCAGGCTCGGCGGTCAGGTACGTATCGACAATCGCATCCGAGATGCGGTCGCAGACCTTGTCCGGATGGCCCTCCGAAACAGATTCAGACGTAAACAGAAAATTGGAACTCATGATGACCTCATTTGATTGAAATTGGTTCAGCCCCTAGGAGCGGTTTGATATGCCGGCGGCGGCGATGACGCCCGGAATGCTCGTGGTGTTGATCGGCGCCATCAGATGCACGCCGGAAATGCCCGCTATGTCGGCCATTTCCTGCATTTGATCGACGCAAAGTTTGATGCCCTCTTGCTTTGGATCGGCGGCGTCTTCGAGGCGCTGGATGACGGCATCGGGCATGGCGACGCCCCAAAGATTGTCGCGCATCCAGATCGCCGATTTGGCCGACAAAAGCGGGCCGTTGCCGATGAGCACGAACAGATGCTCGGAAAAGCCTTTTTCCTCCAGCAATTGGGCATAGCCGCGAACGATATCCATATCGTAGCAAAGCTGGGTCTGGATAAACTGGGCGCCGGTTTTGACCTTGCCGCGCAGCCCGTTGATCCATTTTTCGTTGGCCTCGGCGGTCGGGGTGTCGGCGGCGCCGACAAAAAACTGCGGCGGCGTATCGATCGGCCTTGTGCCGGGCTCCACATTATCGCCTTTGACTTTGGCGCCGGTGGACGGCAGCGCGCCCTGGTCGGTCATTTGGCGCGCAATGCGGATCAGATCGGCGCTCTGGAAATCAAACACCGGCTTGGCGTCGGGCTGATCGCCTTGCGTCGGGTCGTCGCCGGTCAACATCAACAGGTTATGGACGCCCTGCGCGCCGGCGCCCAAAAGATCGCTCAAGATGGCGATGCGGTTGCGGTCGCGGCAGGTGAATTGCACCACCGGCTCGATGCCGTTGGCGGCTAAGATAGCGCCCGAGGCGGTCGACGACATATGCACCCGGGCGCTGGCGCCATCGGTGACATTGACCGCATCGACGCAATCTTTGAGCATCATGGCCTTGTCCAGCAAGGGCTGGGGCCCGGCGGCGACCGGCGGCGTGATCTCGGCGGTGACCGCAAACTCGCCGGCGATCAGGCGGCGCACCAGTTTCGAATCCACAGCGGGCGAATCGGCATCGTCCATAAATCTTATCCTATCTTTCAATCAATCCCGGCGCCGCGCTACGACGAAGGATTCATCGTTGAACCATAATCCGTTATATTCGTTGAGGACGCTGCGCGTGGCCTCCAGATAGTCGTTCTCGGCGATCACCTCTTCCAGCCGGTCGTCTTCGATCTGGGCCACATAGGTGGCCGCGTTCCAGGCCGCCAGCAAGGTCGATGTGCCGATGCCGCCGCCGCCAACTTCCGAGGGCAGGGTGTGCATATCGTAGCGGAACAGCGCCCGCTTGTCGGCATAGGCATTGAAGTTCAGATCCCGGTGGCTTTTACCCAATTCCCGCTTCAAGCCCTTCAACAGATCGTGCCGGTTGGAAATGAACGGCGTCTCACCGGGCCAGACCCTCCGAATGATTTCCAGGCCCGGATCATTGCCGTGGGAATGAACGCCCAACAGACGCCCGCCTGGCGCCAGTGCCCGGGCCAGCGGTGCGATAACTTTTTGTACCTTGAAGTCATCGGGCAGGCGCGCCCGGTAAGGCTGCGAGGCGATGACCAAATCATAATCCCCATGCGCCTGGCCCGGGCGGGGGATGATTTGGTCGAGCAAAAACTTGTGATCTTCCCGGTAGAGCACCATCACCGAGGGCCGCACATAAAGAGGATTGCCGGTTTTTTCCGATGCCTTGACCTGCCAGCTTGCGGCCAGGGTCGGCTGCAGGTCCTTGATCTGCTCGTGAAATTCGTGCGCCGAATCACCGGCCAGGGGCACGTCGATCCAGTTCAAGGTCGCCGCCGCCTGCATGGAACGCGGCGTCAGCGTCGGCGCTTCGGTGTAATAAATGTTGGTGACCACCAGCACCGTCGCCGGATGCTCGTAAAACCGGTCCGACATTTTTTCCAGGCTCAAGCGCACATCTTCGAGGCTGATTTCCTTGCCGACAATATAGAAGGGCAGGGTGCGGAAGCGCCGGTGCATTTCGCGCATGACGCCGGTGATCACGGTGCCGTCGCCCATGCCGGCGTCAAACACGCGCAGCGCCGGCGGTTTGGGATGGATATGGGCCAATTCCATGCCGGCGCGCTCGGCGACCACCCATTTCTCCGAACAGGTGTTGACGAACATCAGATATTTTTGCCGGTTGTCGTAAAAGCGGAAGGCGGACTTTTTCTTTTCGGCCTGCTCATCCTGCGCGCCGCTGCCGGCGTCATCGCCGCCGCCCGCCGGGCCGGCTTTTAAGACCGCGCCGCCATTTTGGCTGTCGGCGGCGGAATTGTTCTGTTCGGTGAGGTAGCCGCGGACCTTGGCGACGGTGGCGGTGGTCACGCCCTTGCCGTCGCGCAGGCGGCCGACAAATTTGCCGTCATTGACGACCCGGCGCCCAAAAGTACTTTCGGCGACCCCGGCTTGGCGGCAAAAGGCTTCGATTTCCGCAATCAGGCTTAGCTGTTCGTTCACCAGGCACGTCCCGCTATTCGCAAAATCGGTCGATTAACAGTCAATGGCCGCAAGAATGAACGATCAAGGAATATGAGTCAATAATTTCATCCCATAAATATTAAATTCAACATTTATGGGATAAATCCCACTTTGGTGGGACTGTATATGACGATACCCGCCAAATGCCCTTGAATTATCTATGGGATGAATCCCACAGAAATTACAATATACAGCGATTTCAAGCGTTTAGCCCAACACGCTGCTGTGCCTTCCGGGTGGCTACCAGAGCTTGGCTGATGCCCGCCGCGCGCCCTCGACCATGGATTCCAGCTTGGCCCAGCAGATGGATTCGTGACCCACCCGGTTGCCGAGCCCGCAATCGGTACCGGCCAGCACGTTTTCCTTGCCCACCAGCTCGGCGTAGCGGATCAGCCGTTCGGCCACCAGATCGGGATGTTCGATGAAATCGGAGCAATGGCCGATGACGCCGGGGATCAGGGTCGCGCCGTCGGGCAGTTTGGCG
Source organism: Alphaproteobacteria bacterium (assembly GCA_963582805.1). Taxonomy (GTDB): domain Bacteria; phylum Pseudomonadota; class Alphaproteobacteria; order Rhodospirillales; family UBA2165. The sequence goes on from CAUZTZ010000008.1 coordinate 3,162, forward strand.
GTCTCGAACACATTCCATTCGTGTTCGTGGCAGGGGTTGGAGGCTTCGATGGAAAAGCTTAATGCGCGTACGGAAAAGATAATATCGATAATATCGGCGAGGGCGATATCGTCGTAATGGGGTCCGTGGAAGCTGCCCCAGCACACATGCAGGCGCACTTTTTCCGGATCGATATTGCGCAAGCCATGGTTCAGCGCCTCGACCCGCATTTGCGCATATTTCTGGTACTCCTTGACGCCCATTTCGGGCAGGCAGTTCCAGCCGTCGGGCAAGTCGGGATCATCGATCTGCAACAGGAAGCCGGCATCGACGATGGCTTCGTATTCGACGCGCATGGCGTCGGCGATGGCGAACACGAACTCTTCGTCGCTTCTGTAATGCTCGTTCGGCATCCAATGCTCTATGGTGCCCGGCGTATTGGCCGGAAGATAGGCTTCGGTAACGCCGGCGGCCTCGGATGCCGCCTTGAAGTTGGCCAAATCCGCCTTTAACTGGTCCTCGCCGATATAGGTGAGCGGTCCGGTGCAGACCGCAACACCCATGTTGGAGCGGGTGTAGCGGGGCGGGATGGCTTCGAAATAGCCTTGAAATTTCACCCGGTCGCGGGACGTCATATCCAATTGGTAGGTGGTGACGTCTTGTGCGTTGCGTTTTTCAAAGCCGCCCAGCCGTTCGCGCACATAGTTGGTGAAATTGATCTTTGAAAATTCGCCGTCATTGACGCTATCGATGCCGATATCTGCCTGCTGTTTGACCACGCCGGAGACCGCATCTCTCAGCGAGGATTGGAATTCCGCTTCGTCGTAGTCTTCGCCGGCGGCCTTGGCGACCACCATCTTGCGGAGATCGTCGGGCCTCGGCAAGGAGCCGGCGTGGGTGGTCAATATTCTGTCTTCACTGTAAAGCATGGCAAATTCCTCTTGATTGTTTTGCGGGCGATTTTACGCCCATAATTCCTTGCTGGCGATTTCGGCGCCGGCCGCCAGCGCTTCCAGTTTCGCCCACTGGATGGTTTCGTGGGTGCGTTGATGGAACGGCGTTTGCGCAAAGCCGCAGTCGGTGCTGGCGATCACATTTTCGCGCCCGACCAGCGCTGCCAGACGGCAGATGCGCTGGGCCACCAGCTCCGGATGTTCGACAATATTGGTGGCGTGGGAGATGACGCCGGGGATCAGCACTTTGCCGTCCGCCAGTTTGACGTCTTCCCAGACCCGCCATTCGTGTTCGTGGCGGGGATTGGCGCCTTCGATCACATAGGCGCCGGCGTTGATCGACAGTACCAGATCGGCGATATCGCGAAACGCAACGTCGGTGGTGTGCGGTCCCGGCCAGCTACCCCAACATACGTGATAGCGGATTAGGGTTTCGTCCAGCCCCTTGATGGCGTGGTTGAGTGCTTCCATATGCATGGCCAGCCAGGTGAGGAAATCGGCCTTGGAGGCGCCCCGGGACAGCATACGGTCATAGGTGACGGCGGCGCGGGCATCATCGATCTGCACCAAAAGCCCGGCATCGGTGATGGTCTTGTATTCGGTGCGCATGGCGTCGGCGAGGGCGAACACGCATTCCTCGTCGGTGCTGTAATATTCGTTGCGCCGGTCGGGAATGGCGCTCGCCGGCGCCGCTACCGGAAGGAACCCTTCGGCCACATCGGCGGCTTCCATGGCGGCTTTCATATTATCGATATCGCGCTGCAAATCGGCCTGGCCGGTATAGGTGATCGGCCCGGTGCAGACGGTTTCCGCCTTGACCACGCCGCCGTCGCTGCGCGAGGCGCGCCGGTCGGCCTCGTCCATCTCCTTATAAAATTCTGCGAAGCGCTGGCGATCCTCGCCCGAAGCATAGGGATCGGCGGCACCCTCGGAGAGCTCCCGCCGCTCAAAGCCGCTCAATCTCTCGATCATATATTGGGACCAGCTTATGCCCTTGCCGAACTCGCCGTCGCTGACCACATCGATGCCGGCATCGCTTTGCTTAGCGACAATCCCGGCGACGGTTCGGATTAGCGCCGCGCCATGGCCGTCCTTATCATAATCGCCGCTGATTTTGGCCAGCAGGTGATCCTTGATTTCTTGCGGGCGGATCAGGCTGCCAACGTGGGTGGTGAGTATACGCGTCGTTGAGTGTTTCATGATGGCTATGTCAGGCGTCGGCCCAGACCTCCTTGGCCAGCTCGGAAATCATATTCAGTTTGGCCCATTGCTGGTCGAACTCCAAGATATTGCCGCCGGTATGGCTGGCAAATCCGCATTGCGGGCTGAGGCACATTTGATCAACCGGCATAAACTCGGACGCCTCGTCGATGCGGCGCTTCAAATCATCGGTGTCTTCCAGCTCGCCGAACTTGGAGGTGACGATACCGAGCACGATTTTAAGCCCCTTGGGAACGAAGCGGAGCGGCTGGAAATCCCCGGCCCGATCAGAATCATATTCCAGGAAAAAGCCGTCCACCTTCACCTCGTTGAACATTTTCTCGGCAACCGGCTCGTAGCCGCCTTCGGCGTGGCCGACGCTTAAAGAATTGCCCCGGCAAAGATGCACGGTGATCGCCATATCGTCCGGGCGGTCGGCAATGGCGTTGTTGATCAGGCGCGCATACAAGAGCGGCAATTGATCCGGGTCCTCGCCCAGGCCGCGCACTTTTTCGCGCAGGCGGTCGTCGCAAAGATAGGCAAGGTTGGTATCGTCGAGCTGCACATAGCGGCAGCCGGCGTCGGCCAGATCCATGATCTCGGCGCGCCAGATGGCGGTAACGTCGTCAAAAAACTCTTCCATATCCGGGTAGGCGTCTGCATCGACGCCGCCGCGTCCGCCCCGGAAATGCAGCATGCTCGGCGACGGGATGCAGACCTTGGGCGTCTGGTTGACGGCGCCAGCCAAAAATTCGAAACTTTGCCGTTGGATACCGCCGTCCGGGCGCGACAGTTTTTTGGTGGTGAGCGGCGCCGGCGGCTCCCAGTCGCGGACGATGCCGCCTTTGGGAACGCCCGCCGGCGGGGTGTTGCCGAGGCGCTCGGTGGTGCTGCGCATTTGAACGCCGTCGATGGCGGTCAGAAAATCCCCCGACCAGGAGGTGCGCCGGAAATCGCCGTCGGTGACCGCCTTCATGCCGGCGGCTTCCTGCATTTTTACCAGCTCGGTGATCAGCCGGTCTTCGACTTCGCGAAGGGCGGCCCTATCGAGATCGCCTTGTTTAAGTTTCTCGCGGGCATCCATCAATTCTTTCGGGCGCAGAAAGCTGCCCACTTGATCGGCGCGAAAAGGACCCTTGGCCATGAATTTCTCCTTGGTGATGTTTGATTAGACTATTGCCCAGGAAAGGAACCCGGCCAACCCCAACTTAGATTTAATGCAATCCAATTACCCCAATAATAGTTTGCGAACTTTACATGTAAAGTTACTTTGACGAAATATGCCCGCGTGCATTAAGCTGCCATATTGCCGTGCGTATTTAAAGGTGATAACTCGGAGAATCAGGTGGGGCCGTATAATGAATAATGTTGAAAAATTATTAGGTGATGACGAACAATTTCCGGTTGCCGAGTTTCTTTCCAACGCTTCCAATTTGATATTACGGAGCGCGCTGCGCGCTTATCCGGCGCTCACCGGTCTAAAAGTTGTCGAGGCCCGGACCCTGCACGAGATTGGCCAGCACGGCCCCGTGATGGCGCGCGATATCGCCAAATCGGCATCGCTGCATGAGACCCAGGTCAGCCTGGCGGTCAAAAAGCTGGTGAATAAAAAACTGATCCGCTTTATCCGCGATCCGGCCGATCAGCGGCGCAAGCTTCTGACCCTGACCCCGGCGGGGCGGCCCAAGTTCAAAACCATCGCCGAAATTCTGGAACAGCGCCGCCAGCAAATCCTCAAGGGTATGTCGCTCAAAGAGCAGGAGCAGTTTTTCCAGCTCCTGACCAAAATCACCGACAACGCCGAAGCCATGCTGCTGGTCGACAGTTACGAGACGGCGGGCCTGAAAACCCTACGCAAGGCCGCCGGATAAGCCTGCAATCCTAAGCGCCCCGATCAGAAAGAATGGCGCCCTTGGAAAGCGGCTGTACGGTATCGCGGTAAATGCTCAGCCAGCCGGGCCGGCCGGGATCGACGGGCTCGTTCTTCAAACGCCCGCGCCGGGCGGCCAGCTCATCTTCGGAGACCTCTAATTCGGCGCTGCGGGCGCGGGCGTCGATGGCGATGATATCGCCGTCCTCGACCAGACCCAGCGTGCCGCCGGTGGCCGCTTCGGGCGATACTTCGCCGACCACCAGACCCCGGTTGACGAGACCCGATAGCTGGCCGTCGGTTACCAGCGCGCAAAGATCGCCAAGGCCGGCGCCGTCGAGGGCAAACACCACCCGCGACGCGGTCGACATACCGGGCCCGCCCTTGACCCCTAAGCCGCGCAGCACAACCACGTCGCCGGCTTTGACGGCGCCGACGCGCACCGCTTCCATGGCGTCATCGGCCAGCTCGAACACCCGCGCCGGGCCGGTAAATTCGAACGTGCGGTCTTGCGCCAAACCCAATTTGATGATGGCGCCTTCTTCGGCGAGGGAGCCTTTGACAATGACGATGGGCGGACTGGTGGAAAAGGGATTATCGGCATCCCGGATAACATCGCTGCCCGCCGCGCTTACGTCCGCCAGATTTTCGGCGACCGTATTGCCGCTGACCGTCAGCGCGCCGCCGTCGATGGCGCCCGCCAGCCGCTTCATTACCGCACCGGCGCCGCCGGCGGCTTCGAAATCTTCGATGCTGTACTCGCCGTTGGGGCGCACCGCCGCCAACACCGGAACGGTTTTGGAAAATTCATCAAAGATGGCGTAGACGTCCACATCGCATTCGGCCTCCATCGCCGTCGCCTGCAAATGCTTGATGCAGTTGATCGAGCCCGATACGCCGAGCACGGCGGCGGCAGCGTTGGCGAATGCCGCCGGGGTCATGATATCCCGGGGTTTCAAATCTTCCTCGACCATCGCGACGATGCGCTTTCCCGCCGCTTCGATATGGTAAAACATTTTATCGGAATTGGCTGCCACCGGGGCGCTGCCGGGCAGGCTCATGCCGAGCGCTTCGCAGGCGATATGCATGGAATTGGCGGTGCCCATGCCGGAGCAGACGCCGGGTCCCCGGATCGCGTTGTCGGCCATGGCTTCCAGTTTTTCCGGCGCCAACTTGCCCGCCAGCACGTGCCCCGCCATCAGAAACACATCTTCGATATCCACATGCTCGCCTTCATATTCGCCGCTCGGCTGATAGCCGCAGATGGCGATAATGGTGGGGATGTTGAGCCGCGCCGCCGCCATCATCTGGCCGGGAACGGTTTTGTCACAGGACGCCAGGCAGATCATGGCGTCCAGCTGCGCGCCTTCGACGGCGACCTCGATATCGTTGACGATCAAATCCCGCGCCGACAGGATATAGCCGCCGCGCCGCCCGCGCGACGTGATGAAATCCGACGGCGCCGCGGTGCGCACTTCAAAGGGCAGGGCGCCGGCGGCGCGGATGGTGTCTTTCAGGCGCGCCGCGATGCCGTCCAGATGGCTGAAGCAGATGGCCAGCTCCGACGAGGTGTTGACGATGGCGATCTTCGGTAACTCCATATCCGCCGCCGATATGCCGAGCGCGCTCCATTGCGCGCGGCGCACCGCCCAGTGGGAAGAGCCGTATGGGAAATTGCTGCGCAGTTCTTTTGCCATGGGATCACCTCTTTTCGTTTCATCTAACATCATGTTCAATGGGACCTTGGTCAAGCAGGCGGCTCGAACGGGAGGGACGATTATGAAAGCATGGGAAGTTCAGCCAGGCGCGAGCGGACTGGATGGATTGCAGCTGGTGACGCGGGATGATCCGGCACCGGGCCCCGGCCAGGTTCTGGTGCGCGTGTCCGCCACCTCCATCAACGCCCGCGACCAGGCGATCGTGGCCGGGCGCTACCGCATGGGCGCGCTCACCCGCCCGACCATCATTTTATCCGACGGCGCCGGCGAGGTTGTGTCCGTCGGCGAAGGCGCCAGCCGGTTTGCCATAGGCGAGCGGGTGGCGGGCTGCTTCGTGCAGGGCTGGCTGGATGGCGCCTACCGGCCCGAATATCGGGGCCGGGCCATGGGCGTGCCCCTCGACGGCACGTTGGCCGAGATGATGGTGCTGGACGAAAACGGCCTGGTCCCGATACCCGATACCCTGTCCTTTGAAGAAGCCGCCACCCTGCCGTGCGCGGCGGTGACGGCGTGGAACGCCCTTTACCGGTCCGAGCCGTTGATCGCCGGGCAATGGGTATTGCTGATCGGCACCGGCGGCGTCTCCATAATCGCTCTGCAGCTGGCCAAGGCGGCCGGGGCACGGGTCATTATATTGTCGTCCAGCGATGCCAAGCTGGAGCGGGCGCGAGGCTTGGGCGCCGATGTGGTAATCAATTACAACACCACGCCGGACTGGGTGGAGGCGGTACGCGCCGCGAGCCAATCCGGCGTTCATCATGTGGTTGAGGTGGGCGGCGGCACCTTGCCCCAATCCATTGCGGCCCTGGCCCTCGGTGGGCAGATCCATCAGATCGGCTTTGTCGCCGGGCGCGAAGTGCCGTTCAACGCGCCGGCTTTCGTCGGCAATTTCGCCCGCCTGAATAGCGTCCTGGTGGGCAGCCGCGCATCCTTTGAAGACATGCTGCGCGCCATGGAGGCCGCCCATATCAAGCCGGTGGTGGACAAAACTTTCGCCTTCGACGAAGCCCACGCGGCTTTCGAATATCAAAAATCAACCGCCCTCTTTGGTAAGGTGGTGATCACGGTCTAGGGAATTCGCCGTCTATTTCTTTGCCACCCGCTCGTCGCCGGTTTCGATCCGCTGATAGCCATGCTCCGACAGGTCGAACAAATTGCCTTCCGGGTCCATGCCGCGGAATTCCGCGAAGGGCCGGTCGCCGGGGCGCAATTGCGGCGCCTCCACATCTTCGGCGTCCATATTGCCGGTGACCTCGTCCATGCTGTCGATGTGAAATCCGAAGTGATGGATGCCGAGACCGTTTTCGCCTTCCAGCCGGAGCGGCAGGATGGCAAGAGCGAGATAGCCGTCGGTCAGGAAGACGCCGATCTTGCCGCGCTCATTTTTGGTTTTGTCATCCCGGTGCGTTTCTTCCATGCCGAACACGCGCTTATAATACTCGGCCAGTTTTTCCGGGTCCTTGGCGACGATAGCCAGATGACGAATGGTTGCTTTGGCCATAATGTGCTCCCCTATTGATGCGCTAATCGTTCAAGCTAATTTACAACATTGTTCCGGTCTAGCATTTCGTTCAACATGTAAAGTAACAAAGAACGCGGCAAGGGGATGGAGTGCATGGGGGAGACCAAAATTTTCGATTATATTATCGCCGGCGGCGGCTCGGCCGGCTGCGTGCTCGCCAACCGATTGTCGGAGGACCCGGCCAACCGGGTCTGCCTGATAGAGGCCGGCCCCAAGGACCGCTCGCCGTTCATCCATGTGCCGGCGGGGCTGGTGGCGCTGGTGCATCACAAGGTCCTGAATTGGCGCTATTCCACCACCGATCAGAAACATTCGGGCAATCGGCCCATCTATATTCCGAGGGGGCGCACTTTGGGCGGCTCGTCCTCGATCAACGGCATGGTTTATATGCGCGGCCATCCCCTCGACTACGACGAGTGGGCAAATCTCGGCAACAAAGGCTGGTCCTATGCCGAGGTGCTGCCCTATTTCCGGAAATCCGAAAACAACGAAAGCAAGGGCGGTTCCGAATTTCACGGCCAGGGCGGGCTTTTGAATGTCACCGATCATGTGCGCATCAATCCGATCACGCACGCTTTATTGGATGCCGCCCAATCCCTGCAGCTCCCCTTGCGCGACGATTTCAACGGCGAGGACCAGGAGGGTTGGGGCACCCGCCAGGTTACCATCAAGAACGGGCGCCGCCATTCGACGGCGGCGGCGTTTCTGAAACCGGCGCTGGGGCGGCCCAATCTGGAGGTGATCACCGGCGCCATGGCCAAGCGCGTGGTTTGCGAAAACGGCCGCGCCCGCTGGCTGGAACTGGTGTCCGGGCCGCGCAACTATCGAATAGAGGCGGCCAAGGAGATCATATTGTCGTCGGGGGCCATCGGCTCGCCGGCGTTATTACTGCGCTCCGGCATCGGGCCGGCGGGCGAGCTGGCCGGTCTCGGCATCGATGCCGTATCCGATCTTCCCGGCGTCGGCAAAAACCTGCAAGATCATATCGGCGCCGGCATCCAGGTGCGCAGCCCGAACGCGGTCTCCTACGGGGTTTCCTGGCGGGCGGCGCCCAGGCTGGCGGCGGCGGCGGTGGAATATCTGTTTCGCCGCAAGGGATTTCTCGCCGGCTCGATGATCGAAGGCGGCGGCTTTATGCGGACGGCGCCGGGATTGGACCGCTCCGACATTCAATGCACGTTCCTGCCCGGCGTGCGCAACGCCAGAGGCGGCGTGCTTGGCGCCGGGCACGGCTTTACCATGACCGTGGTTTTGCTGCGCCCGAAAAGCCATGGCGAGATACGCATCAAGGATGCGCAAGCGGCCACGCCGCCGATCATCGATCCAAGATTTTTCTCGGAGCCCGAGGATATGGAGGTCTTGTTGCGCGGCTTTAAAATCGGCCGCCGCATCATGGACGCGCCGGCGTTCGATCCTTACCGGAAAATTGAAAGCCGCCCGGGCAGGGATGTTCAATCCGATGCGGATTTGGTCGAATACATCCGCAATTTCGCGGCCACCATCTTTCATCCGGTGGGCACCTGCAAAATGGGCAGCGGCAATGGCGATGGCGCCGTCGTCGATGACCAGCTCCGCGTCCATGGGATAGCGGGTTTGCGCGTTGTCGATGCGTCGATCATGCCGATGATCACCGGCGGCAACACCAACGCGCCGACCATCATGATCGCCGAAAAAGCATCCGATATGATCCTCGGCCGCAGCCCCCCGGCGGCCGCCGATGTGACCATCGAAAACGGCCGCGCCCGCACCGGGAATCAAGAAACCTCAACGTGAATAACGATCTGGCGGTCGAGTTCGCCAAGGACGCCATCGTGCTTGATCGCGGCAAGGTGGTCTGGCGCGGCACCACGAAGGAGCTGGGCGCCGACGAGGCGATGCAAGCCAGCCTCCTGGGCGTCGGCGTCGAAGACGGCGGCTGAACCTGTCCTAATATTCCAATGATGGCGGCGCGGCGCGCCCCCTGATCATATCCGCGGCTTTTTCGCCGATCATGATCGCCGTGGCGTTGGTGTTGGCGCCGGTGACGGTCGGCATGATCGACGCATCGGCGACGCGCAAGCCATCGATGCCGCGCACCCGCAAATCCCCGTCCACCACCGAGGCGTCATCCAACCCCATGCGACAGGTGCCGACCGGATGATGATCAACCTCGGCGCTACCCCGAATATAGGCGTCGATCTCGTCATCGGATTGGCAGGCGGGCCCGGGTTTCAGTTCCTGCCCGGCCAGGCCGGCCAGCGGCTCCGCGCCGGCGATTTTGCGCACTGCCCGAATACCGGCGCGGCAGGTTGCCCGGTCGGCTTCCTCGGTCAGGAAATTGAACTGGATGCGGGGATGGTCTTCCGGGGCCGCCGATTTCAGGGTCAGTTGGCCGCGGGCTTCGGGGTGCAGCATGACAATGCGGAAGGTAAAACGGTGGCCGCGCGGCTTTTTGATGAACGGAAACCACACATGCGCATCGAGGGCCACCGGGCTCATCAGAAATTCGATATCGGGCACCTCGAGGCCATCCCGGGTACGGATAAAGGCCGAGCCGGTCATCGGCAGCGAGGCGGCGGTGCCTTTGTGGGTCAGGAACCAGCGCGCCATGGAAAGGGCAATGCGGTCGGCGCGCAACAACGGATCGAAGCTGATCGGCTGGTTGCATTCATAGGTGACGTGGAACGACAGATGGTCGTGCAGATTGCGTCCCACATTGGGGGCGTCCAGTACAGGATCGATGCCCATCTCGGCTAACTCAGCCCCCGGGCCGATGCCGGACAGCAACAAGATCTGCGGCGCATTGTAGGCGCCGGCGCTCAAAATCACCTCGCGTCTGGCGGTCACAGTATGGATTTGGCCGTCCTTGGCATAGCGGACACCCTGGGCGCGGCCATTACCGGTAATGATCTTGTGCACGAGGGCACCGGTTTCCGCCTTCAGGTTCGCCCGCCCCAAGGCCGGGTGCAGATAGACCCGGGCGGTCGAGGCGCGGCGCCCGTCCTTGATGGTGAAATCGGTGGGCCCGATGCCTTCCGGCTCCGCGCCGGCGAGATCGCCGGACGCCTGAAAGCCGGCGGCGATGCCTGATTGCACCAGATGGTCATAGAGCGGGCTCTGGGTTTCAGGCGCCGAAACGCCGAGCGGGCCGTCGGCCCCATGATGGCTGGTTGGCCCACGCCAATTGCTTTCGGCGCGCTTGAAATAGGGCAGCACATCGCCAAAGCCCCAGCCGGTCAGCCCCATCTGGCGCCACTGGTCATAATCCAAGGGGTGCCCCCTGGCATAGACCATGGCGTTGATCGAGGACGAGCCGCCGAGCACGCGCCCGCGCGGAAGAAATATACTGCGCCCGCCCAGGCCCGGTTCGGGCTCCGTATGAAAGCCCCAATTGTAGCGGGGATCGGGCCAGATTTTGCGCATCGCCAGCGGCATCGCCAGGAACGGATTGCTGTCCGGCCCGCCGGCTTCCAGTACCAGGACGGTCGCCCCGGCATCCTCGCTCAGCCGGTTGGCCAGCACGCAGCCCGCCGATCCGGCGCCGATGATGATGTAGTCAAATTCCGCCATGATTTCCCTCGGCCTTTGAAATATACGGGAATTGACTTTGCCACAGGGGCGCACCGGAGCAACGCAAATTTTAAATACTGTAGGCGCCGATATCGATACGGGGGGTGGCGATGAGGGGGGCGGGTGGTTGCTATCGCCTGCAATGGAACGCCATTAATCAATTCGGGGATAATATACCTATTACGTAGTACGTAAAAGGCAATTACGATTAACCATTTTAATGGGTAACCTGTAACCGATCCTGTCACCCAACAATATTGGCGGGGACACGGGCTCACGAGACCGGTACAATCGCTCCTAAGCAACGCCTGGGGAGAATGCCCAAATGACCGACACCGCCGTTACCACCGCCACCAAAATCGTCCGCCGGCCGGCGGACGCAAAATCGTGGGACGTGGAGGCCGATATTTGCGTCGCCGGCGCCGGTATCTCCGGCATTTCGGCGGCCATCGAAGCGGCGCGGCTGGGGCGCCGGGTGGTGCTGGTGGATTCCCTGCCGGCCCTTGGCGGCCAGGCGGTCAATTCCATCATCGGCACCTTCTGCGGCTTGTTCCACAACGGCCCCGACCGCTATCAGTTCACCTATGGCATCGCCGATGAGATCCTCACCGATCTCGGCGCCTCGGGCGATTTGCATTATCGCATCGGGCCGGGCTGGACGACGGTGTTCTATGACGAAGTGGCGCTCAGCCGCTGGATCGAGGAAGCGGTCAAAAAGGCCGGCATCGAAATGGTGCTCGGCGCCAATATCCGGGGCGCAACCTTTGAGAACCGGCGCATCCAGGAATTGGATATCTCCACCCGCTATGGGGATGTGCGGGTGCGTGCCGACGGCTTTGTCGATGCCTCCGGCGATGCGGTGCTGGCCTGGCTGGCGGGGCTGGAATGCCGGGAGCCGGCGGATGGGCCGATTTATGGCACGCAAATGGTGGTTCTTGAAAACGTCTATATGGACAAACAGCCGAGCCGCGAGGAAATGGCCGCGCGGATGGCGGAAAAAGCCGGCCAGTATGGCGTCGTCCGCGAAGACGGTTTGGCGTTTTTCTTCGAGGGCAAGAATACGGTGGCCCTCAACATGACCCATATGGAAACGCCGCTGGAGCCCTTGGCCGCCTCCAAGATGGGCCTCGAAGGGCGCGCCCAGACGCGCAATGCCATCGATTTTCTGAAATCCGAATTTCCCGATTGCTTCCGGGACGCCAGCGTTCGCGCCTATGGTTTTCCCGGCATCCGCCAGACCCGCTGGATCAAGGGCGCCTATCAATTGAACGTGGAAGACGTGCGCTCGGCAAGGCAGTTTGATGACGCCGTGGCGCGCACCGCCTGGGGGCTGGAAATTCACAACGACAAGCACCGGCTTTATTGGGAAGGTTTCGACAAGGAACCGCACGTGCATCAGGTGCCGCTGTCGACCATGATCTCGGCGGACGCCGATAATCTGGTGGCCGCCGGGCGCTGCATCGACGGCGACGTGGCCGCCCTATCCAGCGTCCGCGTCATGGGGCCGTGCATGGCCATGGGCGCAGCGGCGGCCCATTGCCTTGATCTCGCCGGATCGGGCAGCGTTCATCAGATCGACATGGCGGCCTTGAAAGAACGATTGCGCGATAATCTCGAGCGCCGGGATTACCGGCCGGAAGCCTGTCCGTAAACGGGCGAGCCCCTAAAGAATACCCTCTTGCATCAATAGCGCCTTCAAGCCCATCAGGCTTTGCGGATGAAGGTGGCGCGGGATGTGGGGCGCCATACCCTCTAGCGATAGCGGCATCCAGCCATCGGGCGTTTTCTGCATGGCCCAAAAGCCGGACCAGGCAGAAACCGGACCGAAAAACTCATCGACCGCCTTGCTGACGCCAGGGTGGTACACCACATCCAAATCCGCGTCGTAATATTTGTCGAGGCTTGGCCGATCATTCAAAATCGATAGATCGAGGCTACCGGCTTGGCGCTCCAAATCGTCGCCGCAAATGATGCCGCCGGGGCGGACCAGTCTGGTGCCGTTTTCAATATCCGATTTGACAGCGTCATAGGTATGATCGGCATCGATATAGACCAGATCGTAGGCATCCGGCTGCAACGCCGGTAATATTTCGCCGCTCCAGCCATTTCGGATTTCGACGTCGATGCCAGCCGGCAGGAAGCCGATATTGTGGCGGAAAACTTCGAACGCCTCGCCGCGTACCAAGGCCGCGTCCATATCGCGATCGGCGCGGCCTGAATTGGCTTCCAGATCCACGTAGGGCTGCCACGCATCGACGCAGGTAATTTTGCCCTTGCCGCCGAAATACAAATCAATCGCCTCGCCCCAGGCCAGGGCTGATGCCCCGCACCAGGAGCCGACTTCCAGGATTTGCACGCCTGCTGGCCGCATTTGTGACAACCGCCAAACGGCGCCGATCATATAAATCAGGCGAAGCGGATTGGCGGTGGCGCCAAATACGCCGTCAAAAACCGGACGGTCCGGCCACGGATCGGTTGCGGGCTGCATGGCCAGAACTGTAGCGGCGAAACCTATTCCAACTGGTTAATTTCCGCCGCCCAGTTGCTGGCGCACATAGTCCCAGTCGCGGGCGAAGCGGTAGGAATTGCGCGCCGGCGGCTGCGGCGATTGGGTTTCGAGCCAGCGCACCGTCGTGTCGCTCCGATTATAAAAGGCGTGGGTGCAGCCGACCCCGGCCCACAGGAAATCGCCGGGGCGCATCAGATACATCTCATCGTCGGCCCAGGCTTCGACCTCGCCATGGATGATATAATAGGCCTCTTCCAGCGGGTGATCGTGGGGATGGGCGTTGCCGCCGGGCTCATATTCGAGCATGAACATGGTGTGCAGGGCCGCGTCCAGGCGCTGGTCCACCAGCATCTTGAGGGCGATGCCGCTATAGGCCAAGAGCGCCGTCGCCATGCTGGCCGACACCTTGGGCGCGTCTTTCTTGAGCCCGGTGCGCAGGCTGTCGATTTTGAGATCATCATCGGTCATGCGGAACAAATGCCGGGATGAGGGATCGCGGATATCCAGGGAGCGGATTTCCGCCACCGGCGGCGGGCCTTGAAAATAGGTATCGTCGGCAAAGTTTTCGCCCTTGGGGCAAGGGGCGTTCATATCGATCCATTGCGCGGTGCCCTGTTCCGGTCCCAGCCAGGCCTGGCTCATGCCGACCGGTATCAGCCCGCAGGCGCCCGGCTCCAGCCGCGTGGCGCGGCCATCCAGGATCAGCACCGGATTTCCTTTCATGACGTAAAAGCTTTTCTCAAACGATTGGATGTGGCTGTCCAGATGGCCGCTTGCATCCATCTCGCACAAGCCCCAGCCGGAATGGACGGCGCCGACGGAACGCTCGGTAAGGGCAATACGCCGGTAGCCGTTGCTGTTGCCGGCAAATGCGGGCGCCGGTGCAATGTCTTCGGCAAGAACAAAATGGTGCATGGCCTAGTCTCTTCGCTAATCCCGGGCGGCCGCTTTGGTAATCTCGACGGTGCCGGTATCGCCGTCCACCTTCACCCAATCGCCGGTCTCGATCACTTGCAGCGGGTCCTGGTCCAGCTCGGTCACCGTTGGCTTGCGCATCACCACCACGCCCAAGGCAACCTTGGTGGTCATCTGGTTGAAGATAACCGCTTTCGGCGCGGTGCCGGCCAGGCGCGCCGTATGAAACGCCGCCGACCAGCCCGACGATCCCTTGGCGCCCGGAAACACCAGCACCTTGTCCTTGAAACTCTGGCCGACCAGCTCGTGGCGGGTTTCGACCACCGTTCCGGTCATGGAATCGATGCCGCCCCAGCCCGATATGGTCTCCGACGTCACCAGCGCCTCGCCCTCGGCGACGCCTTCGACGATGCCGCGCCCCTTTAAGATTATGGTCGCGTTGCTCATTTCGTTTCCGCCCAGTTGCTCATGTTGTTTCCGTCGCTTTGCTCATGGCGCTTCGCCCTTCCATTTTCCGGTGATCGCTGCTTCAACACAGTCTTGAGTGGACCCGAACCAGGCCTCGACGCCGGTGATCGCCGGCAGGTAATGGGTTTGTTTCGCAGAATCCGTGGCCGCGACGCGGGTGCCCTTGGGCACCGCCGCCGACATGGCGGAGCAAGTATCGGTCAGTATCACGCCGCCGGCGTCCTCGATGGTCTTGGTATAGCCGTTGCGGTCGGCAACGTCTTTCACCTGCCGGGCCGTGAAAATCCAGAGCGCGGAATTTTCATGCACGCGCTTGCCGTCCAGCAATCGGGCGGCTTCCCATATCTGCTCGATCGTATAATGGGGGCAGCCGAGCATGATGTAATCCACATCGTCCGAATGGGCATTGCCGTTGATGGTATCGTAAGTGCGGCGCCGTTCGGCGGGCCCAAAATTCAAATCCAGCGCCGGCTTGTTCGGCCCGAAGGCTTGCGCCTCGGTATCGGCTTCCGGGGTCTGGCCGGCCACGTGGTACAATTCGACGCCCCCCGAAGACGCGGCGGCGGCGCCGAAATGCTTGTGCCGGATCAGGCTGGCCGGGGCCTCGATGCCGGTCAGCACCGGAATATCCTCTTCCACCGCGGCGCCGGTGAAATAGCCGAGCATGCCCCAATCCATGACGCTTTCCATTTCCACTTCCACCTGGATGCGATGTTGGCCGAAGCGGTTCTCCGCCAGATGAAACCCCCAATAGGGGATCTTGCCGGTCATCATGGCGGCGGCGGTGCTTTCGCGGCCCTCGGTATTGGTGCGCGCGCCCAAGACCGAATTGCAATAGACAACGGCTGAGCTTTCCATCCAGGCGCAATGCTCGCCCTTCACCGGCACGTTGCCGTTGGCGTAAGGGGTGCAGGTGTTCAAAAGGTTCACGCCGAGGGACGCCGAGTGGGCCTGGCTTTCCTGATGGAATTCGACAGCACCTGAAGGCGTGCCCATCATTTCGGCGTGGGCGGGATCGATGCGGGTCTGCAAATG
This sequence comes from Alphaproteobacteria bacterium, assembly GCA_963582805.1. GTDB lineage: Bacteria > Pseudomonadota > Alphaproteobacteria > Rhodospirillales > UBA2165. The sequence goes on from CAUZTZ010000008.1 coordinate 18,880, forward strand.
ACAGGTGAAGGTGCGCGCCACCGGAATGTGATCGGCGGCCTCGTCGCTGTCCAGATCGAAGCGGGAAAATAACCGGTCGCGATCACCGTCGCCGTCCTTGGCGTAATAGTCGCGGATGAAGGTGGAGGACGAGCCCGCCGTGCCGGTCACATTGTTGGTGTCGACCAGCCTTTCGGCACCCAGCGCCTCGCCATAACGGACCAAAAGGTTCATGGCCTTTTGCCGCGCCTCGGCGCCGGGCGCACCGTCGCCGTCCAGCATGGCTTGTTCTTCCGCGTTCAGTTTCAAATTGCTGCTCCCTTGTCAGGCCAAGAATTCTGGGCTACCCGAGAGGTCATTTCAATGCACAAAAACCAGGGTGAGGTCATGACTATCAGCGAAACCATGCAGGCGATACAATTATCCGAATTCGGCGGGCCGGAAGTCCTCAAGTCGGCCGAGGTGGCAGTGCCCAAACCCGGCGCCGGCGAGGTGCTGGTAAAATTGGATGTGGCCGGCATCAATTATTCCGATATCAACTGGCGGCAAGGCGCGCGCGGCGGCACGCCGCCGTTGATTATCGGCACCGAGGGCGCCGGAACCGTGGCGGCACTTGGCGAAGGCGTTGCGGGCATTGCCGAAGGCGAACGGGTTGCCTATTGGAATCCGTCGGCCGGTTCCTATGCCGAATACGCCACCTGCCCGGCCTTCCGTGTGGTGAAATTGCCGGACGGGATGGATTTCGGCACCGGCGCGGCGCTCATGCTGCAAGGCCTCACGGCGCATTATTTGGTGCGCTCGTCCTGCGAGGTTCATGACGGCGAGACCATTCTGTTTCACGCCGGTGCTGGCGGCGTCGGCCAGATCGCCATCCAGATCGCCAAGGCCCAGGGAGCGCGCGTCTTGGTCACCGTCGGAAGCGAGGAAAAGGCCGCCTTTGCGAAAGAAATCGGCGCCGACGAGGCGATCCTCTATGACCAGGTGGATTTCGCCGAAGCCGCCCGCCAATTGACCAATGGCGAGGGCGTGCATGCGGTATTCGATTCCGTTGGCGCCGCCACCTGGGAAGGCTCTTTGAAGGCGCTCCGCGTGCGCGGCAAGGTAGCCTATTTTGGCGGCGCATCCGGCCCGTTGCCGGACATGGATTTGTCGATTTTGGCCCGCATGGGCTCGTTATCCGTGATCCGCACAACGCTCGGGCATTATGTGCGCGATGCCGAAGAAATCGCCTGGCGCGCCGGCGAAATGTTCGATCTCTGGCGGAACGGGCGCTTGGCAATCAAAATCGGCCATACCTATGCGCTGGCCGATGCGGCGACGGCGTTGACCGACATACAAGCAAGGCGCACCACCGGCAAATTGCTTTTGCAGCCCTGAGGCGGGGGAAGAATCGCAAATGAAAATAGCCATCATGGCCGCCGGCGCGGTGGGCGGATATTTCGGCGGACGCCTGGCCGAGGCCGGTCACGACGTGCACTTTGTAGCGCGTGGGCGTCATTTGCAGGCGATCCGTGACAATGGCCTGGCGGTCAAAAGCGACTTTGGCGACATGCATCTGACATCGGCCCAAGCCACCGATGATCCGGCGGACGTGGGTCTCGCCGATGTCATATTGTTTGCCGTCAAATTGTGGGACACGGCGGCTGCGGCGCGCGCCTGCAAGCCCATGCTGGGCACGGGCACGGCGGTCATATGCCTGCAAAACGGCGTCGAAAGCACGGGCATCATCGCCCAAGAACTTGGGCCTGAATATGCCCTTGGCGGCAGCGCCTATATTTCGGCGGCGATCACCGAGCCCGGCGTAATCCAGCATTACGGAAAATTCGCCAGGCTGGTTTTTGGCGAGAACGATAACCGGAAATCGGAGCGGACGCTTGCCTTTCGGGGCGCCTGCGAGGAAAGCGGTATCGAGGCGGAAATTCCCGGTGATATCCAGGCGGCGGTCTGGGAAAAATTCATAACCTTAGCCTCATTAAGCGGCGTCACCACCACCACCCGCCGGCCCATCGGCGAAATTCTAGCGGACCCGGACATGGCCAAAACCTACCGGGACACCATGGAGGAGATCGCCGCAATCGGCAGGGCCCAGGGCGTCAATTTGGCGCCCGATATTGCCGACAAGCGCATGCGCCACGCGGCGACATTGCCGCCCGATATGACCGCATCGACGTTAAAGGATCTGGAAGCCGGCGGGCGGCTGGAAACCCCCTGGCTAACCGGCGCCGTGGTGCGGCTGGGCCGGCAATTGAGCGTCCCAGTGCCGGTCAACGAGACCTTGAACTCGGCCCTCAAGCCATACGAGAACGGCGCTTGAGACCGGCAAGCAGGGACTGCTATATTTTCCGCGCCGAGATGAGGCTGGTGCCCATCATAAAGGGTTTACGCTCGATATCGGTGAAGCCCGCATCGGTCAGCCATTCCCGGTATTGCGCCTCGGTGTAGGCGGTTCCATCGTCATAAACATTCAGGAATATCAGATTGTAGCCGACCGATATTTCCGGGCCCAGGCGGTCGTCATCGCAGATAAATCCGTTAATGAACAATGTTGCGCCGGGAGCAAGTCCGGCTCCGATATTTCGGGCAACGAGGCGGCACTTATCCTCGGATAAGACTTGAAACAAATTTTTGGCCACCGCCACGTCGAAACCTTCGGGCAAGGGATCTTCGAGCAGGTTCGCCTCTTGAACGGAAACCCGGTCATCGATGCCCGCATTGGAAATATATTCTCGCGTCGTCGGAGCGACGGACGGCAATTCCATTACCGTCCCCCGAAGGGCCGGATATGCCTGGCAGAGTCCTATGGCCAGACCGCCGGAGCCGCCGCCGATGTCAACGAATTCCCGGTAATCAGACCAATCCGCGGCGTCGGCCAGCAATTTTCCGGAGCGGACAGTATTGGCGTGCAGACCCGCATAAAGACTAGCCAACTCGTCCTCCGACATGGAGGCAAAATCCACTTTATTTGCCGGCGTATCGGAGCGGATCGATGCGGTCGTTTCCAGCATGGCGTGCCAAAATGTCGTCCAGTTTCGCCACACACCTCCGGCATATGCCGGTTTGCCACTGACAAGGTAATAATCAGCAACTGGCGCATTGGTGAATGTATCGCCGTCAATTTGAAGAAACTCTGCAAACGCGAGTGCGTAAAGCAGGTGTTCGAGCCGCTTTGCACCGCATCCCAGCGCCGACGCCAGGTCCTTGGATGACATTGGGCCTTCAGAAAGAAGCGTAAATATATCCAGCTCCAAAGCCGCGCGTAGCGCCATCGGCGTGAACACAGCCGTGGTGCACTGGTCAATCAGTTCCCGCGATGGCGGGGAATGGCTATCATCTGACATTGACGGTTTACTCCCAAACGTCTGCCGCCACTTCGGCGATGCGCGCCAATTTTTGCGCTTGCTCATCGATGCTCATCTGGCCGCCGGACTTGCCGCTGGCGAAACCGCATTGCGGGCTGACGGCGAGCTGCTCGATGGGGATCGATTTGGCGGCATCGTCAATGCGCGCCTTTAACGCATCGGCGGATTCGAGTTCCGGCGATTTGGTGGTCATCAGGCCGAGGACGGCAATGGTGCCTTTGGGGATAAAACGCAACGGCTCGAAGCCGCCGGCCCGGCCAGAGTCATATTCCAGCAGGAGCCGCTTGATTTTCAGTGTCGAGAACAGGGTTTCGGCGATGGCGTCATAGCCGCCCTCCGATATCCAGGCGCCACCGGGCCCGTTGCCCCGGCAGAAATGAACCGCCACGGTCATGTCATCGGGGGCGCCGGCCTCGATGCGGTTGATGATGTCGATCCAATTGCTGAGCGCCGCAATCGGATCACCGCCCCGCTCGATGAGCCCGGCAACGAACTTGGGATCGCACAGTTTGACGAAGGTGGTCTCGTCCATCTGCACATAGCGGGCGCCGGCGGCGTAAAGGGCGTTCAACTCCTTCACATAGACAGCTACCAGGTCGTCCCAATAGAGGGATGGCTCGGCATAAACGGATTTGTCGATATTGTCGCCGTCCTCGAAAAACTGGGCGTGCAGGGGCGACGGGATCGACACCTTTGGCGTCACTTTGGTGACCGAATTCAAGTACTGGAAATCCTTCACCTGGATGCCGCCGTCCGGCCAGGTGATCTTGCCGGTGATGTTGATCTTGGTGGTCGGGTTGCCGTTGACGAAGGTGAAATCGTCGGTGTTCATGACCGCCGTCAGCCCGCCCAATGAAGCCTGGAAATCCCTCGAATAGCTCATGCGGCGCATCTCGCCGTCGGTGACCAGTTGCATCCCGGCGCGCTCCTGCATAGCGACTATTTCGGCGACGCTTTTATTCTCCGCCGCAATCAAAGCCTCCGATTTGGGCCCATCGCCGCCGCCGGAATCGTAGTCGGCGCGGGCGTTGAGGAGAGCCTCGGGCCGGATCAAGCTGCCCACATGATCGGCGCGGATGGAGGCTATAGCGTTATCGCTCATGGCTTCACCATTACCTTGCATTGGGTGGTGCGCTCGCGGAGCGCCTCGAACACCGGCGGCATGTCGGTCAAGGCCACCGTGTCGGTGACCATCATGGCCGGCTCCACGGCGCCTTGATCCAATGGCTCGGTAGCATGTTCGAATTCGCGCAGGCTGTAGAAGGCGGCGGGCTGGATGCGGGCTTCGCGCACCACCATGGCGGCGGGAACGATGCTGTCGGCATGAAAGCAAAGCCCGGCCAGCACCACGGTGCCGCGCATACGGACGCTTAAAATCGATTGCTGCAACAGGCCCGATGCGCCGACACATTCAAAGACGATATCGGCGGGCCCGCCCATGGCCTCGATGGCGGCGGCCGGCGGATCATCGGTGGGCTCGACAAACAGATCGGCGCCCATATTGAGAGCCAGCTCCTTGCGCTGGGTGGTGCGCGCGGTCACCGCAATTTGCCCGGCGCCCATGCGCTTCAGCCAGAATATGGTGGCAAGGCCAATGGGCCCGGCGCCATAGACCAGAACCTTATCGCCGGGACCGAGGCCCGATTGGGCTACCGCGTGCAGCCCGACCGCCATCGGCTCCACCAGGGCGCCGTCCTGCATGGAAAGGCTGGCGGGCAGCTTGATGCATTGGCGCTCGTGGGTCAGGGAATATTCGGCATAGCCGCCGCCGTCGATCACGCGTTGGGCGCACCATGCGGGCTCGCCCCCTAAGCAGTTGGCGCATTCCCCGCAGCTGGAAAGCGGCATTACCGCCACGTTGTCGCCAGTCTTGACGCGTTCAACCCCGGCGCCGATGGCGATCACCTCGCCCGCATATTCGTGACCGAGAACCTTACCCGCAGGCGCGAGGTTAGCGGGCTCGTGGGTGACGTGCAGATCGCTGCCGCAGATGCCGCAGCGGCCCACCTGAACCACAACCTGGCCGGGCCCGGGCGTGGGATCGGCCAACTCTTCGATGGCCAGCGGCTGACCACGTTCCTTGAATACGGCTGCCTTCATTGCCCGGCTCCTTAGTGGCCTAAATCATCTAATCTGTACCCCTACGACGGCGTTGCAAGGTTTCCGGCGAGGAGCGCGCCGCGCCGTGGTGCCGATCCACCACAAGGGGTGCGCGACGATGTTCGGGAGCCTTGCAACGCCGCCCTCTGGGTCACTTTTCCCGTCCCCCGGCGGCCGCGATGCGGCCCCCGCATTTATGACAGGGGGACACCGGAGGTGTCCACCCGGGTGCGTCGAAAGGGCTTGCCGATGGGCCGGCATCGCCTGCACCCTTTCTCCTGCCGAGGGAACAGGAAAAAGAGATCGTAGGGGTACAGATTAGATGATTCAGGCCACTAGTTCAAATTCCAGCCGCCATCGATCGAGAACGGCGCGCCGGTGGCGTAGCGGGACTCGTCCGACGCCAGATAGAGGATCAGATAAGCGACATCGATAGCTTGGCCCAACTCGCCCATGGGCACCCGGGCCATGGATATGGCGCGCGCATCATCGAACGATATATTTCGTTTTCGCGCCGTTTCGGAATGGATGTCTTTCAACATGCGGGTATCGATCAGGCCCGGATGCACCGAATTACAGCGTATCTTGTCCTTGGCGCCCTGATGGGCGACCGACATGGTGAGGTGGCGGACGCCGGCCTTGGACGATCCATAGGCCGCCGAATTGGGCGACGCCATAAAGGCGATGATCGAAGAGATATTGATGATCGAGCCGCCGCCGGCGCGGCGCATGGCGGGCATGGCCGATTGGCATCCCAAAAATGTGCCGTCCAGATTGATGGCGTGTACCCGCTTCCAATCCTCATAGCTGACATTCTCAGCACCGCCGTTCAGCATATCGCCCTCGATGCCGGCGGCGTTGACCAGAATGTGCAAGGCGCCGTGCTTAGCTTCCACGCCTTGTACAATGTCTTTCCAAAGCGGCTCGTCGGTGACGTCCTGAAGGACAAAATCACCGCCGATCTCGTCGGCTAGGGCCTCGCCCGTGTCCTGGCTGATATCCGTAATTGTTATCTTTGCGCCTTCTTCCGCCAATAGCCGCGCCGTGGCGGCGCCGATGCCGCCGGCGCCGCCGGTGATGAGAGCAACCTTACCGTCTACACGTCCCATAATGAACTTACTCCAATAAAATAGATGATCAATTTGGCCAATTAGATCGCCATCTCTGGCTCCATCGCCGCCAAGCGTGCGCGCCCGCGCATGAAATCGGCGGCCTTCTCGGCGATCATGATGGTCGGCGCGTTGGTGTGGCCGCCGATCACGGTCGGCATCACCGAGGCATCGACGACGCGCAATCCCTCAACCCCGTTGACCTTCAATTCCTCATCGACCACGGCTTCGGTGTCGGCGCCCATGCGGCAGGTGCCCACCGGGTGATAGATGGTGCTGGCGGTCTCGCGGATATAGGCATCGATGTCGGCATCGGTTTTGACGTCCGGGCCGGGGAAATATTCCTGATCGACCATGCCGGACACCGGCTCCTTTGCGTAGACATCGCGGGCCGCCTTGATGCCGTTCCGAAAGGTGACCAGATCGCTTTCGACCGCCAGATAATCATGAAATATTTTCGGCTTTTGGGCGGGATCGTTTGATCCCAACGTCACACTGCCCCGGCTTTCCGGATGCAGCAATATCACCCGGCAGCCCATGAAGCCGCCCTTTGGCTTGGTGATGCCGGGAACCCAGATTTGCGCGTCCGGAGCCATGCGGGTCATCAAAAATTCAATATCAGGGGCGGTCAGATGGGGCTCGGTGCGCACATAAGATATAGCGCCCACCGGCAGGCTGGTCAGGTAGCCCTTGCGGAATATGGCCCAGTTGAGGACCGCCAAGGTCAGCCGGTCGAGCCGCAACTGGTTGGCATATTCTTCCAGGCCGCGCGCGGCATAGCCCACCAGAACGGAAAAATGGTCCTGCAAATTCTGCCCGACGCCAACGGCGTCATGGACGATATCGATGTTGTTGGCGGCGAGATGATCGGCCGGGCCAATGCCCGACAGCATCATCAGGTGCGGCGAATTGAAGGCGCCGCCGGACAGCACCACTTCGCGGGTAGCCCGCGCCGTCACCATTTGGCCGCGCTGGCGGTATTCCACTCCGGCGGCGTGTTTGTTCTCGAATATCACGCGGCTCGCCTGGGCTTCGGTTTCCACGGTCAGGTTGGGCCGGGCGAGGGCCGGTTTCAGAAACGCCTTGGCGGCGGAAGACCGGCGCCCGCCGCCAATGGTGTATTCGGCCGGCCCAAAGCCTTCATGCATGGCGCCGTTCAGATCATCGGTCACCGGGTGCCCGGCGGCCTTGCCGGCGGCGAGGTAGGCCTCATGGACCTTGGAATGGTCGTCGCCCCTGGCCACCTGCAAAGGCCCTTCGGCGCCGTGGAATTCTGTATCGCCCCCATGATGGCCCTCGGAGCGTTTGAAATAGGGCAGCACGTCGTTATAGCCCCAGCCGGTCAGTCCTAACTGGCGCCAATGATCGTAATCGGATGGGTGCCCGCGGGAATAGATCATGCCGTTGATCGAGGACGAGCCGCCGACCACCTTGCCGCGCGGAATATAGATGCTGCGGCCATCGAGCTGTGGTTCGGGCTCACTGTCGTAACCCCAATTGAAGCGCAAATCCTCGGCCAGATCCCGGAATTTGAGGGGCAGCTTCAACCACGGATGGCGGTCCCACTTGCCAGCTTCGAGCAACAGCACGGAGCAGTCTTTATCTTCGCTCAAACGGCTCGCCAAAACGCAACCCGCCGATCCGGCGCCGACGATAATGTAATCGTATGTTTTATCTTGAGCCATCATTATTCCTTTGGCACCGAACCGATGCAAAAAAAATCTAGGACAAATTTACATTACATGTGTAGAGCGGTTCCGGACAAATAGGAATCAATTTGATGGGAACAAATCGGTTTTCCGGGTAGGCGCGGTGCGCAGCGCGATGCCTTCGCATCGGGCAAGTGCCGGGGCGCCCCCGGAGAGCCGATTTGACCCACCGCAGGCCGGGTGCTTTCGATGCGTGGACGTCGTCGCACGCCTTTGACGATGCCAATGCATCGCCATGGGTTGCGCTCCTAGCCACGGGGCAAAATCATCCCGGTCAAATGGTTCCTATTTGTCCGGAACCGCTCTAACATGATCACTTGATGCAGTAACAAAGCTGGGGAGACGTGATGATCGATAAACGGGTGGCAGACCTGGCCGCCGCCGTCGCCGGCATTGAAGACGGCGCCACCGTGCTGGTTGGCGGCTTCGGCGATGCCGGCGTGCCCAATGATCTGGTTGAGGCGCTGGTCGAGCAGGGCGCCAAGGATTTGACCCTGGTCGGCAACGGCGCCATTTCCGAAGTGGTCGGCCATGGCCGCCTGATCGCCGAGGGCCGGGTGCGGAAATTCATCGCCTCGTTCCCGAAGGGGCGGGGATCGAAATTGTTCGAGCCCGGCGACGCCTCGGAGGCGGTTGAGTTGGAGATCGTGCCGCAAGGCACCCTGGCCGAGCGCATTCGCGCCGCCGGCGCCGGCATCCCCGGATTTTATACCGCCACCGCGTTTGGCACGCCCTTGGCCGAGGGCAAGCAAACCATGGAATTCGACGGCGAGCAGTTTGTTCTGGAGCGGGCCATCTGCGCCGACATAGCGCTGGTCAAGGCGAAGACGGCGGACCGCTGGGGCAACCTCGCCTACACCGGGACGGCGCGGAATTTCAATCCGATCATGGCGATGGCGGCGAAACGGACCATCGCCCAGGTATCCGAAATCATCGAGCCGGGCGCGCTCGATCCCGAGCATATCGTGACCCCGGGAATATTTGTTGAGCGTCTGGTCCGGGTTGCGAATGACCTGCGCGAGGAGGGGCGGCAATGAGCGACACAGGATCGAACCCGGAAATTATCGGTCTCAGCCGGCTGCAAATCGCTTGGCGGGCGGCCCAGGACATCGCCGACGGCTCCTACGTCAATCTGGGCATCGGCATGCCGATGACCATTCCCCGCTTCCTGCCCGATGGCCGCGAGATCATGTTGCACAGCGAAAACGGCCTTTTGGGCATGGGGCCGCCGCCGGAAAAGGGCGAAGAAGACTGGGACCTGATCAATGCCGGCACCCGGCCGACGACGGTATTGCCGGGCGGCAGCTTTTTTCACCACGCGGATTCGTTCGCCATCGTTCGCGGCGGGCATCTGGATATCTCTGTGCTCGGCGCCTTCCAGATTTCCGAAAAGGGCGATCTCGCCAATTGGAGTTTGGGGCCAAGCGCATCCCGGGTGCCGACCGTCGGCGGCGCCATGGATTTGGCGGCCGGCGCGAAACAGGTTTATGTGCTCACCGATCATTGCTCGCGCGACGGTGCGCCGAAAATTGTCGAGACATGTGATTTGCCGCTGACCGGATTGGCTTGCGTAAACCGCATCTATACGGATCTGGCGATCATTGAAGTGACCGAAGGTGGTCTTGTCGTCCGGGAAATTATAGAGGGGCTTAGCTTTGCCGATATCGAAGCCAAAACCGGCGCCAAGTTGCATCTTGCCGACGGTTGCAAACCCTTGACCGCGCCCGAGTTTGAAGACGCGTGAGCGGATAAATCAAGGCCGGGGGACATCGCCCCTATTGTGATGAAGATGGTTTATGGATAAACTAATCGGGCAATTTGAATTGTTTAATCTTGGGAGGAATTAGTTATGAAGTACGGATTACTGTTAGCCGCCAGCGCCTTGGCTCTGGTCGCGACCTCGGCGGCGATGACCATCGGGTCGACCGCCGCTCAGGCAAAAAACGTAAATATCAAGCTTAGCTATTGGGTGCCGCCGCGGCACCAACTGACCCCCGGCTACAAAGAATGGGCCGCGTCCGTCAAAAAGGCTTCCGGCGGGACGATCACGACGACGCTTTTCCCGTCCAGCCAATTGGGTTCGGGCCGCGATCATTATGACATGGTCAAACGCGGCATCGCCGGCATGGGCCTGATAAATCCGGGTTACACCCCGGGCCGTTTCCCGATCCTGGGCGCATCCGATCTGCCGTTCACCGTCAGAGATAGCCTGGCTGGCGCCAGGGCCTTGACCCGTTGGTACAAAAAATATGCGGCCAAGGAGATGAAAGACCACTATGTGTGCCATATCTTCACACATGACAAGGCTACAATTCACACCACCAAAAAGCAGGTGCGGGTGCCTTCTGACGTCAAGGGGATGAATATCCGCTCCGCCAACCAGACCATGTCCCGTTTCGTGACGGCTTTGGGCGGCAACCCGGTTCAGGTTCCCATCATGGAAGCCAAAGACACCCTGTCAAAGGGCATTACCGACGGTATAACCGTTACCCATGGCGGGCTGACCGGCACCTTCAAATTTAAAGACGTCATCAAGTATTCTTTGGATTTGCCGTTGTACGTGTCGACGTTCGAGCATGGTCTCACCAAGCGTGTCTATAACGGCATGGACACTTCTCAGCGCCGTGTGATCGACAATCATTGCACGCCGGAATGGTCGGCAAAGGTCTATCGTTATTGGTAT
>CAUZTZ010000009.1:0-29151 GCA_963582805.1 Alphaproteobacteria bacterium
CGCTGTTGATGCGTTTCGGGTCCGGCGCCATCGGCTATGTGGCGGCGGATTATATATCGCCCCGGCGCTTTACCCTGACCCTGCACGGCACCCGCGCGAACGCCTATTTTGATATGGACAATGACGGGCTGCGCCTGCAACGAACCGGCGAGGCCAAGCCGTCGCCGGAAATATTCGAGCCCGAGGACCATCTTACCTCCGAGATGGAGGATTTCGCCGCCGCAATCCGGAACGGCGTTGCGCCCGAGATCGATGGCCGCCAGGCGATGCTGCCGCTGGCCATCGTCCTCGCCGCCGCACGGTCATCGAAAGAAGGCCGCTCGGTCGCCCTATCAGAATTATTGCCGGACATTTAGCTGGAGAAAACCATGCGCACTTCGATCACCGAATTATTCGGCATCCAATATCCGATCATCCAGGGCGGCATGCATTATGTGGGTCTGGCGGAACTGGCGTCGGCGGTTTCCAACGCCGGCGGGCTTGGCATCATCACCGGGCTGACCCAGAAGACGCCCGCCGATCTGGCGAACGAGATCGCCCGCTGCCACGCGATGACAACCAAACCCTTCGGCGTGAATTTGACTTTTTTGCCGAGCTTCGAGGCGCCGCCCTACGATGAATACATCGCCGCCATCATCGACGGCGGCGTCAAGATCGTCGAGACCGCGGGCCGCAACCCCGAAGCCTATTTGCCGGCGTTGAAGGCAGCTGGCATTAGCGTCATTCACAAATGCACGTCTGTCCGCCATTCCCTGAAGGCCGAGCAAATCGGCTGCGATGCGGTCAGCGTCGATGGCTTTGAATGCGGCGGCCATCCCGGCGAAGATGATATCCCCAATATGATCCTGCTGCCACGGGCGGCGGAGGAGCTTTCCATACCGTTTGTCGCATCGGGCGGCATCGGCACCGCACGGCAATTTGTGGCGGCCCTGGCGCTCGGCGCCGCCGGCATCAATTTGGGCACCCGCTTTATCGCCACCCGCGAAGCGCCGGTGCATCAGAACGTCAAGGACGCCATCCTGGCCGCGTCGGAGCTGGACACGGCGCTGATCATGCGCCCCATGCGCAACACCGAGCGGGTGCTGAACAACACCGCCGTGGACAAGATCATCGCCTTGGAGCGGGAAAAAGGCAGCGAGCTAAAAATCGAGGATATCCGGGATCTGGTCGGCGGCGTTTATCCCAAAGTGATGACCGACGGCGACATGGAAGCCGGCGCCTGGAGCTGCGGCATGGTGGCCGGGCTGATCAACGATATTCCCACCTGCGCCGAATTGATCGAACGTCTCATGGCCGAAGCCAGGAATATTATCCGGGGCGAGCTGAGCCTATTGGCGGCAGACGGATAGGCAAACGCCATTCGGCGAAATTTAACCTCCCCCGGGGCATTGGCTCGCCCTGGAATATTGTTTAAAACCCATCCATGTCCGAGCCTTCCGATTTCCCTGTTCTGATCGTTGACGATGACCCCGAATTTAACGATGTCATTCGCAGCGCCGTTGCCGATGTCGGATTGGGAGAGGTGCGCGTCTCAGCGTCCAGGGCCGAAGCGCAGAAATTATTGAGCAGTGGATTTGCACCGAAGCTCATTTTTGTGGAGATCAATCTGGACGGCCTCGCCGGGCTGAATTTGATGCGCCTGATCCGCTCGGGCAAATCATCCGCCGATGCCGATGCCCTGATCATCATCATGGGCCAGGCTTTGAACCCTGAGCTTGCCGGGCGCGCCTGTGATGTCGGGTTCGAGCATTTTGTCCGCAAACCCTTCGCCGCCGACGCCATTCAGAAGTGGGTGCGCGCCATCTTGAAAAACCCAACGCGATTTGTTGTCGGCAAATCCTATTTCGGCCCGGACCGGCGGGATGACAGCGGCGCCAAACCATATGACGGGGAGGAGCGCCGATTGGACGGGGTAAAACCCCAAGCCGGCGCTGGCGCTGGCGCGCGCCCACCGGCAGCCCCCAAACAAGTTGCTAAACCCGAAGCGGCGCCAAAACCCGCACCGGAGCCCGCGCAAAGCCAAGAGGCGCCGAAGCCAAAACCGCCGGCGGCGAAATCGCCAGACGAGGCCGCCGCCGTTGCGCCCGCGCCCAAGCCCGCGCCCACGCCTAAACCCGCGCCCGAGCCACAAGCGGCACCGGCGCCCGAAGCGGCCACGGCTGAGCCGCCGAAACCTGCTGCCAAGCCGGTTGCCAAGCCCAAACCGGCCAGAGAAAAGATCGAGGTGGCCGGAACGGCGCCGGCGGCGGTCGCTGATCCCGGCCAGGCGGAAGAGATTGCGGCCAAACAGGATGCCCACGCTGTTTGGCTGGCGTCGCGCGGCGCCGAAGGGGAAAAAGCCGATTTCGCCGATGCGGATTTGTCGGGCGCCGATCTGTCGGAGGTCAATCTGGCGAGCGCCAATCTGCGCGGCGCCAATCTTCAAGACGCGCAGCTGGTCAAAACCAGTTTTGTTGACGCCGACCTGCGCGGCGCCGATCTGGCGGGCGCCAATATGAGCGAGGCCGATCTGCACAATGCCCGGTTACGGCACGCCAATTTAAAGGCAACCCTTATGGGCGAGGCTGATTTGCGCGGCGCCGACCTGGCGGGCGCAAATTTCGAGGGCGCGCAAATGGATGGCGCCGATTTTAAAGACGCCAACCTGTTGGGCGCACAAATTCACGGCGCAAATATGCTGGGCGCAAATTTGACGCAAAAACAGATCGATAAAGCCTATGGCGACGACGCAACGGTTCTGCCTCCCGGTATTAGAATCAAAGCAGAACCTGATTCTTAAAGAATAGATTTCACATGCCCCGCCAGACGGGCGGCCAGGGCGCAAATGGTAAGGGTCGGGTTGGCCCAGCTATTGGTCGGGAATACCGACGAGCCGGCGATAAACAAATTATCCACCGAATGCACGCGGCAGTTCTTGTCGACCACGCCGGTATTTGCGCTCGCCGACATGCGCGTCGTGCCGGTGTGGTGAACGCCGCCCCGAAGATCGCTCGGAAACAAGGCGCCGGTCTCCTTTTGGGTCCAGTCGTCCAGCCGGGTGCGGGCGATATCGAGCCCGGCCAGCTCGGCGGCGATGGCGCGCACCAGCACATCGACGCTCTTTCTGTCCAGCTCCGAAAGCGTCCAGGTCAGCTTGGTTTGGGGCAATCCGAGGGCGTCCCGCTTATCCGATAGCTGCACCCGGCTATCCCGGTTGGGCTGCTGCTCGCCCTGAATTTTTATGGCCAGCCGCGTGCGCCGCTCGCCATAGCGGAAAAAGCGGTTGTAGGTGTTGATAATGACATCGTCCAGATCGCGGATCACATCGATGACATCGGCGCTCAAATCGCCCGGCAGGTGCTTTTGCCGCCAGGCGTTGCGCAGGCGAACCGCCGCCATCATGCCGTCCGAAAAAGCCGGTTCATGATCGACAATAAAGGCCGCCGAATTGAGGATTTCGTTTTTGCGCTGAAACGCCGCCGCCATCTTGATGATCAAATTAAACTCGGTGCCGTTGTTTTTGGGGCCGGGATCGTTGAAGAGGTTATAGAATTTGAGCCGTTTGTCGTCCGCATCGCCGATCAGCGTGGCGATGGGGGCGACCGGATGGTCCATGAAATAGCGCCCCACCATGTCCCGGCCATTGCCGAGCCCGGCAGTTTGAACCCCGTTGGAATAGAGCAAAATGCGTGCGTTTTCGATGCCGCCGCAGGCCAGCACGAAATGGCGGGCGCGCAACGTGGCGCGTCTGCCGGTCAGCGATTGGATGGTCAGGCTGTCCACATGATCCGCCGTGCCGTTGGCGTTGAGACCGGTTGCGTTGGCGTGCAGGATGGTGGTCACGTTGGCCGCATTTTTGATGCTTTCCCGGTAGAAGCTGCCGAACCGGGGCTCATTGGAGAACCGCCAATAGCCGGTTTCCAGCCTGTCCGGCGCGAACGGAATTTTGCTGCTCAGGTCCGCCGGGCTCAGGTTGCGGTCGTCATAAATGAACGGCCCGGCATTGCAGATGCCTTGCGCCGTGGCGTAGTGAGGGAGCAGATCATCGCGCGTGATCGGCCAGCCGCTGTCCGCCACCCAGGGGCGGGCCTCGAAATCGATGGCGTCCAGCGGCGTGCAGGCGCCGGCCCAGCAGTTGGAGCTGCCGCCGAAAAAGCGCAGCCGCGAGCCGTCCAGCCCGTTGGGAAGATCGATGCCGACGCTGAGCCCTTCGTAAAGCTCCTGAACCTCAGCTTCGCCGTCCAGGCCGCCGCTCTCCACCATGATGATCTTAGTTTTGGAGGTGCCCAGATATTGGAGGGCGAAGGACAGCGCCGCCGGGCCCGAACCAATGACGCAAATATCGGCTTCGAAGTTTTGCCCATCATCCAGCGCGCGAAGATCGAGGATCATGTGAGGCGATGGGCCGGCAATTCGGCCATCAGCCGAGCTTCGCTTTCGGCAAACACCCAGCCTTTGTAGATCACCAGCCGGTCTGCGGCGAAATCATCGGCGACAGCCTTGGCAAGGGCACCTGCGCCGCGCGGCGGCGAAGGCTGGAATTCGGGCTCTGATGCGCGGTAAAAAGCGCCGAGGCCGGCCAAAAAGGATGGCCCCTGGGCGGGCATGATTTCGGCCTCGAAGAAAATTCTGAATTGCTTGAATTTCGCCGCCAGTCCGGCGGGACCGCACCTATCCAGGGGCCGGAAATATGCCATGGGGGACAGCAATATGGCGCCGAAAACCGCCGTATTTTTAAGAAAGCGCCGCCTGGTGACCATGGCCATCCCTTTCGCGCATAACTGTCCGGCATTGGGGCTTTTCGGTCAATATTGTAATCAGCGCGCCTGATCCCAATATGTAAGGATGGTTTTGGCGGATCACCGCCGTTTTTTAGTTGCCATAGAGGATGCGAGCCGCCGATGGGTCCCCTGTTCAGAAAACTGGTTATCTGGGTGCATTCCGGCGCCGGCCCGCTGCTGCGGGAGCTGGCAAAACGGCTGTTCAAGTCCCGCTGGCTTTTGCAAAACCCGGCCTACCAGCGCTTTATCCTGAAGCGGGTGGCCCGCATCGATGACAAGGCCGCTATGCTCAAGCCGTTCATCTCCATCGAAACCATCCTCACCTGCAACGCCCGCTGTGTCATGTGCGTGCACGGCGAACAGCCGATGATCGGCACCATGGACACCGATTTGTTTCGCTCGGTCGTCGATCAGGCCGCCGCCATGGGCGCCAAATCGGTGGGCTTGAGCATTTACGGCGAGCCCTTCGCCGACAAGAATTTCGTCGAGCGGGTGGCCTATGTACGCTCCAAGGGCCTCACTTACGGTCTCTTTTCCAACGGCAGCCTTTTGCGCGAAGACCGCATCAAGCGGATGCTCGACATGGGCGGTTTCGAGAGCATCAATTTCAGCGTCAACGGCTTCTCCAAGGAGATTTACGAAAAGGTCATGCCGCCCCTCAACCGGGAAAAGGTGTACGGCAAAATCAATGATTTCCTGGGCTGGTGCCTGGACCATCCGGGCAAGAAACCCTTCGTCCGCATTTCCACGGTGGGGCTCGACGAAAACCGGGCCGAGCTGAAAGATTTTACCGACTATTGGCAAAGCCGGGCGGGCGTCGATCACGTGCTCATCGCCGATCAGGGCGATTGGCTGGGCGAAATGAAGTACGGCCAAAGCGAAGACCAGAACGCCGCCACCAGAGGCGTCAAGAAAGAAGCCTGGCTAAGCCCGTGCCAGTCTTTGTGGTCGTCGCTCTATGTTTATTACGATGGCCGCGTGTCGCCGTGCTGCGAAGATGCCGGCGCCCGCAATCTGGTGATCGGCGATTGCAACACCGAAACCCTCGCCGACATCTGGCACGGTCACGCCGTTGCGTCTTTGCGCGCCCAGCACCGCAGCAACCAGCGCAGCTGCCACGCGACCTGCGGCAAGTGCCATTGGAACCAGCCCTGGTTCAAATCACCGGATGTGGACGCGCCCGCCGCCTTGGATCAAGAGGTGCCCGGCTCGCCAATCCCCGCTCCGGCGGAGTAACTATTCACATTTTTTCGACAGGTCCCATCGCCAATCGCGGATCGCCCTGGGCCTCGGCGCGCGCCAGGTAGCGGCAATAGTGGGCCCACAGCGCATCGAAGCGGCTGGCGGCGAGGCCGCCGCCGATCTTGGCCGCTTCCTCTTCTTCCGTGGGCCAGGACCAATCCAGCCCGGAGCCGGATACCGCCAGCATCTGGGCACATTTCTCTTCCAGATCGTGGCCGTTCTTGACCAATTCGACCGCCGAGCGACCGCAGAAGACAACGCCGTGGTTGCGCATGAACATCTTGTCGGCATCGCCCAAGGCCGCGGCCAGTTGGCGCCCGGTTTCCATATCGGTCACCAATTCCGACGAGCCTTCATAGCGGGGCGGCGCCGAGGGGGAATTGCCGCGCACGAAGCGCAACGGCTCGGTCACCGCCGAGAAAATGGAGCCGTAGAACGGATGCGCATGGGCGGTGTAAGTCAAATCCGCGCGCATCTTGAATATCTCGCCATGGATCGGCCATTCCGAATGGCGGCGGCCCTCGCCGGTGAGCGGCGTGCCATCGAAGGCGGTCAACTGAAAGTCGGAGATATCGAACACCTCGCCGAGGGATATGGCGTGGCGCTTGATCCAAAAGCCGCGCCCCTCGGGATCGCGCATGGCCACATGGCCCCAGATGCGGTCGCTATGGCCCAAAAGTTCGAGCATGCGCGATGCCTTGACCAGATCGGCAAGATCGGCTTCCAGCTCGGCTGAAATGGAAATTTCCGTATTGGGCGCGTCCATGACGTTTCCCCCTTGGGTGGTTTTAAGCGGTTGCCCGGATGATATCATATGACGGCTGTCAGGAGAGCATTTTAACCCGGCAGTTTATTTCGAAACCGGGTCACCATCCAGATGCCGAGGAATACCAGGGCGATCGCGAACATGTGAAAAACCTCGAAACTTTCGTCCAATATCAGGATCGCCATGATGGCGATGGAAATGGTGCGCACATAGATAAAGGCGCTGGACACATTGGCGCCGACGGCGGTGACGCCGATATTCCAAAGCCAAAGCGCGCCGATACCGATGAATAGGGTCGCCCAGAGGATGACGACGAGGCTTTCCAGGTTCGGCTCCACCGGGCGGATTGTCATGGTTTCCCATATATATAAGGGCGCCAGCAGCAAAATCCCGAGCATCTGCACCAGATTGAGGAGCACAATGGCCGGCACGGCGCGCGGCGCCTTCGGCAACAGCACCGCGTACATGGCAAAGCCGAACACCGATACCAGCATCCAAAGATCACCGGGATTGGGGCGCAGCTCCAACAACACGTTGATATCGCCCCTTGTCACCACGGTGAGCACGCCAAAGGCGGCGATCGATGCGCCGGCGATTTGGCCCTTAGCTACCACTTCGCGGAAGATCACCCAAGAAAGCGCGAAGGTGACCGCCGGCTGCGCCACGGCGACGATGCCGGCATTGATGGCGGTGGTGTAATTGAGGGCAACGTAAATCATGGTGTTGCCGAGCACCGACACGAACATGGCCAGCACCAGATAGTATTTCCAGTGGGCGGCGATCACCGGCCAATGGGTGCGCATTCCCCGCCACGCAAAGGGCAGTATCAACGCCGTGGCCAGCACCCAGCGCCAGAACGAAAGCCCGATAGGCGGTACCACGCCATCGGCCAGGCGCCCAAGAATAGCGTTCGAGCCGAACAGAATTTGCGACACGGTCAGCAGAAAGAACGGCCAGGCGACGCCAACACCCAAGGGCGGCGCAGCTTCCGGCGGTCCGGTTTCAGCCTGGGACAAAGCGGCTCGGACCGTAATTGCGGGGGGCTGTTGGCGCCGGCGCAGACGTCAGAAAATGTATGGAGAACAGATCATTCGCGTCGGTCCAGCATTGCTGCGCTTTGAACCCAGCGCGCGCCGCCAGCGCCTGAAACCCGGCGATATCGTATTTATATGAGTTTTCCGAATGGATGGTTTCGCCGTCGGCAAAGGCAAACGCCTGGCCGCCAAGGCGGATGGTTTGCGCGCCCTTGGCCGCCAGATGCATTTCGATGCGGCTTTGATCAGGATCGAAGAAGGCCATGTGTTCGAAGCCATCCGGATCAAGCTCGGCGCCCAGCTCGGCGCGCATCCGGTGCAACAGATTCAAGTTAAAATCGGCGGTATGCCCGGCGGCATCGTTATAGGCGCGGGTAAGGCGCCCCAAATCTTTTTTCAGATCGACGCCGATCAGCAACGCGCCGGCATCGCCGACCACGCCCCGGACGCCGGTAAGGAAGGCTTCCGCCTCGAGGGGCGTCTGGTTGCCGATGGTGGAGCCCGGAAAAAACGCCAGCTTGCGCCCGGCCATTTGGTCCGGCAGTTCCAGGGCCCCGGCAAAATCGGCGACCACCGCGTTGACGCCGAGGTCCGGATAATCCCGGCCGATGGCATCGGCGCTGGCGAGCAAATGATCGCGGGAAATATCGATGGCCCAATATTCGGCCGGACTATCGAGGGCATCCAAAAGGGTGCGGATTTTATCGCTGGAGCCGCAGCCATATTCGATCACCGAAACGCCGGGCCCCGCATGTTTGGCGATTTCCGCACCGATTTTCCCAAGCAGCGCAACCTCGGTGCGGGTGACGTAATATTCCTCGGTCTCGCAGATGCGGTTGAAGATGTCGGAGCCGGTGGCGTCATAAAAAAACTTAGGCGGAATGGATTTCGGGTTGGCCGACAGCCCGGCGGTAACGGCGGCGGCGAAATCGTCGGCCACCGGCTCGAAATCGAGCAGGCGATTGATGTGTTTCAGATCGTGACCAGTGGTTTCTGCGTCTGGGCTCATGAACGAGCTGCCCCTCCTCGAAAAATTCGGCCCTAAAGTGGCGAAACGGCCCGAAGGTTGCAAGCCCGGGGCGCGATCCCACTAGCGCGAACCAAGCCGCGCCAGCACCACGCCGGCCAGGATCACGGCGGCGCCGGCCAATTGCAGCGGGCCCAGCCCTTCGGCGAAAAGCACCCAAGCGATCAGCGCCGCCAGCACCGGCTGCAGCAGCAATCCGACAGCGCCGAATGCCGGCGTTAGATGCGCCAAAGCATAGGCGATCATGCTTTGCCCGCCGACCTGGGATATGAGCGCCAGGGCCACCAGCAACAGCCAGCCGAACGCGCTCAACGCCACAAAGCTTTCGCCGGAAATAATGGTGACCGGGATCAGCACAATGGCGGTTACCAGCCCGCTCCAGCCCATCACGGTGGCCGTCGAAAAGCGGCCCCTTAAGCGCGCCACGGCCATCAAATAGGCGGCGTAGAAAATGGCCGCAATGATGCCGAAGCCATCGCCGAGCAAATGCCGGCCGCCGAGCCCGACGCTGTCGCCAAGCAGCATGGCGGCGCCGAAGATGGCTAAGCCAAGTCCCATCAGGAAACGGCGCGAGAAGCGCTCGCCGAACAGAAAATAGCCGCCGACGGTCACGAAGATGGGCGCCGAATTGGCCAACAAAGTCGCGTTGGCGACAGAGGTATAAGTGATCGACCAATGCCAGAACGCCATGTCGGCGGCGAAAAACAATCCGGCAATCCCCAAGGCCAGGAAATCGCGCAACGATGCGGGCCGCTCTGGCGCCGCGGTCTCCGGCTCGAGGCGCATCCACAAAAACAAAACCGGCAGGGCGAAGAACAAGCGGTAAAAGGCGGTGGCGCTGGGGCCAACCTCGCTCAAGCGGACGAAATTGGGGGCCAGCGAGATGCCCGCCGCGCCGATCAAAAGGATCACTAAGGCGCGGCCATCCAATCGGGGCGCCCCGCCGGTAGTTGAGCTATCGGAGTTCATCGGGCGTTATAGCGCCACGCCGATGTTTGTTTCAAACTTTGCTTATCCGCTAAACTTGGCGGCAATTTGGTTTTGAGGGCGAAAAACATGGCAGATGGGCCGCAATCATTGATCGGTCCCGGCGACCCCGAACCGTTTGAGCGCATCGATCGGTTGGGCCAGGCGCCGCTGCTGATTATCTGCGATCACGCCAGCAACGCCATCCCGGGCGCCATGAACGGGCTCGGGCTCAGCGATGAAGACCTAAACCTGCACATCGCCCATGACATCGGCGCCGCCGCCATCGCCCGCCGGCTGGCGGCACAAATGGATGCAAGTTTGGTGTTGGCCGGCTATTCCCGGCTGCTGATCGACGCCAACCGGCATACGGGTGAGCCCGGCTCGATCCCTGAGGTCTCTTCCGGCGTCATCATTCCCGGCAACCAGGGTTTGAGCGCAGCCCAGCACCGCGCTCGCGCCGCCAATTTTTTCTGGCCTTATCATCACGCCATCTCGGACGGCCTCAAGCCGCTTTACCTCCACTGCCCGGCGCCGGCCGTATTTTCCGTGCACACCTTCACCCCCCATATGCCCGGCGAGGACCGCCCCTGGCACATGGGCGTTTTGTGGAACCGGGATGCGCGCATGGCAGCGCCGTTGCTGGACGCCCTTGCCCGCCTCGCACCGGACTTGAACGTGGGCGACAACCTGCCTTATGCGGGACCTGAGGTTGCCTATTCGCTCAATCTGAATGCGGGACTGGCGGGCCTTCCCCATGTGGCGGTGGAAATCCGCCAAGACCTGGCAGGACCGGACGAAGCTGAAAAATGGGCCGATCTTTTGGCCGCCGCCTTGGCCGAAATACTGGCCATTCCGGGCCTGCACGCCCTTCAATATTATTAAAGGCGCCGCTTGCCGAGCAGAGGGCCGCCCGCTACTGTCGGCTTCAAATTTTGACGCTCAATCAGCAAAGAAGGACCAGCAAATATGTCGGATGTGGGAGGCATTGCGCGCGATCGATTGCGCACCATTGTCGAGAGGATCGAACGCCTGGAAGAAGAGAGAAGCGCCCTGTCGGCGGATATCCGCGAGATCTATTCGGAAGCCAAGAGCGCCGGTTTCGACGCCAAAATCCTGCGCCAGATCGTACGCCTGCGCAAATTGGACGGCGCCGACCGGCGCGAACAGGAAGAACTGCTCGATCTCTACAAGCTGGCCCTCGAAATGGAATAGGGGCTCTAAAACCCCTCCACCCACGGACGCACCTCGATCTCCCAGGACCAGGACGAGCGGTGCTGGCTGTGCAGATGGTAATAGGTGTCGGCAATGGCGTCCGGATCGAGCCAGGCATCGGGGCCCCGCTCGTCGCGGCCATCGCTACCGCGCCGCTCAGACTTTATGCCGCCATCGACCACCACATGAACCACGTGAATATTCTTAGGATGCAGTTCGCGCGCCATGCTTTGCGCCAATCCGCGCAGGCCGAACTTGCCCATGGCGAAGGGCGCCGACAGGGGAAAGCCTTTGACGCCGGCCGAGGCGCCGGTGAGCATGATGGTGCCGCGCCCGGCGGGAAGCATCGCTTGCGCCGCCGAGCGGCCGACCAGAAATCCGCCATAACACGATGTCAGGATGCACTGCTTGACCTCCTCGGGGTCCAGCTCGGCGATGGAGCCGCGGGCGCGCAGGCTGGCGTTATAAACCACCACCGTGGGCGTGCCGAGATCGGACGCGACGGCGGCGAACACGGCTTCCACATCGCCCGCTTCGGAGGCATCGCAAGCGTAGGTTTTGGCGCCGGTTTCATCGGCCAGGTCTTTCAACTTATCGGTATTGCGGGCCGCCAGGGCAACATCCATGCCGGCGCCCGCGAAGCGCCGCGCCAGCGATGCGCTTAATCCCGACCCTGTTCCGACGATGACGGCGATCTCTTTTTCACTCATGGTTCCGGCTCCCTGATTGGTGGATTGCAAATGCTGCGGCCAGCATAAAACATATTCTCAGGCTTTAGAAAGCCACCAGTGGCGCCCGGCATTCAACATTTCGTTTACCGGACGGTAATAACCGGGCGTTAAGGTCAGGCCATGCAGATTGGATCCATCAACGACGTTCTTTCGGCCCAGCTTTCGCGCAACCAGTTCAATTCCATGGATTCGCTGGTCATGATCACGCAGCGATTGGTCGCCCGCATGGAAGACGAGCGGCGCGAACAGGCGGTCAATTTTGAGCGATCCGATCTGGTCGAAGCCAACCGCAAGAAAGCCAAGCTGTTGCGCTTCAAGGCGCGGGTCGCCGACAACGTCACTGCCGCCACCAAGGCGAAAACCGCCATCGAATGGGCCAGTCGCATACTCGGCGAGATGAAGACCGGGCTGCAATCCCTGCTGGGTTCAACCGACCCTGCGGCGCGCACCGCCGGCGCGGCCGCGTTCAATTCCCAGCTCGCCGATCTCAACAGCCGCGTTGATGGCGCCAACCAGATGATTGGCGTCCGCAACGTTAATCTGATCGGCAACACGTCGGGTCCGGGATTTGCCACCGACGATATCTTCTCGGCCACGTCCGAGCGTGGCGGCCAGGTGATGATCGAGGGCGTCTATATGGGCACCCACTTTAATATCGAGGACGCCGAGGGCTTTCTCTGGCGCTACGACGATTCCACCAACGACTATGTGCAGTTCAAATCGGATAGCACCGGCGAGCGCACCGGAAGCACGATGTCCGCCGAAGGGCTGACCGTGACCAGCTATGATCATGACACCGGCGCCGTCCAGTTCGGCGGATCAGGCTCCTTAAGCGGCACCGTGGTGCAGGGCGGCATCGGCGTGCTGACCTCGGAATTCTATAGCGATTTCGCCGACGACGCGGCGATCCAACAAGCCATTGATGATATCGATGCCGCCGTCGATACGGTCGCCCAGCGCGGCGCGCCGATTACCGCCGATGCCACACTCATCGATAGCAACGTGCAACTGGTCAATGAAAAAGTCCGCCAATTGGATGACGAGCGCCGGCGCATCATGGACGAAGAGCTCGACGCGACCGCGGCGGTCAATAGGGCATCGGCCTTGAAGATGCGCTTCACCATTAACAATATCAACATTCTGTCGCAGATGAGCTCGGGTCTGGTCGAAAATATGATGCAATTGACAAACGGACCATCGAGGGGTCCGGGCGTGTTCGGAATTCTCGGTCTTTAGAGCGGTTCCAGATAATCGGCGATCGGATGGTAGCGATAGACGATTTTGGTATAGCGGGGCACCTGGAGATCGTAATTTGGGCGAGATTGTTCACGATAGCCCGAAGGGTTCAGCGCAGCGGGATAGCGCCTCGATAGCGGTCAAACAGGACTTACCGCACCCCTATATCTCCTCCTCCTTCAGGCGCTTTTTCAGCCGCAAAATGTTCGAGCGGACGCCTTGCATGTGGGGATGGATTTTCAACGCCGCGCGAAAGGATTTGAGTGCCCGGCCCGGCCGGTCCAATGCCATATTCACCAGGCCCAGCCCGGAAAGCGCGCCGAAATGGCGGGGCTCCAGGCGGAGGGTGCGGGCGATGTCCAGGGCCGAGGCGTTGTAATCGCGCAGCAGGAAATTCACCGTCGCCAGCTTATTCCAGCCTTCCGCGAATTTGGGGGCAAGACGGGTGATCTCGGCAAAGACATCGCGGGCCTTTGCCAATTCACCGCCATCCATGCGGCGAATGCCGCCTTCCATCAAAGCGTTCACTTGCGGTTTCGATGAGCGCAGCCATATGCGCCAAATTCTGGTTTCCAGATTGCTCGCCTCGCCCGCATCGGCGGTGTTGCGAAGCCGCTCGAACAGCCCGTCCAGGCGGCCATCGTCCTGGGCCGCCAAGGCTGGTGCAGCAGCGCTCAGGAAGGCCAGCAGCACCAACAATCCAAGTTTTCTCATGATGCCTCCTCTAGAGCGGCTCTAATCCGGACGGCGGCGGCCCGCCGGTAGCCCAATCCAAAAGCTCGGCGGTGTGCACCACTGGTATGTCCGTCTGCGAAGCCAACTGTTCCATGCAGCCGATATTGCCGGTCGCGATCACGCATCGATCCGCAATTCCGGCAACCGCATCATCGATTGCGCGCAGCCGGCGCGTCAGCAATTTGGCGGCCATCCCGGGCTGCATAAGATTATAACTGCCCGCCGAGCCGCAGCAAAAATGTTTTCCCGGAATTTCCCGCACCGTAAAGCCGGCGTCCCGTAACAATTGCCGAGGCTCGGATGTGATGCCCTGGCCGTGCATCAACGAGCAGGCGTCGTGATAGATGACGTCTGGCAGGCGTTTAGGCGTCCCGGCGGGCAATCCCAGTTCGGCCAGCACCTGGGTGACATCGCGGGCGCGGGCGGCCATTGACGCCGCTTGCGCATCGCCGCCGCCCAGAAGGCGCTCGTAGCCCTTGATCTGGGTGCCGCATCCGGCGGCGTTGGTGACGATGTAATCGATCCTCTGTTCATCATCGCGCGCCGTCCAGGCGGCCAGGTTGGCGCGGGCAAATTGGCGCGCCTTGGCGTCTTTGCCGATATGGTGATCGAGCGCGCCGCAGCAGCCGGCGCCATCGCCGGCGATCACCACCTCGGCGCCGAGCCGCCGCAAAATACGCACGCTGGCATCGTTGATGGAAGGGCGCAGCGCCTGTTGCACGCATCCGGGCGCCAGAACCACGCGCAGGCGAGCGCTGCCGTCGGCGCTGAAACTCTGCTTCCGCTCATAAATATTGCCGCGCGGGGTTGCCGCCGGGATACGCGCCGCCATGCCCGCCAGACGCCCGCCGAGAATGCCGAGGAAGGGCCGCGCCATCCGGCCCAGGCTAAACAAAAATGCTGCGCGCCTGGCATGGGGTAGAACCGCCGACAACAGCCAGCGCAACAATTTGTCGGGCGCGCCGCGCGTATGCACCGTTTCCAAATGGGCGCGCCCGATGTCGATGTAGCGCTCGTAATCGACCCCCGACGGGCACGCGGATTGGCACGCCAGACAGCCGAGGCAGCGATCCACATGACTGGCGGCGCCCTTGCTGGGCGCGGCGCCGCTTTCGATCATGTCCTTGATCAGATAGATGCGCCCGCGCGGGCTGTCACGCTCGTCGCCGGTCTCGGCATAAGTAGGGCACGCGGTCAGGCAAAATCCGCAATGGACGCATTTGCGTAAAATTGATTCCATTTCGGCGATTTCCGGGCGGCGCAACTGATCGGCGGAAAATTCGGTTCGCACGGCCTTCAAGCCGCCTTGTTCATGCGCCCGGGATTGAATATCCCGGCGGGATCGAAGACGCCCTTCAGGCGGGCGGCGAGCTGTTCGGTGATCGCGT
Organism: Alphaproteobacteria bacterium; assembly: GCA_963582805.1. Taxonomy (GTDB): domain Bacteria; phylum Pseudomonadota; class Alphaproteobacteria; order Rhodospirillales; family UBA2165. The sequence continues at coordinate 15,101 of CAUZTZ010000009.1, forward strand.
CCCCGGGCTGGAACACCGGGACGGCGGCGCGTAATGCTTCGGGCGCGCGCATCAATGTGGCATGGCCGCCGCATTCGGCAATGGCGGCGCGCACCACCCCGGCGCCGGCGTCCAGCCCCGGCGCCAGCGACAGCCAAATCAGGCCGCCGCCCCAATCCATGAACGCCTCGGCGCCGGTGGCGGCGATCAGCGTTTCGGTGACCACGGCCCCCGACGCCGGCGGCACCGATAGCCGCCAGATACAATTCCCCGCAGCCGGCAACAGGGCGGCCACATCGCGCACTTCGCGCCACAGGAGCCCGGAATTATGGCCGTGCAATTCCTCGGTCTCGCCGAAGGGCGCCAAAAGCGCGCGCAACGCGGCACATCGGGCCGCCGCCGACGGGCCCGGACCTTCGATGCGCAGCGCCGTGACCGGTTGGCCCGCACCCGACACATAGCTCGCTTGGCTTAAGGCCGCCGCGCCCGCCGACAGATGCGCGGCGCCATTGATATCGTGGGGGCTGCGAAGCGCGGCGCCCATGGCTTCGCCTGCCCGCTCCCAATCGAGACCGAAGATCAAAACCGTGCGCAATTTTTCCGCGCGCGGCAAGGCGCGGACGGTGATGGATGTCATCACGCCGAGGGTGCCGAACGAGCCGGCCATGACTTTGGGAAGATCGAACCCGGTCACGTTTTTGACGACGCGGCCGCCGCAATGAAATATTTCGCCGCGCCCGCCGATGGCATCCAGGCCGAGCACATGATCGCGCGCCGCGCCCGAGCGAATGCGCGCCGGACCCGACAGGTTACAGGCGATGATGCCGCCGAGGGTGCCGGAATCGGCGCCGCCGCCGTATAGGGGGCCAAGATCGGGCGGCTCAAACGCCAGGGTTTGGTCCTTTTCGGTCAGCGCTTGCTCGATCTCGGCCATGGCGGTGCCGGCCTTGGCGGTGAGCACCAATTCCTCCGGCTCGTAACATTCGATGCCGCTCAGCGCCGACAGGCCAAGCGCAACCTCTGCCGCCACCGGGGCGCCCCAGCCTTGCTTGGAGCCGTTTCCGGTAACCTGGATGGCCTGGTTTTCCGACAGCGCGGCGCGCACCACGTCGGCGGCCTGGCTCTCGGTCTCGGGATGAAAGCCTTGCATGGCCTATAGCCTGGGCAAATGGGGAAAGGGGATTTTGCCGCCATGCACATGGGCGCGGCCCAACTCGACACAGCGATGCAGCACCGGAAACACCTTGCCGGGATTCAAGAGCTGATCGGGATCGAAGGCACATTTGATGCGCTGCTGCTGCTCCAGATCGATGTCGGTGAACATGACGCCCATCAGGTCGCGCTTTTCGACGCCGACCCCATGCTCGCCAGTCAGCACGCCGCCCACCTCGACGCAAAGGCGCAAAATCTCGGAGCCGAATTCTTCGGTCTTTTCCAATTCGCCCGGCACGTTGGCGTCATACAGGATCAAGGGGTGCAGATTGCCGTCGCCGGCGTGAAAGACATTGGCGACGCTAAGGCCGTACTGTTTCGACAATTCCGATATGCGGGCCAGAACTTCGGCCAGACGGGCGCGCGGAATGGTGCCGTCCATGCAGTAATAATCGGGCGAGATGCGGCCAACGGCGGGAAAGGCATTTTTGCGCCCGGCCCAAAAACGCTCGCGCTCGGCATCGTTCTGGCTGATGCGGGTATAGTTGGCGCCCGCATCCTGCGCCAGATCCTGCACCCGCCTGACCAGATATTCCACTTCCGCCGCCGGACCGTCCAACTCGACAATCAACAACGCCTCGGCGTCCAGGGGATAGCCGGCATGGACGAATTCTTCGGTGGCGTGAATGGCCGGCCGGTCCATCATCTCCATGCCCGCCGGAATGACGCCGGCGCCGATGATCGCGGCGACGCATTCGCCGGCGGCGGCGGTAGACGGAAAGCCGAGCAACAATGCGCAGACATCTTCGGGCGACGCCAAGATGCGCAACGTCACCTCGGTGATCACGCCGAGCAAGCCTTCCGAGCCGGTGATCACGCCGAGCAAATCATAACCGCCGGAATCCAGATGGCGGCCGCCGATCTCTACCACGCGGCCGTCGATCAGCACCATCTTGAGGCCCAGCACATTGTTGGTGGTGAGGCCGTATTTCAGGCAATGAACGCCGCCTGAGTTTTCGGCAATGTTGCCGCCGATGGAGCAGACCACCTGGCTCGACGGATCGGGGCCATAGAAGAACCCGTCCGCCGCCACCGCGTCGGTGATGGCCATATTGGCGACGCCGGCCTCGGCGACGACGCAGCGATTGGCGTAATCGATATCCAATATCCGGTTGAACTTGCCGAGGCCGAGGACCACCGCATCGGCCAGCGGCAAGGCGCCGCCGGACAAAGACGTGCCGGCGCCGCGCGCCACCACCTTGACGCCGCCCTGGTGGCAAAATTCAAGCACCTTCGATACCTGTTCGGTGGTTTCGGGCAACACCACCACCAGGGGAAGCTGGCGGTAGGCGGACAGACCATCGCATTCAAAGACGCGCATCGAGGCGGTTTCATGGATGACGTGATCGGACACCCTATGTTTCGGAAACAACGCGGTGAGCCCGGCGATAATCGCATCGCGCCGGCCCAGGATATCGGCATCGGGTTCAGGCAGTTGCATGGGCGCCTTCAATCATCCGTCGTTGCGCCGGGCCATATCCCGGCAACGCAAGTCTAGAGCGGTTCCGGACAAATAGGAATCAATTTGATGGGAACAAATCGGTTTTCTGGGTAGGCGCGGTGCGCAGCGCGATGCGGATCCATCGGGCAAGGGCCGCAACGCCCCCGGGGAGCCGATTTGACCCACCGAAGGCCGGGTGCTTTCGATGCGTGGACGTCGTCGCACGCCTTTGCCGATGCCAATGCATCGCCATGGGTTGCGCTCCTTGCGCACTTGGGACAAATGTGGGGGCAAAATCATCCCGGTCAAATGGTTCCTATTTGTCGGGAACCGCTCTGGTGAATTTGCGGGCGCGGCAAAAGGCTCAAGCGTCCCTTAGCGGGCGCTATCGCAATAAATTGACGGTGAACCGGGATCAGCCTTGGCGGGCTTTGAAACGCGGGTGCCGTTTGTTGATCACAAACAGCCGTCCCCGGCGCCGGACGATGCGGCAGCCTTTTTCCCTCAGCTTGGCTGATTTCAGGGAATTGCGGACTTTCATAATACGCCTCTTAAAATAAAAATTGCCGCCAACCGGTCAGCAGCGGGCGCGAAAATAGGGTGCCAAAAGGCCCCTGTCAATGGGCAAACGGCGGATCACGGAAGATCAGCCGAATGATTCCATCCAGGAAACCAGATCGCCGGAAAACCAGGTCGCGCTAAGAAAGATGACAAATATGATGCCGACCCAGGCCAGCGACATTTTGACCATGCGCTTACGCCGCTTGGCGCGCTTTATGGCATCTTGCTTCAGGCGCTGCTTGCGCCGTTCCTCGACGCGGAGTTCGCGGCCCTCGTCTTCGTCGTTGAGCTGCCGCTTATCCTGTCTCGATTTTTTCGCTTCTTGGGCACTTTGCGCCACGGATCATTCCCCAATAAATCAAACTAACGTTCGCCCCCGACGGGCGTGGTATCGATTAGGCGTCGAAATAATTTACAAACCCTTAGCATCCAAAATTAACAACCGACTGAAAACAAACAAATATTGAGAAATTCGATCACCAAATACCCCGAGAAACTCGGGGAATCCACAATGTATGCCATTTTCGAAGCGAATGGCACCAATATAATATCAATTTTTGGTAATCGCGCCTCAATAGCCGGCGGCACGATCAACCAGTTGTTGTAATGGATCTCCATCATTAACGCGATGTATGTTCTCGACAATCAGCGGCAGCGAATCGGAGATGTTGGGCCGCCGCGCCACGTGCGGCATGATGGTAACCTGAGGATGATCCCAGAGCGGGCTTTCCGGCGGCAAGGGTTCCGGCGAGGTGACGTCCAAAGTAGCCGCCGCCAAATGCCCCGAATCCAGCGCCTGGATCAAATCGGCATCGATGACATGGGCGCCCCGCCCCAAATTGATGACGGCGGCGCCTTCCGGCATTTTGGCAAAGGCGGCAGCGCCCAGGATGCCTTCGGTCTCGGTCGTCAAGGGCAGCATGTTGACGGCAATCTCGGCGGCGGCCAGAAAATCATCGAAGCCATCCGGCCCATGAAAGACATTTATGGGCGCGTCCGGCTTCGGCGTTCGCGCCCAGGCGATGACGTTGAAGTTCATATAGCCGAGCAGATCGGCCATCGGTTTCGACAGCAATCCGTAGCCGAGAAAGCCGACGCAACGCTCGGCGGCGCGCTTGTGGGGCAGACCTTTCCATTCGTGGCGCGCCTGCAGCGCCGCATAGGCGGGCAGGTTGCGGTGATGGCGCAGCACGTGGGTGACGGCATATTCGGTCAGCGAGGAATCGCCGGTCATCGGTTCGGCCTTTACCAGCGGCGCTTCGGGGAGATTGGGATTGGCGAGCAGACCCTCGACCCCGGCATAGAGCGATACCATCAATTTGAGGTTCGGCAGTTCCGGCAATTCGGCCAGATCGATGCGCCCGATCATGATATATTCGATATCATCGGGGTTGCCCACGTCGGGCCAGATACGCACCTCCAAACCATCGACGGCCTCTTGCAGCGCCGCCTGCCAGCCTTCGTTGGTGCCGCGGAATGGGTTGAGCAATAGCATGGTCACTGGCCGGCCCTCCTCAAGGATACAGGGAATTACCTGGCCCGAGTGTTAGGGCCTCGAATGTTCAAAATCAAGCGCCCGGGCTTGCCGCCAGGGCCGGGGCAGCGCATCATGGCGCCCGCATCATGAATATGATCGGCTCGCCCGAACCCATGGGCGGGGCGGAAATGGGGAGAAATTTCATGGACGACACGCGCGCAGAAACCACCTCGGTCGCCGAGGCTTATTTGAAGGCCCTCAGCGACCAAGGGGTCCGCTACGTCTTCGCCAATGCCGGCACCGATTTTGCGCCGCTCATCGAAGGCCTCGCCAAATCCGGCGAGATGGGTCGCCAAGTGCCCGAGTTTATGATCGTCCCTCACGAAAATGTCGCCGTCCATATGGCTGCGGGCTATTGGGAAACTTGCGGCGAGATGGCCGCCGTCATGGTGCATGTGACCGTCGGCACCGCCAATGCGGCTTGCGGTGTCATGAATGCGTCGCGGGAAAACGTGCCCATGCTGTTGGCCGCCGGGCGCACGCCGATCACCGAGACCGGAAATCCCGCATCCCGCAACGGCGTCATCCATTGGGGTCAGGAGAGCTTCGATCAGGGCGGAATGCTGCGCGAATATGTGAAATGGGACTATGAATTGCGCCATGGCCAGCCGGCGGGCGACATCGTCGGGCGCGCCGTCGATATCGCCATGAGCGATCCCAAGGGCCCTGTGTATTTGACCCTGCCGCGCGAGGTTCTGGCCGGCGAGGCGGTCAGCGCCGGCGCCGGGGTGCGTGGCCGCGGGCCCGGCAATCTGCCGACGGCGCCCGCCCCCGAAGCCATCGAACAGGCCGCCGACATGATCGCCGCCGGCGAGCGGGTGCTAATTGCGGCCGGCACCACGGGCCGGGATTCGGCCGCCGCCTTTGGCGCGCTCGCCCAGCTTGCCGAAGATCACGCCATCGCCGTCTGCCAGCTTACCGCCCTCAACCTGCCCACCAGCCATCCGATGAATTTGGGCATGCCGACCAAGGCATTGCTGGAATGGGCAGACGTCATCATCGTCATGGATGCCCAGGTGCCGTGGATACCGTCGGCCATGTCGGCCTCGCCCGATACCAAAATCATCCATATGGCCGTCGATCCCATGTATTCCCGGTACCCCACGCGGGGCTGGCCCATGGACCTGGCCCTCGCCGGATCGAGCGCCGCCGCCCTGCCGTTATTGAACGACGCCTTGGGCCCGAAGCTGAAATCCAAGTCCAAGATCATCGACAAGCGCCGCGCCGAAATTAAAGAGCTGCGCGACGCCATGTTGGAGCGCCAAGCGGCGCGCATCGAAGAGACCCGCTCCATGTTCCCGATCCATCCGGTGTGGGCCGCCCAATGCATCAACGAGGTCAAGGACGCGGACACAATTATGGTCAATGAAATCGGCGTGCCGATGCCCTATTTGCAGTTCGAGCAATCGGGCCGCCTGCTCGGCAATTCCGGCGCCGGCGGCCTCGGCCGTTCCCTCGGCGCCGCCCTTGGCGCCAAGCTGGCGGCACCGGACAGCCAAGTCATCGCCGCCATGGGCGACGGCTCTTATATGTTCGGCGTGCCGATCGCCGCCCATTATGTATCGCGCGCCCATAATCTGCCGGTGCTCAACATGATCAGCAACAATTCCCAATGGCATGCGGTGCGGGCAGCGACCCTGGCGGTCTATCCCGATGGCCACGCCTCCAAGGCCAACGCCATGCCGGTCACCGAACTGACGCCGTCGCCCGATTATGAAAAGGGCATCGAGACGGTCGGCGGTTACGGCGAAAAGGTGGAGGACCCGGAAAAGCTGATCCCGGCGCTGGAGCGCGGCCTGAAGCGCGTCGCCGACGGCGATCCGGCGCTGCTGAACGTGATCACCCAGACGGCAAGGGGGTAGTTACCCGGCGGCCCAACTGGCCAGCTAGGCCTCGACCGCCGTTGCTTTGAAGAAATCGGGATTGCCGATAAAAAATTTGCGCGAATTATCAGGGAGACAGGCTCAATGGATAGCGATATCAAATGGCCGCAAAAGTCGCGGGAGATTTTGAACTGGGCGATGGATTCCACCTATTGGAATGACTTTGCCTTTCGCGACGACGATATCATCATCGGCACCTGGCAAAAGGCCGGTACCACCTGGGTGCAGCAGATCGTCGCCCAATTCATATTCGAAGGCGAGACCGAGGGCCTGCCGATCGGCGACATGTCGCCTTGGCTGGATTTCCGGCTGCCGCCATTGCCGGAAAAGCTGCCCGCCGTGGAGGCCCAGGAACATCGGCGATTCTTGAAGACCCATTTGCCCCTAGACGCCATGGTGTTCGATCCCAAAGTCAAATTTATCTATATCGCCCGGGATGGCCGCGACTGCGCCTGGAGCCAGTATAACCACCATTTCGCCCTCAACGATCTCGCCTATGACAGCCTTAATGCGCTGCCCGAGGTCGGCCCGCGCTTGGCCCGGCCGCGCACCACGGACACCCGCGAATATTACCTGGACTGGTTCAACGGCGACGGCGCCCCGTTCTGGCCGTTTTGGGAAAACATCCGCACCTGGTGGGAGGCGCACGATCTGCCCAATGTCTATTTCCTGCATTTCCAGAACCTGGTGGACGACATGGAAGGCCAGATGCGCAAGATCGGCGAATTTCTGGAGATCCCGGTGATCGAGGACAAATGGGAGCAGATGGTCCACCATTGCACCTTCGATTACATGAAAAATAACGCCACCCTCAGCACGCCCCTGGGCGGCATCCTATTCGAAGGCGGCGCCAAATCGTTCGTCAACAAGGGCACCAACGACCGTTGGCGGGACACGCTGACCGCCGACGACATCGCCGCCTACGAGGCCCGCGCCATCGCCGAGGTCGGCGAAGAATGCGCCCACTGGCTGGAGACCGGCAAGTTTTTGTAGATTGCGGCTGCCTGAGTGGAATTTCACCGAATATTTTTGATTAAAAAACATACATATTTCTAATTTGCATAATAATTAATCATTTATTAATCGGATATTGATCAGAATATTTGCCGGCATGTCGGACAATTTCCCTCCTATCCTATTGATTTCATTAGAATAAAAAATTCTGCGCCGTCTGACCACGAACTTGGCACGCGCCTTGCCATTAACAGGGGGCAGCGACAACAACCTTTTTCGTGGAGAATCTCATGTTTACCAAATTTCGCATACTCGCCGGGGCAAGCGTAATCGCACTAGGATCGATGTTTGCAGGCGCCGCCCAGGCCGCCGAAACCATCAAGGTCGGCATCTTGCATTCCCTTTCCGGCACCATGGCCATCAGTGAAACCACACTGAAGGACACCATGCTCATGCTCATCGACGCCCAGAACAAAAAGGGCGGCCTGTTGGGCAAAAAACTGGAAGCCGTGGTCGTCGATCCCGCTTCCAACTGGCCGCTTTTCGCCGAAAAAATGCGCGAATTGCTGTCGGTCCATAAAGTCGACGTGGTGTTCGGCAACTGGACCTCGGTCAGCCGCAAATCGGTCTTACCGGTGGTCGAGGAATTGAACGGGATGCTCTTCTACCCGGTTCAGTATGAAGGCGAGGAAAGCTCCCGCAACGTCTTTTACACCGGCGCCGCGCCGAACCAGCAAGCCATCCCGGCCGTCGAATATCTGATGGGCGAGGACGGCGGCGAAGCCAAGCGCTGGGTCCTGCTCGGCACTGATTACGTCTATCCCCGCACCACCAACAAAATCCTGCGCGCCTTCCTGCACGCCAAGGGCGTCAAGGATGCGGACATCATGGAAAACTATACGCCGTTCGGTCATTCCGATTGGCAGACCATTGTCGCCTCGGTGAAAAAGTTCGCCTCGGCCGGCAAAAAGACCGCCGTGGTTTCCACCATCAACGGCGACGCCAACGTGCCGTTCTATAAAGAACTCGCCAACCAGGGCATCAAGGCCGAAGACATTCCGGTCATCGCCTTCTCCGTCGGCGAGGAAGAGCTGGCCGGTCTCGACACCAAGCCCCTGGTCGGTCATATGGCCGCCTGGAACTATTTCATGAGCGTCGAGACGCCGGAGAATGCCGAATTCATCAAAACCTGGCATGCCTTCATCAAGGACAAGAAGCGGGTCACCAACGACCCCATGGAAGCCCACTATATCGGCTTCAACATGTGGGTGCAGGCCGCCAAGCAGGCCGGCTCGGTCACAGTCGACGCCGTCCGCCAGGCCATGTACGGCCAGAAATTCAAGAACCTGACCGGCGGCGTGGCGGTGATGAACACCAACCATCACCTCTCCAAGCCGGTGCTGATCGGTGAAGTGCAGGCCGACGGCCAGTTCGAAACCGTCTGGAGGACCAAAGGCGTGGTCAAGGGCGATGCCTGGAGCAATTTCATTCCCGAAAGCGCCAAGCTGACCGCCGACTGGACCTATCCTTGGGTCTGCGGCAACTGCAAGAAGCCGAAGTTCATGAACTAGGACTTGGCTAACCGATAAATAACGTCGATTATCGACGATCCAATTGGCCCGCCGGCGCATCCCAAGTGTTCCGGCGGGCCAACACTTAAGTCAAAATGCGTGGCAGCGTTGACCAAATCCAAATCCATATTTTCGCCTTGCGTGAAGTCCGTCTTGGCTGTCCTTGCGATCCTCTTGGGCGGTCTATGGATGGCACCCGCCAGCGCCCAGGCGGGCGCGTTTGAAGACGCCCTTAACTCCCTGGCCAAGGCCAACACCAAGGGCAAAATCGCCGCCATCAACGTGATCGCGCAAAGCGGCGACGAGCGCGCCGCCGACGCCTTGACCGCTTTCCTCGGCGGCAATCTTTATTTCCGGAAATCCGACAAAAAAATCCTGATCGCCAAAAAAAGCGGCGCCGTTTATGTGCTGACCGATCCCCTGACGGCCAAGGAAATCGGCCAGTCCAAGAAATCCAAAATCAAGAAAATCCGCGTCAACAACCGCCTTCGCAAGCTCCTTCGCGGCGTGCTTGGCGGGCTGACCTTGCTCGCCAAAGACCCGGACAAACGGCGGGCGGCGGCGGACGCGGTGTTCAAATCCCGCGCCCTTTCCGCCCTTCCGGTGCTCGAGCAGGCCATCGAGCGCGAACAGGTGGCCAAGGTAAAAGAGCGCCTGGTCATGGCCCGCGCTGCCATTGCCCTCGACAAATCCAAAATCGAGGCCGAGCGTTTGGCCGCCATCACAACCCTATCCACGTTCGCTGTGCCCGAAGTGCGCTCGCTGTTGGGCAGTATCGCCAATTCCAAGGCGTCCCAAGCGGTGCGCGACGCCGCCGCCGAGGCGCTTATCGATATCGAAAGCCGGCTGGCCTTCTGGAACGGCGTCGGCACCATCTTTCAAGGCATCAGCCTCGGCTCGGTATTGCTGCTGGCCGCCGTTGGCCTGGCCATCACCTTCGGCGTCATGGGCGTCATCAACATGGCGCACGGCGAATTGGTGATGATCGGCGCCTACACAACGTTCATGGTCCAGGAAGTGTTCCGCAATTATTTTCCCGAAGCCTTTGATTTTTCCATCCTGGTCGCCATCCCGGCGGCGTTCCTGGTGGCCGGCGCCTTCGGCATCGCCATCGAGCGCGGCGTCATCCGCTATCTCTATGGGCGGCCCCTGGAAACCTTGCTGGCCACCTGGGGGCTGAGCCTGATTTTGCAGCAACTGATGCGCACCGTCTTCGGGCCCACCAACCAGGAGGTCGGCTCACCGTCCTGGATGAGCGGCGCTGTCGAAGTCACCGGCGGGCTGGTACTGACCTTCAACCGCATGTGGATCATCGCGTTTTCGCTTATGGTCCTGCTATCTCTGGTGATCGTGCTCAAAAAAACCGCCTTCGGATTACAGATGCGCGCCGTTACCCAGAACCGGGCGATGGCGTCGTCCATGGGCATCCGCACCGGGCTGATCGACGCGCTCACCTTCGGGCTCGGCTCCGGCATCGCCGGCATGGCCGGCGTCGCCATCAGCCAGATCGACAATGTTAGCCCCAATCTGGGCCAGAACTACATCATCGACAGCTTCATGGTGGTGGTCTTCGGCGGTGTCGGCAATCTTTGGGGCACCCTGGTGGGCGCCTTTTCCCTCGGCATCGTCAATAAGTTCATGGAGCCCTTTACCGGCACCGTGCTGGCCAAGATATTCGTGCTGGTGGCGATCATCCTGTTTATTCAAAAGCGCCCGCGCGGGCTGTTCGCGCTCAAGGGCCGGGCCGTGGAGAACTAGGACCATGGGCGCCAACATGCTTGCCCCGGAAAACCGCTCCGGCTTTGCGTTCCTTTTGACCGACACCGGCGGCAAGGTGATGCTCGCCATCTTGTTGTTCGCAGTGATCGTGGTGCCGGTCTTTAACCTGTGGGTGCCGGAAAGCTCGCCGTTCCATCTGTCGACCTTTTTCGTCGGCCTGTTCGGCAAGTATCTTACGTTTGCGCTGCTGGCGCTCAGCGTCGATCTGATCTGGGGCTATTGCGGCATCCTCAGCCTCGGCCACGGCGCCTTTTTTGCCCTCGGCGGCTACGCCATGGGCATGCATATGATGCGCGAGATCGGCACCAGAGGCGTCTACGGCAATGCTCTGTTACCCGATTTCATGGTGTTCCTGAACTGGAAGGAGCTGCCCTGGTACTGGCTCGGCTTCGATCATTTCTGGTTTGCCGCGATCATGGTGTTTCTGGTGCCCGGCGCGCTCGCCTTTTTGTTTGGCTGGCTGGCCTTCCGCTCCCGCGTCACCGGCGTCTATCTGTCGATCATTACCCAGGCGCTGACATTTGCGCTGATGCTCGCCTTTTTCCGCAACGATATGGGGTTCGGCGGCAATAACGGGCTCACCGATTTCAAGGATCTGCTGGGCTTCAATCTGCAAACCGACAACACCCGGATTGGCCTGTTTATCGCCTCGGCGATTGCGTTGGCGATAGGCTACGTTATTTGCCGCTATATCATCTCGTCCCGGCTCGGGCGCGTGCTGGTGGCGGTCCGCGACGCCGAAAGCCGCACCCGCTTCCTCGGCTACCGGGTGGAATATTACCAGCTTTTCGTGTTCACCATTTCGGCCATGCTGGCCGGTATCGCCGGCGCCCTCTATGTGCCCCAGGTAGGGATCATCAATCCGTCCGAGTTTACCCCCGCCAATTCCATCGAGATCGTCATCTGGGTGGCCATCGGCGGGCGCGGCAGCCTTTACGGCGCCGCCCTCGGCGCGGTGCTGGTCAACTACGCCAAGTCCTATTTCACCGGCGCCTTGCCCGAATTTTGGCTGTTTGCCCTCGGCGGCCTGTTTATCCTTTCGACAATCTTCCTGCCCAAGGGCATCGTCGGAACGGTGCCGGCCTTTAATGTTGGCGCGAACCTTCGCGCCTTCGCGGCCCGCCTGATCGGCCGGGTGCGCCAAAATCTGGGCGGCGCGCCATGAGTGCCGCCGAAGCCGCCAGCCAAATGCCGGAACAATCGCCGGAACTATCGCTGGAACAATCGCCGGACACGATCCTTTATCTGGATGGCGTCACCGTCAGCTTCGACGGCTTCATGGCGCTCAACAACCTTAGCCTTTATGTGCTGGCCGGCGAGTTGCGCGCCATCATCGGGCCCAACGGCGCCGGCAAGACAACCATGATGGACGTGGTGACAGGCAAGACCCGGCCCGACCGGGGCAAGGTTTTGTTCAACGGCATCACGGACCTCACGCGCTTGGACGAGGCGCGCATCGCCAATCTGGGCATCGGCCGCAAGTTTCAAAAACCCACCGTGTTTGAGCACCACACCGTCTTCGATAATCTGGAACTGGCCCTGGCCGGCGGGCGCGATGTGTTCGCCTCGCTTTTGTTCAAACTTTCGGGCACGCAAGCCGACCGCATCGACGAGGTGATGGAGATTATCGCCCTCGAAGAGGCCCGCTTCGCCGACGCCGGATCGCTCAGCCACGGCCAAAAACAGTGGCTGGAGATCGGCATGCTGTTGATGCAGGAGCCGGATTTGCTGCTGGTCGATGAGCCCGCCGCCGGCATGACCGACGCCGAAACCGAACAGACGGCGATCTTGCTGAAACGCATCGCCGGCGATCATTCGGTGGTGGTTGTCGAGCACGATATGGAATTCGTGCGCGCCCTAGACAGCCGTGTTACCGTCCTCCACGAAGGCCGGGTGCTGGCCGAAGGCTCGCTCGAAAAAGTGCAGAACGACGAGACCGTGATCGAAGTTTATTTGGGGCGCTGATACCAAGGGTTAACGATGCTGCAAGTTGAGAACATCGATCTTTTCTACGGCGCCAGCCAGGCGCTGAAATCGGTTGCCATCCGCGCCGATATCGGCAAGGTAAGCTGTGTTCTCGGGCGCAACGGCGTCGGCAAGACCAGCCTTTTGCGCGCCATCGCCGGCCACCAGCCGATCCGCGCCGGCGCCGTGCTCTGGGAAGACGAAGACATCTCCGGCCTCAATCCCTATGACCGGGCGGCGCGCGGCATCGCCTATGTGCCCCAGGGCCGTGAAATATTTCCGCTGCTGACGGTGCTGGAAAATTTGCAGACCGGCTATGCGGCGCTGCCCCGCAGCCTTCGCCACGTGCCCGACGAGATATTCGAATTGTTCCCGGTCTTGAAGGAAATGCTGGCCCGGCGCGGCGGCGATCTTTCCGGCGGCCAGCAGCAGCAATTGGCCATCGCCCGCGCCCTGGTGACCCGGCCGAGATTGCTGATATTGGACGAGCCCACCGAAGGCATCCAGCCGTCGATCATCAAGGATATCGAACGGGTGATCCGGCTGCTGACCGATCGCGGCGACATGGCCATTCTGCTGGTCGAACAATATTTCGATTTTGCCCGCGCCCTTGCCGATATCTACGCGGTCATGGACCGGGGCGAGGTGGTGATGGACGGCGACGCCGCCCAGATGGTGGAAGCCGATGTTAGACGCTACCTCACCGTTTGAGGCGCCCAAGGCCTTTGAGGCGCCCAAGGCCAAGGTCGATGGCCGCGCCGAGATAGGCTTCGCCTACCGCGATGGCCAAACCCGGCTGGCCCATCTATTTCAGCACGAGCCGTTGCGCGTCCTGTTTCCGGCGCCGGCCTTGGGCGACATTGCGCAAGCCGCCCTGGTGACCACGTCCGGCGGGCTGGTGGGCGGCGATCATCTCGCCATCACCATCACCAATGAGGCCGGCAGCGCCGCCATGGCCGTCGCCCAAGCCGCCGAGAAAGTCTATCGCTCGGCCGGCGAGGACTGCGTGATCGACGTCGATTTGAACGCCGGTGACGGCGCCTGGCTGGAATACCTGCCCCAGGAAACCATCCTGTTCGACGGCGCGCGCCTCCGGCGGCAAACCAACATCCATGTGCATCCGGGCGGGCGCCTGCTGGCCGGCGAGATTTTGGTGTTCGGACGCATCA